>MPMQ01000043.1 GCA_002238585.1 Kistimonas sp. bin40 | reverse complement strand
GCATAGCCTATTGCGCCGCATAGCCTATATAGTCACGGTGCAGCCGGTCCAGCTGAGCATGAAGCAGCTCCGGTGTGGCGTTGTTGTTCACGCTGTCATCAGCCAGTCGCAGGCGGGTCTGCCGATCCATCTGGCTGCGCATGATGGCCTGGATGTGCTCGCCAGACAACTTGTCCCGGCGCATGGCGCGCTCGATTTGCACAGATTCGGGCACATCGACAACCAGTACCCGGTCTACCAGCGTGCGTTGCCCGGCTTCAAACAACAGAGGGGAAACCAGCGCAACGTAGGCGGAGCGCGCGTTGGCTATTTCTTCTTTCAGCAGAGCGTTGATCAGGGGGTGCAGTTGTTGTTCCAGCCAGTGCCGGTCCGGGGCATGGTTGAAAATGCGTTCTCTCAGTGCGCGCCGGTCCAGCTGTCCGTCGGGGAATAGTGTACCAGGTCCGAAATGGGCCGCGATCTGCGCCAGCACCGGCTGGCCTGGCTCCACAACCTGGCGCGCGGCCTGGTCGGCATCAACCAGGGTGATGCCGCGTGCTGCAAAATAGTCTGCCACTGTTGTTTTGCCGGCCCCTATGCCGCCGGTGATGCCTACAACAAACACCCAAAGGACTCCGTTATGCCGTTTGCTTGCGGGGGGGCTGCTACAGTGCCAGCCGACTGTAGAGGCCCATCAGTTGCTCGCCATAAAAAACACAGGCTATACCGGCGGCGGCCAGCCAGGGTCCAAAAGGGAGCGGGTTGAGCCTGTCGCGGCCGCAGCACAGGATCAGTGCCAGTCCGGCAATAGCCCCTGCAAAAGATGACAGCAGGATGATCACTGGCAGAAACTGCCAGCCCAGCCAGGCGCCCAGCGCAGCCAGCAGCTTGAAGTCGCCATATCCCATGCCTTGCCGACCGGTGACAAGCAAGAAAATATGATGAACAACCCAGAATACGCAATAACCGGCTGCTGCCCCAAAGACGGCGTTGTCCAATGTGGTGAACATTGCCTGGCTATTGACAAGCAGTCCTGCCCAGAGCAGAGGCAGGGTCAGGCAATCGGGCAGCAAACGTGTATCTATGTCTATGACTGACAAGGCCAGCAGGCACCAGCACAGTACACAGACTGCCAGAGCCTCGGTGCCGGGTGGGTACACAAGGGCGGTGGTCAGCGCCAGGAGTCCTGCCGCCAGCTCTGTCACGGGGTAGCGCAAGGATACGGGGGTCTGGCAGTAGCGACAACGCCCTCGCAGCCAGAGGTAGCTCAGCAGAGGGATGTTGTCCCACGGGCGGAGCCGGTGGTGGCATGAAGGGCAGGCGGAGGGCGGAACAACCAGATTGAAGGGGGCGGCGTCCTGTTGTTGCTGGTCATTCCCCGTGTTCTCCATGGCCTGGCAGCTTTGATGCCATTGTCGCTCAAGCATGATCGGTAAACGGTAAATGACCACATTGAGAAAACTGCCGATCAGCAGGCCCACCAGCAGGGCGCACCAAGGCCAGATAGAAGGAGATATCAAAAAGTAGATGCTGTCAGCGAGGTGGGATGTCACAGAAATACCATTCCTTTTTGTTTGTGGGGTCAGCCTTGTAGATGTGTGAGCGACCTTACCAGAAAAAACACATCAACCTGGATGTTTTTTAGTGCGCCAGAGGGGAAAAAGAGGTGTTCGCTCAAGTGATATGCATCAGCCGAAAAACAGATTGCCAGATAAGTCATTGGATGTTGTTGAGTGACTGTGGGTAGGCTACGCCGCCTGGGTGCCGGCGCGGTGCATGGTGGCGAAGACCGAATAACAAGGGCGTATCGCACTGTCGAAAAGCACCTCTACACCATTCATGTCATGGTAAGGAGAGTTCATGCGTTTCAGTTTTGGTCGTCGGGTTTGCGCCCTTTCACCCCTTTTTATCGCTTGTCTGCCCGCTTTTCATGCGCAGGCTGCGGGCTTTCAGGCTAATGAACACAGTGCCACAGGTTTGGGCAGAGCTTTTGCTGGAGAGGCTGCCATAGCCGAGGATGCCTCTGTGATTGCACGCAATCCGGCCGGCATGTCCTGGCTCAAAGGCGCCACTTTTACTGCTGCCGCGACCTACGTAGCCCCGCGTGTGACTGTTGACCAGTCTGCTGCTGGGGTGCCGGGGGTGGGTGATATTACTTCCTCAGACAGAAATGTAGCGGACGAGCAGCTGGTGCCGACTTTCTTCTACAGTCGTCCTCTTAACGAGAAGCTGACATGGGGAGTAGGGGGGTTCAGCAATTATGGCGTCAAGACTTCCTATGCCGCCTCCTCCGCAGCCAGTCTGGTGGCCAGAGAGTCTGAAATTACCTCCTATAACATGAATGCGAGTCTGGCCTGGAAAGTGCAGGACAATCTGAGTCTCGGTATTGGTGTGAGTGCGGTCTATATAAGAGGCGTGCTTGGTAGCGAGCTTCCCAGCCCGCCCGCCAACCAGGAGCTCCTGCATCTTTCCGGGAATGATTGGGCGCCGGCGGCTGATGTTGGTGTGCTCTGGCAGCCGCTGGAAGGCACGCGCATTGGGGTTCGCTACCATTCGCAAGTGAGCGGTCATCTGAAAGGGCGGGCGCGCTCAGGTTTGAACCCGGCACTCAACAGCTCTGGTGTAGTGGATGTCAATCTGCCGGCCATTGCGGAATTTTCTGTGCGGCAACAGCTCACTGATAGCCTGGCGGTTCATGCCAGTTACATGTTTACCGACTGGTCCGCTTTCGACAGCATTGACATCCGGTTGGACAATGGCTTCAAGCAGTCCGATGAAAGAAATTACACGGACAGTTCTCGCTGGGCGGTTGGCGGTACATGGCAGTACAGCCCTGCTCTGGCCCTGCGTGCTGGTTACGCCTATGACAACAGTCCAGTGGGAGACCAGAACCGGGACTTCCGGGTGCCCGACTCTGACCGCCAATGGTTCAGTCTGGGGGGGAGCTACGCCATGGGCAGTCATCATCGTGTAGATCTGGGGTACGCTTACGTTAAAGGGGACAGGGAATCCATTACGGATAGCGCACAGCTAGGGACTAATCCGCCGATCCCTGTGAACGTGAACGTGAACGGTCGCATTACCAGAGGCGATGCTCACCTGGTCGGCGTCCAGTATAACTACATGTTCTGAACCGGTGTCTGATACTGACGACGACTGTCGGCGGTGACGCCATCTTGCTTCGAGCCCGGACCTTGCATCCGGGCTTTTTTGTAAAAAAGAAAAGCGTCCGCACCTGTGCAAAACCACCGGCTCCTGGTACCATGCCCGGCCGCAGCCGACTCATGGCCTGCACGAAAAAGAAGAGAACGAGGACTCAAGCAGGACATGAGCCTGGAGCTTTTACGCCGCTTCGATCTGAATTTGGTGGTCGTACTTCATGTATTGCTCGAAGAACGGAGCGTCAGCCGGTCTGCGGCGCGCTTGTGTCTGAGCCAGTCGGCTGTCAGCAGGGCCCTTGCACGGCTGCGCAGTGTTTTTGCGGATGAGCTGTTTGTGCGCCTTCCTCATGGACTGCAGCCCACAGCGCGCGCCCTGGCGCTGGCGAGCGAGCTGACGGATGTACTGGGCGCTTTGGCACAGCTGGTCGCACCGCCGCTTTTTGATCCGGTTTCGTGTCGCCAGGCTTTTTGCGTCAGCATGATGGAGCACCTGTCTGTGCAGATTATGCCAAGCTTGCTGGCGCGTCTGGAACAGGAAGCGCCGGGTGTCAGGATACAGGTCGAGCCCTGGTCGCGCTGCAGTTTGCATGATATGACAGTTGGTCATCTTGATCTGTGCATCAACATAGTGCCGCTGCAACGTCATGATTTGCACTGTCACCTGATTGCACCGGCTCCCGGGTTTGCGTTCGTCGCCCGTAATCATCCCTATGCCGGCTGCCGCCAGATCAGTCTTTCCCAGTACAAAGCCTGCTCGCATGTGAGGCTGGACAGCGGGGAGTACACAGCGCTTCCCTTTCCCCCGTCAGTGGCCAGCTTGCTGGCTGAGAGAACCTTGTTGCTGTCCACGTCGGATCCCCATCTGGCTTGTGAAGTGGTCAGTCAGACACGCAGCCTGATGGTAGGCACCCGGCCACTGTGTCGTTGGTGGATGGAACGCTACCGGCTCCAGGCGTTGCGGCTTCCTGCCGAATTGAGCGCACTGGACTCGCACTATCAAATGACCTGGCATCAGCTGACGCACCGCACGCCAGAACATGTCTGGCTACGTCGTGTTTTTCTCGAGGCTTGTCAAAGTTTGCTGGAGACTGAGCAACGCGAGGCATGCGTCGCCTGACGTGTTTTTCCCGACTCTATCTCAGTTGCCACAGCCGAAACAGGCTGACGATCATAAGGGCTGCGGCCAGCAGCAGGCCGTTGGTGGGTGGGATTTGGCCGTAGCTGAGCAGCTCGTAGAGGCTGCCCAGTAGTGCGGGCGCACTCCAGGGCGTGTCTGGCGTCGGGCTCCCGGGTACAAGGAGAGCCGTTGTCATCCAGAGTCTGATCCAGCCTCTGGACGTGCGTCCCAGGAGGCTCGTCATTTTCCAGAATGCTGCGATGCAGCCTGCCGTCGCCAGCAGATAGAGGGCCCATGCCGTTATATACTCGTTCAGTGTCACAATTGCGCCTGGGCGTTATGAAATCTACAGAAGTGAGCGTGCAAGGGGCAGGAGTCTACCCGGTTCTCCGGCTGATTGCATCAGGTCACGGCTGTCCGGCTGGCAGTGCCGGTTCTCCATTGAATTAAAACGCATTTCCTTCAAGAGACACTTTTGTTATGACCCCAAAAAGTTTTGCCAACGCAGGCCCAGGTCCCTGTGTTCCGGCCCGTCCGCAAGTCCGTTGTTACGCAGGGCGAGAGCGTCGCGATGAGTACAGCTGGCTGGAAGATCCTGAGAGTCAGGAAGTGAAGGACTGGCTGGAAAAGGAAAATGCATGGACCCAGGCCGTCATGGCGGACTCTGCGCCTCTGGAGGATCAGCTTTATCTTGAAATGAAAGCGCGCCTGCGGGAGACCTTTGAGTCATTGCCGTATCAATGGCGTGGCTACGAATTCTTTGAGCGGACGCTTGAGGGCCGGGAGTACCCGATACACTATCGCCGCAAGTTGGGTCAGGCTGCGCCTGAGCTGCTCTTCGATTCTAACCAGCAGGCCGGAAAGCACGCCTATTTTGAGCTGGGTTCTTTGGCGGTCAGTCCGGATAACCGCTTCCTGGTCTGGGCAGAGGATAGTACCGGTGACGAGGAGTGGACCCTGTCGATTCGTAATCTGGATACTGGTGAGCTGTTGCCAGAGTCGCTGGATACCTGTTCTTCCTGTGTGGTCTGGGCAGCGGACAGTCAGTCTTTCTGGTACCTGCGCCTTGATGCCTGCAGGCGTCCCTGGCAGTTGTGTCATCACCGGTTGGGAACTGCTGTGACAGTCGACCGGGTGCTGCTGGAAGAAACTGATGCCCGTTTTTTCATGGCGCTGTCTGCAGATCGAACGGAGCAGCTGTTGTTGGTGGAACTGGCCAGCACTGATACCACGGAGTACCTGTGGGGGCCTCTGTCTGAGCCGGACGCCCCTTTGCAGCTGATGCGCCCTCGGGAGAAAGGTCTGGAATATTATCCTGACTTTGATGGTCACCAGTTTTATATCAAAACCAACGATCAGGGAATCAACTACCGCCTGGTGACCGCCTCTGTGCAGCAGCCGCAGCACTGGACCGAGCTGGTGCCGCATCGACAAGATGTCACCCTGGAAGACTATGAACTCTTTCCGGGTCACCTGGTTTTGTTCGAGCGGGAGAAGGGACTGGTGCAGGTCAGGATACGCCAGCTGCACACAGGCGACAGCTGTCAGGTGGCGTTCCCTGATGCTCTCTGGTCGGTCGCCGCTGGCGATAACGCCGAGTATGACGCAGGCTTTTTGCGTCTGGAGTATGAGTCACTCAACAGACCGCTCTCTGTGCTGGATGTCTGTCTGGACACCGGTCATTGGCAACTGCGCTGGCAGCTGCCGGTGGAGGCTGGCTTTAATCCCGACGACTATCAAACCCGGCGAATACAGGTGCCCTCAGAAGATGGAGTGCTGGTGCCGGTCAGCCTGGTGGGACGTCGGGAAAGCTTCTCGCGTCCGGTTCCTGTTTTGCTCTACGGCTATGGCGCCTATGGGGCGAGTGAAGATCCGGGATTTTCTTCTGGACGGCTTAATCTGCTCGATCGCGGTATGCTGTTTGCCATTGCTCACGTGCGCGGCGGTGGCGATCTGGGGGAGCATTGGTATCGCCAGGGAAAGGGGCTGCACAAGAAAAACAGCTTTGCCGATTTTGTGGCCTGTGCCCGGTTTTTGATTGATCAGAATATCACTGCTGCCGATCGCTTGCTGGCAGAAGGTGGCAGTGCCGGTGGGCTGCTGGTCGCCGCCTCCTTGAACAGGGCGCCCGAGTTGTTTGCCGGTGCCGTGCTGAATGTACCTTTTGTTGATGTGCTCAACACCATGCTTGATCCAGGCTTGCCGCTGACTGTGACGGAATACGATGAATGGGGTGATCCGGCCGACCCGGCTGTCTATGACTATATTCACAGCTATTCGCCGGTGGACGGGGTGAAAGCCGGCCCCTATCCCCCCCAGCTGGTGACTACAGCTCTGGCCGATTCCCGGGTGCCTTTCTGGGAGGCCGTCAAATGGGTGGCCCGGGTGCGCAGCCAGACAACCGGTTGCCACCCCGCTTTGCTGAAAATCCACATGCAGGCCGGTCATGGTGGGGCGTCTGGCCGCTATCAGGCGATGAGAGAGCTGGCTTGTGAGCAGGCGTTCATGCTGACGCTGGTCAAATCTTTTCTCGATAGCCCGGCCGGGGAAAAATCTTTTTCATCCAGTTGACCCGCGCCCCCTTGAAAACACAGTGTCTTCTCCCCATTTTATGGGACACCGTGAAGATTGGTCCTGATTCTGAGGATTGGCCCGTTTATGAGTACCGAAGAAAAGATTGATTCATCTGCGAAGCAAACCATGGGCTTCCAGACAGAAGTGAAGCAGCTGCTTCATTTGATGATCCACTCCCTCTATTCGCACCCGGAAATTTTCTTGCGGGAGCTGGTCTCCAATGCCAGCGATGCCGCTGACAAGTTGCGCTACGCGGCCCTGCAGAACAGCGAGCTGCTGGGCGATGATCCCGAGCTCAACATCCGTATAGGTTTTGATGCAGATGCCGGCACTATTACGGTGACAGACAATGGTATAGGGATGAGTCGCGATGAGGTCATCGCCAATCTCGGTACTATTGCCAAATCCGGAACAGCCGAGTTCCTCAAGAATATGACGGGGGACAACAAGAAGGATGCACAGCTGATCGGTCAGTTTGGTGTAGGCTTCTACTCGGCTTTTATAGTGGCGGAGAAAGTGCGGGTGGAAACGCTCAAGTCCGGTGAGTCTCAGGCTGTGCTCTGGGAGTCGGACGGTTCAGGCGAGTTTACTATCGATGTTGCACAAAAAGCGGCGCGTGGTACTAGCATCACCCTTTTCCTGAAAGACGAGCATAAAGAGTTTGCCAGCAACTGGAAGTTGCGCGGTATCATCCGGAAGTATTCTGATCACATTTCCCTGCCCATCCTGATGCTCAAGGAGGAGTTGCCTTCGGAAGCAGACAAGGATGAGGGTGCGGAGAAAGACAAGAAAGATGTAGAGGCGAAAGCGCCGGAGTGGGAGACAGTCAACACTGCCAAGGCGCTGTGGACGCGCAATCGCAGTGAAATCAAGGACGAGGAGTACAAGGAGTTCTACCGTCATATCAGCCACGACTATGCAGACCCCCTGAAGTGGAGCCACAACAGTGTAGAAGGCAAGCTGGAGTATACCAGTTTGCTTTACGTGCCCGGAAAAGCGCCTTTCGATCTGTATAACCGGGAAATGGATCGTGGCCTCAAGCTGTTCGTGCAGCGGGTTTTTATCCTGGACAAGGCGGAAGAGTTTCTTCCCATGTACCTGCGCTTTATTCGGGGAGTGGTGGATACCAATGATCTGTCCCTGAATGTTTCCCGCGAAATCCTGCAAAAAGACCCGCAGGTTGACAGCATGCGTACGGCCCTGACCCGCAGGGTGCTCGATATGCTGGACAAAATGGCGAAGAATGACGAAAAAACCTATCAGTCGTTCTGGAAAGAGTTCGGGCAGGTTCTCAAGGAAGGTCCCGGTGAAGATTTTGCCAACCGGGATAAGGTCGCCGGGCTCTTGCGCTTCTCCAGCACTGAAGATGTCAAAGAAGAGCAGACCGTGTCTCTGGCCGACTACGTAGGGCGCATGAAGGAAGGGCAGGACAAAATTTATTACCTGACAGCCGAGACCTTCAATGCGGCCAAAGCCAGTCCACACCTTGAGGTTTTCCGGAAGAAAGGCCTGGAAGTGTTGCTGATGTCTGATCGTATCGATGAGTGGCTGATGTCTCATTTGCGCGAGTTCGACGGCAAGTCCTTCGAAAGCGTGGATCGTGGTGATCTGGATCTTGGCAAGCTGGAGACTGAAGAAGACAAAAAGGCACGCAAGGAAGTTGAAGAGGGCAACAAGGATCTCGTCAAGAGAATTCATGATGTGCTCAAGGATGATGTGGAGTCTGTGCGCGTGACCCATCGTCTGACCGACTCGCCGGCCTGTCTTGTTGTGGGGGCTAATGATATGGGTGCCCAGATGCGCCGTATCATGGAAGCGGCGGGGCAGACAGTGCCTGTCTCCAAGCCTGTTTTTGAGATCAACCCCTCTCACCCGCTGATCCTGCGCCTTGACAAGGAAACCGACGAAGACCGGTTTGCCAAGCTGAGTCGCTTGTTCCTTGATCAGGCACGGCTGGCAGAGGGTGGGCAACTCGAAGATCCGGGTGCTTATGTCAGCCGGCTGAATGCTCTGTTGCTGGAATTGTCGAGCCACTGACCTTTTCTCTTTCGTTCACAGCAAAAGCGCTGCGCCTTTAAAGGTGCAGCGCTTTTTTTTGTGGGGCAGGTAAAAGTTCTGGAAGCCGTTGGTTTTCTGTGATGACAGCCATTGTGAAATTGCTTTACTCTGTCAAGGACAGCCAGGGAGGGTATTCTATGGGGAAATCGCCAAGCGGTTTGTTTCGGGTTGTATCGCTGTTGTTTTTTGCGCTGTCTGTAAAAGCGCAGGCAGCAGATGATGTCCTGATACACAAGGACAATCACGAAAAGCTGGCACCTTTTGTTCTGGTGGATGACAGCACGTCGGAAGTCGATGCCACAGAGCTGGAACACAGTCTGATTCAAGTGCGTAGCTTCCTTGTGCAGGAGCGCCGGTATGTGCGCTACCAGCAGTACTACAAAGGGATCGAAGTGCAGGGGCGGGCTTTGGTCGGTCATTATGGCAAGGCGAAGGAAGGTGTTGGGGCCTGGGATCACAGCGAAGGCTTGTTCCATGGAAAAATAACCAGGGGGATAGATCTCACCATAAAGAAAGAGCAGTTGACTGACAGTTTCCGGCGCAGCATGGGGGCCAAGGCCCAGAAAGCGTTCAAGCGCAGCTTTGGCGACACTGACTCGGTGTCGGATCTGGATATCCAGCCTCTTGTGTGGGTCGATCAGGGTGCGGCCAAGCTTGCCTATCGCGTTAATTTCCGCGTTCAGTCCGAATCGGGCCCGGGACACTGGCCACACTACCTGCTGGCAGCCGAAGACGGGGCCGTTATTCGTTACTGGAATAACATGCAGGGGTTGCACGCCGACGAGGGTCCGGGCGGAAATGGGAAAACCGGTTATTACGAATTTGGCCCCGATGGCATACTGCCTTTCAGTGTGACCGAACAAGATGGAGAGTGTTTTCTGGCCAATCAGCTGGTGCGTGTTATATCTCTGAATCAGACTTGGACGCTGCCGCCTGATGCGCAGGCTGTCTCCTGGTCTTGTGGTGAAAATACAGGAAAGTCTGTCAACGGTGCCTGGGCTCCGGCGAATGATGCCTATGTTTTCGCCAGTCTCGTTGTTTCCATGTTTCAGAATTGGTACGGGATGCCTGTTCTGGCTCAGGCTAATGGGGATCCCAAGCCTGTGACTGTGCTTGTTAACGTAGGCAGATCTTATCAGAACGCGTTCTGGGACGGTCAGTGGCTGGGTTTCGGAGATGGTGCTGCCAGCTATCATCCACTGGTTTCTGTCGCGATAGTCGCGCATGAGCTGGCGCACGCCTTTACAAGCCAGCACTCTGGCCTTGTGTATGCGGATCAGTCGGGTGCTATCAACGAAGCCTTCTCTGATATGGCGGCCATAGCGGCGGAGTTTTATCTGCAGCAGTACGACCCGGAGGCCTATGGCACTATCATGGACACGTCTGATATCGACTGGCATATAGGGGACAGGATTGCCAAAGGACGTTTTGCCCTGCGCTCCATGTCCGCGCCGGAAGCTTACAGCTCTGCGGCTTGTTACACCAGGATCTCCGGCTGCAGCCGTTCCTGGAATGATGTGCTCACAGCCGCCCGCCAGATACAAGCAAACAGCCGACAGAGCTACATAGTCCACAAGGGTAGTGGTGTTATGAATCGTGCCTTTGTACACATAGTTGAAGCACTGGAAGGTGACGTGCGCCAGGCTTTTTCGCTGATGGTGCGCGCCAACATGTTCTACTGGACGGCAGGTGCGCGTTTCTCTGAAGCAGCCTGCGGTGTAAAACAAGCTGCGGAGGTTGAGGGTGTCAGTCTGGAGATCGTCAGTCAGGCTTTTGAGAAGGTTGGGGTGACTCCGGACTGCTGACTCTGCTGTTGCGGGAAAGGAACACCCGGATCGATGGCAGCAATGGCTCCTCGCGCAGCCGGGCGTCAGACCGGGCGCGGCGCGGGCTGGTGGGGGGTGTTTCGGGCGGGCGGGTGTGTGGCGGCAAGCGTCCTCCCCGTGTGCCCGGCGCCATGAGTGCCGGCATGGACAAGTAGCCCAGCTCCGTCTGATCGCCATTGGCCCAACGCACCTTGCCTTTGATCGATGGGTGGGCGACTGTCTGAACCTCTCTGAGCAAGCTTGCGTCCTGCTCTTCCAGATTGTTGAGCAGCGCAAGCTGGGTATCTATATCGGGACTCCCTCCTCTTTTTTCTCTGATTGCTCTCAGCTTTTCCAGACAGGCGGCTGGTGTCACTTTGCGGATGGAGCGTCTGGAACGCATCCAGCTCAAGCTGATGGATTCGGGCATGTCCTGCAACACGACAATGCGTCTGGTGCAATGGCGCAGATGCAGTCTGGCATTACCGATTTGCGCCAGCAGTGCCCTGACTCTGTCCGTGACGCCTCCTGGCTGTCGGGAAATTCGGTCCAGTACGTCTGTGACGCTGAGGCTGGCTCGCCCGAGGGATTGCCTGCAATGCGCAAGAGTGGCTTCAAAGTGTCTTTTGTTCTCATTCAGAGCACAGGCCATTGCAATCACGTCATCGGGCACGACCAATAAACCCGCCATTTGCCAGGTATCACGGCCGTCACCTGTGTGCTGGTGCTGGAGGCAGGAATAGACTGCGGCGGCCGTGGCATGCGGGTGGTGGAGAGGGAGGGGAATCTGTTGTCGCCATGCCTGGTCCCGGATCCCCATGGTCCATCCCTGCCAATGGTGAGGGTCGATGTTTTCGAGAAGCCAGCCCAGCTTTTGTGCGCTGGTGCGCAGCTGGGTCAGGCTGTCGAGTAACTGGTGGGCCAGGGTGTCTGACAACTTTGTCAGGACCCGGGGCTGTTTTTCTGTTTCTGTCACTTTATCAAAACTTGCGAGCTGGTGATCAAAGACGCACAGAAGAATCTGGACCTTGTCTGGGCGCGGCCAGCTTGCTGTGCAAGCCTGTGCGGAGACTCTGGCGCTTCATGTAGGTTTCTCATTTGTACAGAATACGGCGGGTGTGCTTCCATTTTTCGCTGAGGTGGAGCTGTTTATCCCTGCGCTGCCCGGCTGCCTGGGCGCAAGGTGGATTGTGATATCTGCATCAGGAATGACTTCGAGCAGGCGCTTTTCTACCCGTTTGCCGATACCATGAGCTTCCTGCAGACTTAGCTGTCCGTCGAGGCCCAGATCCAGCTGGATGACTGGCGTGATGCCGGACATCCGGGTGCGCAGCCTGTGCATGCCAACTATGTGGCGCTCGGACAATACCTGTTTTTCGATCAGGGCAGTTTTCTCTTCTCCAAGAGCGCGGTCCATCAGCATCTGGATGGCATCCCATGCGACTCTGAGGATGCTCAGGATCATATACAAGGCAATGAGTATACCAACAAGTGGATCCACAAAACTCCATCCGCGTTGTGCCGCGAGCAGGGCCGCAATAACGCCGGCGTTGGTCAGGAGGTCCATCCGGTAATGCAGAGAGTCAGTATGAATGGCCAGTGAGCCTGTAAGACGGACAACGCGCGCTTGATACAGGACCAGAGCCAGTGTACATGCCATGGAGAAGAGCATGGTGATCAGGGCGGCGCCACTACTTTCGACTTCAGAGCCGTGCCTGAGTCCGTCGATGGCATGCAAAACAAGCACCAGGCCTGAGCCGCCGACAAATCCGCACTGGGCCAGGGATGCCAGCTGTTCAGCCTTGCCGTGACCATAGTGGTGATCTTCGTCGGCAGGCTTGAGTGCAATGGATATGGCAATCAGATTGATAATAGAAACAAAGGCATCCAGAATGGAGTCTGTAAAGGTGGCCAGTACGCTGATGGACCCCGACAAGCCCCAGGCGATGAGCTTGACAACGATCAGAAGGGTTGCTGTAGCCAAAGAAGCGCGGGAAGCACGCTTGAGAAGCTGCTCTTTTTGCGTGTCGAGCATTGGTTGCATGATTTTTTTCTCTGTCTGCCCTGTTCATAGAGGGAAACTCCCGGGTGGAGTTTCTGAAAGCCGGCGGCATTCATGCCTCAGGTCACTCTGGGGGGAGAAGGATAACCGGTTGTGCCTGGCGGGAAAACAAAACAAAAACTGATCTTTTGGAGACCTGTTCTGTCAACCCTCAGTACGCTGCTAAGCTATAGGCGAGTGGTCTGGCTCAATGGGCCAGGGGGCGTGTTGTGCGGGGGATGGCTCCAGAGAGAGTATCCGTTGTTGCCAGGCCCCGCAGGCGGGTGCCCCTGTGTGATTTCGGCGTACCAGCGCAACAAGCACAAGAAGCAGAGGACCCCGGAGTATGGATTTCAGCTTTTTTAACCAGCTGCTCGTTATATTTGCCTCTTCTGTCTTTTTTATAGCTCTTTGCCACAGGCTGCATATTCCCGATACGCTGGCCTATCTGATGGTGGGGCTGGTTCTGGGTCCCACAGCGACAGGCCTGGTGGACTCTGGCGCGGAAATTGCCCTTCTGGCCGAGATTGGCGTTGTATTTCTCCTGTTCTCCCTGGGCCTGGAGTTTTCTCTTGCCAACGTGCTGGCCATGCGCCGGATAGTTTTTGGTCTGGGAGGGCTTCAGGTCATCATTTGCACCTTGTTGGTGGGATTTTGTGCCCTGCTGCTGGGCTTTTCTGTCAGCGGTGCTTTCGTGATGGCGGCGGGTTTGTCCTTGTCATCAACCGCCATAGTGTCCAAGGAACTTGTGCGTCGCAATGAGTTGCGCTCGGAACATGGACAACTGGCCATAGGGACCCTGGTCTTCCAGGATATTGCCGCCGTTGTGTTTTTGATCATTATTCCGGCGCTGGCGGGTATTGGTGTGAGCAACCTGACCGAGTCCTTGTTGATCAGCATGGGCAAGGGGTTGGGATTTGTTGCTTTCATGATCCTTGTGGGGCGCAGGATTCTTCCCAGGATTTTTCATGAGATTGCGCGCACCAAGTCAGAAGAGCTGTTTGTCCTGAATGCCATTGTTGTTTGCCTGGTGGCTGCCTGGCTGACCCATCTGCTTGAGCTGTCCATGGCGCTGGGTGGGTTTGTTGCAGGGATGATGCTGGGCGAAAGCCACTATCGTCACCAGATTGAGACGGATATCCGCCCATTCCGGGACATTCTGCTGGGGCTGTTCTTTGTATCCATTGGGCTGATGCTGGACCTGAACCTGTTCATGGCTAACTGGCCCATGATTGTGTTGGCGACACTGGGTCTTTTGTTGTTCAAGTTTTCGACAATTACGGTTCTGGCTCTCTGTATCCAGCGAGATCAGAAAAGCGCAATACGGACCGGCATATCTCTGGCTCAAAGTGGCGAGTTTTGCTTCGCCCTGGTTGCGCTGGCGAATCAATATGAGCTGTTGCGTCCGGCGACCAGCTCGCTGGTTCTGTCAGTCACCATCATGTCCATGGCCATGACCCCACTTCTCATGCGCTGGAGCCTGTCTATTGCGGATGCCATGACGGCCCGGCGCAAGGAAGACGATCCGGAACGTAAAAAAGATGTCATAACCCTGCACACGGGGGGGGTGGAAGACCACATACTCATACTGGGCTATGGGCGCGTAGGTCAGGCGATCAGTCGTTTTTTGCGTGCCGACAGTGTTCCATTCGTTGCCATGGATGATGATCCGGTCCGTGTCCGTGAGGCCAACAGTGCCGGGGAGCCTGTCTTCTACGGTGATTGTCAGCGAATTGATTTGCTGCAGGCTGCCGGGGTGGGGCGTGCTCGCATGGTGGTTATTTGTATCGATAGTTCCAGGGCGGCTCACAAAGCCCTGCAGGCTATCAGAAAGCTGAGTGCGCAAGTTCCGGTAATGGTGCGCACCCGGGACGATACCATGCTTGAGCAGCTGAAGCTGGAAGGTGCGACTCAGGTTGTGCCTGAGGTTCTTGAATCCAGCTTGCTTATTATCAGTCACGTTCTGACTATGTTGGGGCAGTCGGAACGTACTGTGGCGCAGCGCATTCAGCAGGTGCGAAAGAAAAGATACGATATTTTGCACGGTGTTTTCTTCGGTCAGTCTGAAGCCTTGCGCACCCCTGAAGGGGAGCCGCGCGAGCTGTTGCACGGCGTAGTCCTGGCTGACCGGGCCTGGGCGGTTGGCAAACCGGTGCGCGCCTTGCCTTTCGATGATGTGGGCGTTCGACTTCAGCATATTACCCGTGACAAGCAAACGTTATATCCCGGTGCAGAGACAGTGTTGTTGGCTGGCGATTCGCTTGTTTTGAAAGGCACACAGGCTCAGATTGAACAAGGAGAAAACCTGCTTCTCCGAGGTTGAAAGGCGTTCTGGTTTTGCATTTGGAGCCTTGGGTGGAAACGACAGTTGCGATCGACACTCCTGTGCAGTCGGCTCCACTTGGTGTTGTTATCGCCTGGGTTGCCTGGGTTGCCTGGGTTGCGTGAGTTGCCTTCGGGCCTCCCTCCGAAAACAGAGTCCTCCTTTGATCCGGAAGCGGTTTGATCGTTGTTGGGCTGTGTGTGCGCCCCCCTTGTTTCCGGTCAGGGGGCGCTGGTGTGGCGGTTCCGAATTTTCAGGTGTTATAGCCAGGGGCGATGCGGGCTCATGTCAAGCGTGCCTCCTTCTGGCGTGCCTTCTTCTGGCGTGACTTCTGGCCGCGCACAGTGGACAGAGGCGGCGCCTGTACTGTTTCGCGCCATGGTGCCGTTTCGTGCTCAACGAGGCGGGGCTGTGGCAGTGAGGCTCTTTCCCTGATACAAGCTCTCTTTTCCGGGGTGTCTGTAGCTGCTACCTTTCGTTCAGAGTTTCTTCCCTGTGGTGTTGGCGTGCCTTGGCACTCCCGATGTCCGCGTTGAAGGGGGGCAACACCCTGCCAGCAGTCAACTTGCTTGCCAATCTTCAGTTTGTGGTACCGGCTTTTGTGTTTGTCTGGGTTGTGTTGGTTCGTCTGGCAGCGGCCGCAACGGGAATGTTGCAGTCTGGCTGGTGGATGACCAAAACACACCAGGCTTGTACTGGGCTCGGTCAAAATTCTTCCTGGTTATAGATGGCCTGTATTATGGGGACGCCTTCATGCTGTGCTTCCGTGTTGGAGCCTTTCTCCCCCTCCTGGCTCTCTTGTCTATTTGCGCGGCCTCTGCTGTGGAAGGGTGCAGTGGCCCGACAATCGCCGATCAGGTGCTCTTTCTCTCTTTTTGCAGAGATAAAGCGGGCGGCCTCAAGCTCAGCACCGATACTCCCGGCGTTGTTTGCGTGGCGAACAGCGAGGAGGTAAGCAGGGAGCGGGGTTCCGCCTGTTCTGGCGTTCATCCTGACAATCTGATTGTGACGAGGGGGCTGTGCCAGGCAGAGAAGCAGAGGCACTGTTTGTCTTCGTTGCAGGCGGCTTCGGGGGGGGAGGTTGATGCCCGGTGGATTGACCTGGTTTGTCACAGGGGGGGCGGTGTCCGGCGTTCCCACATGGAATCTATGGCCGGGGTGCTGGTGCCCTTTGGTGTCGCCTGGCTGTTGTTGCCAGGGGTAGACTGGGACTTGGCTGAACCCGCAAGGCTGGGGTTGCGTGTTGCCGCTGGCAAAGTTTTGCTGTCTGCCGGTGTTGTGAGTCTTGTGGGAAGCGTTCAGGAGCTGGTGGCCGATGTGGGGCACGTCTGGTTTGGAGACCTGGTTTCGCCTTGGTGGATCAGCCAGTCTGCTGTGCTCCTGTTGTGGCTGAGTCTGGGCCGGCTGGATCCGGTAGGCCCTGAAGAGAAGGGAACCCTTGGCGGTGTGGTGCGTGCTTGTGCCCAGTACGGTTTTGTCCGCTCAGTCGGCCAGCTGTTGGGAGAGGCCGGTGTGCAGGTTGTGGAGGCTGTCGCCAGACTTGGTCCCCGGGCACGTGCTCTGTGCGTGCCGCTTATAGGTGGGGGTCTGGCTGGTGTTGTGTATTATCTCGCCAGACTCTGGGGTCAAACTGCCTGGAATATCGCTGATTTCCATCAAGGGATCAGCGGGTGGGCAGTGCTGGGCATCAGTAGAGCTCTGGTTCCCGTTGTTGGCGATTATTTTGCGAACTTGACTGAGCATCGGTCTTTGCTCGAAGCCGGTAGCTATGCGACGCTTGCGGTGTTGGCTTCCGGGGCGGGAGCCGGGCTGTGGATCCTGAGCAGTGAAAATGCGGGTGGATTTCAGCGTTGTGCGGGACTCTTGTCACGGCATTTCGTTGCTGTGGGGGGCTGGGCTTTTACCAATATTCTGGGCGAACCTTTTTTGAAACATGCAGCAGCCGGTTCAGCCCTGCTTCCTGTGTTGAAGGTCGGTAACCTGGTGGGTTGCGTCCTGGTGGCGCAGGGCCTTTCCTGGGGGTGTCGTGACCTGTCGGGTGTTTCTGAGCTTGCGAACCAACTCCGCAGCCGGGTCGAGAGCATGGCTGTTGCCCGTGGGCTGGCTTCACTGGTCAAAGATGTTGTGCAGCTGATTGAGGCTCCGGCACGTGGCTGCTCGTTACGATTGTGTGTCCACCCGGTCTGTCAATCGTGTCATGCTGACTGATGTCCAACCTTGCCCGTTTTGTGAGGGCGTTTGCTGACAGCGCCTGGCGGTTGTATGAGCCAGCGGGCTCGGGCGAAAGGGCTGGATATCTGGTGCGATAACCATAACGGAGAGGGAGCTTTCCGGTTTTTTGGCACGGCGTGTTCATGAGGTCGCAGTGGAATGCGATGCGGGGCCGACAGCCGCTGGTCAAAAATGGCTGGCGTCGGTGAGCGGCCCCGTATGAAAATATAACGCGGGCTCCCCGGGATCTTATTGTGTACACTGTGCGCGGGTGGCCTTTACGTTGCCGTGGCAGCTCAGGCAGGGGCCGAAACAGACCGGAAGTCAGGAGTGCTGGCGCATGTGTGGAATTGTAGGCATAGTGGCCTCACAGATGGTCAAGCAGCTGATCTATGATGCTCTGACTTTGTTGCAGCACCGGGGGCAGGATGCGGCCGGCATTATGACTTGCCACCAGGGTCGGTTCCATCTGCGCAAGGGTAACGGCCTGGTGAAGGATGTTTTTCACGATAGGCATATGCAGCAATTGCATGGCTCCCTTGGTATAGGGCACGTACGCTATCCCACTGCTGGTAGTTCCAGCTCTGCCGAATCCCAGCCTTTTTTTGTTAACTCACCTTACGGTATTGCTTTGGCCCATAATGGCAATCTGGTCAATGCGGAGCAATTGCGTACGCAGTTATGTGAGCAGGGGCGACGCCATATCAATACCGGTTCAGACTCTGAAGTGCTTCTCAATGCTCTGGCCCATACTCTCGAGTCTCAAGGTGGCCCCCGGCTGGAGCCGCAACAAATATTCAGTGCTATCAGCAGGGTCTTTGATTTGTGCCAGGGTGGCTATGCTGCCGTGGCACTGATCAACGGCCGTGGCCTGGTGTGCTTTCGTGATGCGCATGGAATCAGGCCGTTGGTGTATGGCCGCCGGAGGACGGCGACGGGGGTGGACTACATGGTGGCCTCTGAATCTGTCGCGCTGACAGCTCTGGGATTCGAGCCCGTTCGCGATGTGCGTCCCGGGGAAGCCATGCTGTTCACCCCGGAGGGGCAGGTCCACAGCCACCAATGTGCTCGCGCTGAGACTGTGGCCCCCTGTATTTTTGAGTATGTCTACTTTGCCCGGCCGGACTCCACTCTCAACGGGATATCCGTATATTCATCCCGCCTGCGCATGGGGAGAAAGCTGGCGGCCCGGGTGTTGGCGGAGTGGCCGGATCAGGATATTGATGTTGTGATGCCGGTTCCTGACAGTAGCCGTCCGGCAGCCATGGAGATGGCTCGTTGCCTGAATGTTGACTACAGGGAAGGGCTGGTCAAGAACCGCTACATAGGGCGCACCTTTATCATGCCCGGTCAGCAGGAGCGTAAAAAATCGGTGCGGCAAAAACTTAATGCCATCGCTCTGGAATTCAAGGGAAGGAATGTGATGCTGGTGGATGATTCCATTGTCAGAGGGACGACCAGTCGTCAGATTATCCAGATGGCCAGGGAAGCTGGAGCCAGACGTGTGTATCTGAGTTCGGCGGCTCCTGCTGTGCGCTATCCCAATGTCTACGGTATTGACTTGCCTGAATTCAGCGAGCTGATAGCTGAAGGCCGGTCTGTGAGCCAGATAGCGGCACTGATCGGTGCCGATCGTTTGTTTTACCAAACCTTGCCTGATTTGATTGAGGCAGTGCGGGAAAGTAATCCCGAGATATCTTCCTTTGATTGCTCTGTTTTCGATGGTGTTTACGTGGCAGGTGACATTACCGAGTCATTTTTGAGCCAGCTGTGCGGCACCCGGTCTGAAGCCGATCGCCAGACTCCTCTGGTGAGTGAAGAGGATCAAGTGGAGATGTATGACGCTGTGTCAGAGTAAGAAATTGATTTGCAATAGAGCCTGTGCTGCTCTGGTGAGTATGACCTCTACGCAAGTGCGCTTCTGCGGTCTGTGTTTGGGTCTGTTTGTGCGGTGCCTTTTGGGGTTGGGTATTGTACTTGTCCTCTCAGCCCAGCTCGAGATTGGTGTCAGAATTTGCCAGTGAATGCTGAGTTCTCCGTTATTTTGGGTTGGCGTTGCGCCCGCTCAACGGTTCCCGCTGAATAAAAAAATCCGAATGATGCCAGGGGGTTCAGCCGCACAAAAAAATTTTACTTTCTCATGATTTTGGTCTTCCTTTGGTGCTGGAACAACAAACTGTGTGGTCGTCATGTCATATCATGATTTCGCTCCCAACAGTGCATCCTTGGCAGCCAGACGCCTCGTCAGAGATGTGACAGACTGTCCTGACAAGATTCCCGACCACAGACCCAATCGTTGCCAAAATGGCATACCTTTTGGAAATTTTACCAAAAGTGCCTTTGCCATGTTCCAGATGAAAATGTCCTCTTTGCTCCAGTTCGATACCAGTCGACAGGAACCCGTACAGGCGCATAATCTGGAAACACTATTCGATGCAACAGGCGCGAGGTCACCCTGTGACACGCATATGAGGAGCATCCGGGACCTGACACCTATTCCAAAATCACCAAAAAGGTGCGGCCATGGATGCCGAATCTGTTTGAACTCAAAGATATCGTGGAGAAGGAGAGCTGCGAACACTTTAACTCCTGCCTGCTCAAGCTATATCATGATGGCAGTGAAGGTATGGCTTGGTATAGAGTTGCTGAAAAAGAAATGAGGCGTAACGGTGCTACTGGATCGCTTAGCTGGGGTGCAGTTCGCCACTTTGGCTTCAAGCATAAGCAGACAAAAGAGTCGGTCACTCAATTATTAGAAGAAGTCTGCTGATATGAAAGGGACAACATAAACACATTGGCTTCGTCGCTTGCCATCGACAAAGTGGGTCCATGCGCCACGCCTCAACCTCGCTTTTCAATGTATCGAAGTTTAGATCGGACGCGCGAAATGCAATCAAAGGTTGTTGGTAAAGCGCTTGTTGGATTTAGAGAATTGTAGCTGGAAAAATCAAAGGCTTAGAAAATGACGCATCCAAGCATTAAAAAATTTCTTCATGAACTCAAACAACTTGCAAAAGCTGAATCCATTCCCTGTGTCGGTGGTCGTTCTGAGTTGCCTACACAACCCGGTTTGAAAGTGAAGGGTCGTCATATTTCCTTGCCAGTCAATCAGGTAGAACTTGACTGGATTTGTAAGCAAGGTCAGGTATCACCTTTTGGCAAAGGTGTGGACACTGTCGTGGATTCCGACATACGCCGCTCTATAGAATTTGAAGCACGGGATGTCGAGGTTTCAAATCCTCATTGGGAAACTGCGCTAAAAAACTTGATCAAGTCAATCTCAACGCAAATGGGAATTGATTTTCAGTTTGAAGCAGGATTATTTAAGCTGCTGGTTTATCGGGAAGGAGGCCATTTTAAGTTTCATCAAGATACCGAAAAAGCGTCGGGCATGTTTGCCACCTTAATTATTCAGTTACCTTCGCGATGCCAAGGTGGCTCCTTGGTTTGTCGCTTTGCCGATAAAGAGTATGAGTTTGATTTTGGCAACAAGGCAGCCGACTCTGAATTCTCCATATACTATGCGGCTCACTATGCAGACGTTCACCACCAGGTTGAGAAAATTGAAGAAGGCGCCCGATTGGTGCTTGTTTACAATCTCATACAACCCATAAAAGAAAGGCAACTGAGCGCAAATCATCATAAACAGTTACTGGACTCAGCAAAGGAGATAGTGTTGCCCATTTTTTCTTTGCTGAGTCAGGAACAACACGCACTTCTTCTTCAGCATGAATACACTGAACAGTCTTTATCAGACATGGGTTTCCTGGCAGCAAAAGGACGGGACCGAGGTTTCATAAAAGCCCTGTTAACGATTAATGAACACTTGCCGCTCGAACACAAACTCTATTTCATGATCAGTCGCGTAAGTTATTCCGTAACCAGTGATGGTTGTGGTGGCGGTTATTACGATGATGATATTTACTGGGAAGAAATCGAATCAAGCGAGCCTGGCTGTGACCTTTGCTTTGATGAGGAAGGTCAGATAATTCCCGCCGATAATTTTAGTATTGACTGGGTGCATGACTTAAATGAAAAGGCTATCAACTCGGTTGCGTTTAATAAGATTGATGAAGATTTCTGGGGAGAGGGCGATGATGATATTGAGGGATATATGGGCAATTATGGCCCAACCAAAGAAACCACCTATTCCAGATATCTATTTGTCGTCATGCCAGTCTATCCGGCCAATGTCGATAGCCTTACTCAAGACGCTGTCTTCCAGGCGCACAGAGTTTCATTGATGGCGCAAGACTTAGGGAGTTATCCAAATTGCGATTGGTTGCAAGAACGATTTGATCTGGCGTTGAAAGATGTGGTCTCACAATTTAATGCTATCGTCTCTCAAAAAGAATCGCCATATCACTGGAATAGTGGTTTTGATAAGGCCGGTCAACCTATATTTGCAAAGCTACTCAAAACAGCGATTGAACGAGATGATTGTGAGCTATGTAACACCTTGCTGATGACAGCAAAAGAACGTCTTGTTGCCAACTTGTCGTCAGAATATCAAGCCAAAAACGTATTAAGCTTGCTTAAAGAGGTAATTGATCATTTCGGGTGGGAGATTTTGTCAGTCGCTTGTCTTCCCTTGCTGAATCTGTTATCGGGAAGTATCGCTTTACAAGCATCCATAGTCTTGGCAGAAAAGAACACTGATATCAAATTGCGTGCTCAACTGATGGATGTCTGTGTTAGTAAGATTTGTCGTGAAAAAAATGCTTGGGGAGGACGATGTGGCTTTAAAGCAACTATTCTGCCGCTTGCTTTAAATCTCTGCCAAACGGGTTGGCATGCTTCTAACAAATCCAAAGATCTATTTTTAGTGACGTGCCTTGAAAAAGGTGCAGAGCAACCGTCTTTCTTGTCGGTGCTGAGTAAACATTTAATCGCTGATATACAAGCAGATAATAAAGAATGGTTGCTGCCAACTTTAATTGCGACTCGCTTAAAGCATCTGAGAGATGAGCTGAGGAGAGAGCCAGAAGAATTTGCCTGGTTCATGCCCAATGCGAGTGCACGAAACAGTACTATCGCCGAATTCCTTCGGAGTGAAAGTCAAGAGGCTAAAATTACAGGTTATGATGGGATTGCAATGGCAAGGAATGATGTAGTTAACCTGGAGCCAAAATTGATTCTTCCAGAGTTTTATATGGAGTTCAATGCCGACTTTCTGCAACTTGAGGGAAATCATGGATTCTCTGCCAGTATGCAAGCTTTAGGCCGAGGCAAAAAAGCCTATATCGAGATTAAAAAGGATAAAAGATACTATGAGTTGTCCTTGAAACTACGAGAGTTGCGCAAGAAAGAATTCAAGAAGTTGGAAAAAATGATAGATCTCGAATCAATCAGATAGAATGGTTGGTGACTATGGCATTCAAACTGAAAAATTGAGTTATTGTTAAAATCGTGAGGTTATACTTGGAGTTCCACGCCGCAAAGTAGAACAGATGAAATGGGTCAATGCATTCTGCTGGCTGGATGAATATGTGTCAGGTCCGCGTAATCGTCCGGGACCTGACAGCTATTCATTGTCTGTATGCAGTGCTGGCAAGGCGCTTTTCTTATTTTTTTTCCACTACAAGTGGGCAGCTTCTGATCAATAGAGTGGCAGGCTCTTGTTTTTTGGTGTTTTCGTTAATGCTTTTTACGATGGAATGAAAGAGCCTGTGACCAATCTCTCGCAGCCTCCCAGGTTTCTCCGTCCTGACTGAAGCACTGCCCGGAGGCGGTTGCAGCCCATTTTTACGGAGGGAGCAGAAGGCAGGTCCCTTTGTAATCGGTGAAGCGCTGCCTGGAGCATCTCATTGAGGCGTGTTTTGCTCCAGGTTGCTTTCAAGGGTGGGCTCTGCGGCCCACGCCTGAGAGCTGCCTGGTGCTGTTGCAGCTGGCAGGTCTGTAATGGGGGGCTCGCCTGTATACGCTGAGTTTCTGGAGAACAGGCGGGCGTACCAACGGGTCAGAGCGGCAACAGGGGAGCTGTAGTGTGCTGAGGTGGACGAGGGCTGTTGTGGGGACGCTGATTGGGGAAGGAGGTTGGGCATGCCCGGTAACGACCGGGTCAGCTTGCGCCACTGTGCGCTCAGGGAGGGCAAGCCGGGGAGGTCATCCCATGAGATAAATAGCGTTGCCAGCCCTATGACCGCAGCACCAGCCAGTCCCAGCACCCAGGGTTCGTTTTCGGTGTACAGACTGCCCGGTTCAAGGAAAAACGCGCGTGGGGCATAGAGAAGGTGTTGATTGAGAAGAAGTGTTGCCGCTGTGATGGCGGCGGACAGCCATTCCTCAGTCAGGCAGCTCGCCATTATGACAGGCATCAGGTGGTTGGCGTTCCAGAAGCGGGCCCCGGGGACATCGGGCGGGGGGATTTGCACAGCTGCGGTCAATATGGCAGCCAGTGTTGTGTAGAACAGGGCGTTCTTGTTCTTGTTGAAGTGAAGCGCCAGCAGGCTGTCCACAACAGCGTGCTGGTAGTATCTGTTCTGCCAGTGATGCCAGGCGGTGCTCAGCATGCCGGCCGCGTGCCCGTTGAAGGTCGTGTGCTTGAGCAGGAGCTTGGCAGAAAACTGCGAGGCCAATGCCAGAAGGATGGCGTAGCTGCTGGTGGCAAGGGCCATGCTGGTACGTCCCTCTGCGTAGTAGCGGTAGAAAAGATAGGCTGCACCCGCCGCCTGCTGGGCCATGTTGACAAGAGGCTGGACTCTGGGGAACTGGCTGAGGATGTAGTGGTTCATTGCGATGATGCGCAGTGCGAGCACCCCCTCGGCTCCGGACTGGGTGGTGTGGTCGGCAAATTCCATCAGCGGATCCTGAATGTACAGGCTGTAGTAATAGAGCGCCAGTGTGATCGCAGTGAGTGTTTCCATGGCTGCTGCCGGACTTCTCAATCCTGTTGCGGCTCTTTTGTCAGCATTGTCCATGGTGTCGTTGTTGGTGAGAGGTTGGAAGTGGGCGGCCAGTTGGTCGCGCAGCAGAGCGTGCTGCGTGGGTGTCAGCTGGGTAGCAAGGAAATAGTTGAACAGGGCCAGAGCCTGTTGCCTTTGTATCTCCAGGTAGTCCCAGGTGGCAGTGTCAGGTTGTCTGGGGTGGGGAAGGGTCTGGTCCCATGCTGGCTCGTAAACCAGATCGGTTCCGTCGGGTCCCTCAGCCTGCTGGTAGCCCATGTCCGGTCGCAGAGGGACGAACTTTGGCAGTGGGGCCGCTTCTGACTCCTCTTGTGTGGTATCATCCGCCGGCGAGAAAGACTCAGGCTCTATGGCGACGGGTGGTGTGCCATCGCGACTGGCCTCTGTCTTTGGTGTGTTGGGCCATGCTGCCCGGGCTGTGTTCGTTTGCCCCCCCTCTTCTTCGTCCCCGTCTTCGTCCCCGTCGAGGGCGGCTGTTACAGGAGCAGGTGCTGCGGCAGCGGAGGTCGCAGCTTTGCTGCCCGGGTCTTCGGCCTCCAGTCCTGAAGCGCTTGCCGCAAGCAGTGGCGCGGTCAGAAGAAGAGTCAGCAGCCAGGGGCTGTAGCGGGAAAGCTGTGTCGTCGGTGGCAGCCTCTGTGTCGGTGCTGACGTGTCACAGGCGGCGTACTCGCCGAGCTTTTGGTTTTTGTACATGTAGAATAATGACCCTGCGGTTATTATAATTACCGGCCTGCTGGGATTCTGAAGTGAGTCCCATTGCGTTTTTCATTCGGGTTGTGTCCTGTCCGTGCGGGCTTTGCCACTGGCGGGTGCAGACTGGCGAACTCTTCCGGGTGGACTGCAGATTCGGAACAAACCATCGAAAACAGACATCTGGGAAGGTAGGACAGCGATCTCCTGTTTTCCAGTCAGGTTCTATCTGTTGTAACAGCCTTCCCGGCTATCACAGGGGCAGTGCTTATGATCAAAATAAAACGGGGGTTATCCTTGCCAATTTCAGGATCGCCCCAGCAAACCCTGGGCCGGGCTGTAGAGCCGCGCTCTGTTGCCCTGCTTGGCCCCGACTATGTCGGTATGCGCCCTTCCATGGCTGTTTGCGTTGGTGACCGGGTGCGCAGCGGTGACCCGCTTTTTACGGACAAGACACATCCGCAAATCAAATTCACCTCACCGGCCTGTGGGCAGGTGACAGCCATTCACCGCGGCCATAAAAGAGTTCTGCAGTCTGTTGTGGTTCAGGTGGAAGGTGACGAGGCAGCAGACTTCCAGGCGTGGTCGCCAGCGGAGCTGGCCGGCCTGTCGCGGCAGCAGGTTGTTGAACAGTTACTTGAGTCCGGGCTCTGGACCGCTCTGAGGACCCGGCCTTTCAGCAAGGTCCCTGCACCTGACGCGATGCCCCGCTCTCTTTTCGTGACAGCCATGGATACCAATCCTTTGACGGTGAATCCTGAGCTGGTGATTGCCGAGCAGCCTGAGGCCTTTGAACAGGGCCTGGTGCTCCTGGACAAATTGAGCGAAGGGCCCTTGTACCTGTGTACGACGCCGGGTGCGGTTATACCCTCCGGGCCGGCGCAGGTGCAGACCTTTGCAGGGCCTCACCCTGCAGGACTGGCCGGTACCCATATTCACTTTCTGGATCCGGTGGGGCCGGGGCGTGAGGTCTGGAGCATCGGTTACCAGGATGTGATCGCGCTGGGGAAGTTGTTTACAACGGGTCGCTTGTGGACAGAGCGCGTGATTGCTGTTGCAGGGCCCCAGGTAGAAAAACCTCGCCTGGTACGCGCGCGACTGGGGGCCCGGCTGGACGATCTGTTGACCGGCTCACTGCGCTCGGGTGAAAACAGGGTGATTTCGGGCTCGGTGTTTGGTGGGCGGACGGCAACGGGGCCGCTGGCCTTTCTGGGGCGCTGGCACAATCAGGTGACGGTGTTGCAGGAGGGGCGGGACAGGTCGCTGTTGCACTACCTGTCGCCTGGCGTGCAGCGCTATTCGGCGATGCCTGTGTATCTCTCCAGCCTGATCAACAAGATGCATGAGTTTACGACTTCGGTTCAAGGAAGTGAGAGGGCCATGGTTCCTGTCGGTGCTTATGAGAAGGTCATGCCGCTGGATATTCTGCCCACTCAGTTGCTGCGCAGCCTGATCGTCGGTGATACGGAAACGGCCAGCCAGCTGGGTGCCCTGGAACTGGATGAGGAGGACCTGTCGCTATGTACGTTTGTGTGTCCGGGCAAATATGACTACGGGGCCATTCTGCGCAGGTTGCTGACGCGAATGGAACAGGAGGGCTAGAGCCGGTGTTAAGAAAACTGCTGGACAGACTGGCGCCTCATTTCGACAAAGGGGGGCGGTTTGAGAAGTTCTATCCCCTTTACGAAGCTATAGATACGGGGTTATACAGTCCCCCTTACGTCACCCAGGGCAGTGTCCATGTGCGCGATGGGATTGATCTCAAGCGCATTATGATCACTGTCTGGCTCTGTACCTTTCCGGCCATAGTGTTCGGCATGTGGAATCTGGGGTATCAGGCCAACCTTGCCATCGAAGGGGGCCTGGCAGCGCCGACCGACTGGCACAGGTATTTTTTCACCGGTCACGATCCGCACAGCTGGTTGGACAACATCAGTTATGGTGCGGCCTGGTTTCTTCCTGTCTATGCAGTGACATTCCTGGTCGGTGGCTTTTGGGAGACGCTGTTTTCCTGTGTGCGGCGTCATGAAATCAATGAAGGTTTTTTTGTTACCTCCATCCTGTTCGCGCTGTCGCTTCCGCCCTCGATACCCTTGTGGCAAGTGGCCCTGGGGATCAGCTTCGGCGTTGTCGTTGGTAAAGAAGTTTTTGGTGGAACGGGCAAGAATTTTCTCAATCCTGCACTGACCGGGCGGGCTTTTCTTTTCTTCTCGTACCCGGCGCAGATGACAGGAGACAGCATCTGGACGGCTGTCGACGGGTTTTCCAGCGCAACGCCCTTGAGTCTGGCAGCAGAAGGTGGCGTAGATGCCATTACAGCCGCCGGGATTGAGTGGCAAGACCTGTTTCTGGGCAGGATCCAGGGATCCATAGGTGAAACATCGAGCCTGGCCATTCTGGCCGGAGGTGTTCTGCTGGTCATCATGGGACTGGCGTCCTGGCGTATCATGGCGGGCACACTGCTGGGTCTGGTTGTGACCAGCTGTGTTTTCAATCTGTTGGGCTCGGATACCAATCCGCTGTTTTCTGTTCCCTGGCACTGGCATTTTGTGATGGGAAGTTTCGCTTTCGGGCTGGTATTCATGGTGACGGATCCTGTGTCTGCTGCCATGACCCACAGGGGCCGCTGGATTTTTGGTCTGCTGGTGGGGGTGATGGTGGTGCTGATCAGGGTCATCAATCCAGCCTATCCGGAAGGGGTGATGCTGGCTATTTTGTTCGGCAATCTTTTTGCACCTCTTATTGACCACTTTGTGGTTCAGGCCAATATCAGGCGAAGGGAGGCGCGGCTTCATGGCGAGCAATGAAACCACCAGGAAAACCTTGTTGGTCAGTCTGGTGCTGTCGCTGGTGTGTTCGGTGCTGGTGTCAGCTTCTGCTGTGTACCTGGGGCCCCGGCAACAAGAAAACAAGGTACTTGATGTCCAGCGCAACATTCTGGCTATTTCGGGGCTGGTTGAGCATCCGGAGTTTATGGACCGCGAGTTTGTCCAGGAGAAATTCCAGGCGATCACACCGCGGCTGGTTGATATTCGTACCGGGCACTATGACACCAGTGGAAATGACCCGGTTCGTTACGATCAGCGTACGGCTGCCCGGGATCCGGCGCGTTCAAGGTCCTTGCCGCCAGCTGCCGACGCGGCGAAAATTCGCCGCCAGGCTCACCTGGCCCAGATTTATGAGGTCCGCGAGCAGGGTGAACTCAAGACATTGATACTGCCGATTCACGGCTATGGACTCTGGTCCACGCTCTACGGCTACATTGCCCTTGAGTCTGACCTGACCGAGGTGGCAGGTCTGGGCTTCTACGAGCATGGCGAAACGCCGGGGCTGGGTGGTGAAGTGGACAACCCCCGCTGGAAGGAACTCTGGGAAGGCAAACGGGTGTTCAACGATCAGGGACGGGTGGATATCTCTGTAATCAAGGGGGCTGTAGACGCGAACTCCCCGAGAGCTCTGCATCAGGTCGATGGTCTCTCTGGAGCGACTCTGACCAGCCGTGGCGTGAATAATCTTGTACAGTTCTGGCTGGGTGATGAGGGCTTCGGTCCCTTCCTTGCCAATCTGAAGGAAGGAAAGGCCTGAGTATGAGCCAAGTGACTGCGAAGGATGTGCTGTTTTCGCCCATCGTCAGCAACAATCC
>MPMQ01000190.1 GCA_002238585.1 Kistimonas sp. bin40 | reverse complement strand
GTGGGAACAGTCGCCGTCCGCAACGGAGGGCATGGTGCCCGACTGGTCTCCGTGGTTAGCCCAGGAGTATCCTGGCGAGGACTGGCTACCATTGTTCAGCACCAGTGCCTCTGATCTGGAGGTTCCGCCCTTACTTCTCACGGATGACGACAAGGCCTTCTGGCAGGCGTTGGTCTCTCCGGCGCATGGCGAACAGTAAAGCCGGACGCTCAGCGCGTTGGCTTTATTTTCGGTGCAGGATTCAGGCCCGTGCTGGTGCGGGGCAGCACAGCTGACCGGCCTGTCAGTTGCCGGGCACCACACACGAGGGCAACGGCTGTCCAAGCTTGACTGGTGATCATTCAGGCTTCTCATGAACACACCTTCCGCCACAAGCTCACACAAAAAACCGCAATCGTGCGGCGCGCCAGCGCAGGAGGTCGGCGGTCTGCGCCTCGCACGAAGACATGCCCGGCCTCTTGTCTGCGTTCAGGCCCAGGGTTTGGCCAGCACGCCTGCTGGCTGCGAACAGCAATTCAGAAAAGAGGGTGCCTCCGTGCCACAGTTTCGCGCTCAGATCGCAGAAAAACGCTTTTGCTGTCCGCGTGAAGACTGTGGACGTTCGTTTACACGATCAAACAACCTGAAAAGCCACTTGCGTCTTCACACCGGAGAAAATCTCTTTGTCTGTCCCAGGCAAGGCTGCGTATATGCGTCCGCAATACCAGGCAATCTGAGCGTACACTTGCGCGTTCACTCAGGAAAAAAACCCTTTTGCTGTCCCAGGCAAGGCTGCGTATATGCGTCCGCAACACCAAGCAATCTGAGCGTACACTTGCGCGTTCACTCAGGAGAAAAGCCCTTTGTTTGTCCCCATGAGAGCTGTGGATCTTCGTTCGCACGATCAAGCCAGCTGACACAACACTTGCGTGTGCATTCGGGAGAAAAACCCTTTGCCTGTTTCCATGAAGGCTGTGGGAAAAGGTTTGCACGATCAAGCGACCGGAAAAATCATCTGCGCGTCCATAGCGGAGAAAAACCCTTTGACTGTCCCTGGGAAGGCTGCAGGCATGCGTCCGCAAAATCAAGCAATTTGAGAGTACACTTGCGCCTGCACTCGAGGGAAAACCCCTTTGTCTGTCCCAGGAAAGGCTGTCGACAAGCGTTTCCCAGGCGAAGTGTGCTGGCTGGACATCTGCTCTGCTGCACCAAAGCAGGCCCCTTTGAGTGGTCGCGCAAGGAGGGTACAAGCAGCTCCACGCCATCAAGGGCCAAGGCCCGCCACTGTCTGGCTCGCAAGGAAAATCCGCTCCTTTTTCAGCGCACGCAAGTGGGCAAACAGTGGCCGGTCACAACACAGCATCCTTCTTCGTCTGGTTGCGCCGCAGCGGCGGCCGGTGGTGATGCGCCGATGGACCTGAGCCCGGAGA
>MPMQ01000042.1 GCA_002238585.1 Kistimonas sp. bin40 | reverse complement strand
CGGGAAAGGAGAGCCGGGCAAGAAGAAAAGAAGAGCCGGGCAAGAAGAAAAGGAAGAGCCGGGCAAGAAGAAAAGAAGAGCCGGGCAAGAAGAAAAGAAGAGCCGGGGAAGAAGAAAAAGAAGAGCCGGGCAAGAAGGAAAGAAAAGCAGAGAAAGAAGAAAAGAAGAGCCGGGCAAGAAGAAAAAGAAGAGCCGGGAAAGGAGAGCCGGGAAAGGAGAGCCGGGAAAGAAGAGCCGGGCAAGAAGAAGAGTGCTCAAGCCTTCTCGTCCCGGCCCGGCGGCTGCAAGTCAGACGACAGCGGCACCCGGCCGGGGCCGCAGAACCGGGCATGTTCCAAAGTCTTTTTCCCGGATGATCCCGAGTACCGCTGCGGGGGTGATCATGCCGCCGCTGTGCGCTAGATCAGGCGGCTGAGCAGAACGTGAGCACGCAGACGGCGGATGCGCCGGAGAAAAGACTGCACGCGCGGCGGATAGTCATCCACCTTCTGCAGCTGGCTGTAGTCCTCAACCCTCCTCGTCCTGGCCAGAACCTGCTGCTGCTCCTGCTCAAACTCAGACTCCAGCAGCCGGTCCGGGTCCACAAAAAGCAGGCCGTTTTCAAAATCCATGCGCCAGGCACGCGGGTTCAGGTTGCTGCCTGTCACCAGTCCCCGGACGCCATCGGCATAGATGCCCTTGACGTGATAACTGTTACCCGGATCCTTCCACAGCCTCAATTCCAGCTGTCCCGCGCTGATTTGCTTCTGATGCCGCTGCGCAAAATCGCGCAGGTAACTTTCATACAGATAAGGAAGGCAGGAAGCCCGCGAGAACGGCTGCTCCGGCGGACTGTAGAAATCACTGGCCGTTTTGTCGCCAGTCACCAAAGTCACATGCCCTCCCCTGCGCATAAATTGGCGGATGTCCCTGGCAAGACTGCGCGGCAAATTAAAATAGGGCGTGCAGATAAAAAGATGCCGCTCGGCAGCATTCACCAGATCACGCACCAGTCGGTTGAGTTTGTTGCCGCGCGGCCCCAGCCCACAGACCGGCATCAGCTGTATGCCTGCGCCAACCACAGCTTCAAAACTGTAGTCGGCAGCCTGTAGCCTGCGCCGCAACTGACGGATGCGGCCACGCAACTCCCAGCCCGACCCCGACTCCTCCACCAAAGATCGCACCGCCTGATGATTGAAATAATGCACAGCAAAAGAAACAAAACTGTCTGACAAGGCCCCACTCTTTATTTCGTGGTATCTGTCCGCCCGATAGTGGTCCCCCTGGTGCAGATAGGCATTACTGATACTGGCACCCGAGTACACAAGAGTGTCATCAAACACAAAGCCCTTCAGATGCAGAACACCAAAAATCTCTTTCGCCTTGACCGGCACACCATAGACAGACACCGGCAACGCATACTCTTGCAGCAGCTGTTGATATAAAGAGCGCGGCGTCTGGGGCGCGGCCTCCCCCATACGGCCGCGCCGGGCGCGATGAAAGTCGACAAACACGCGAATATCCAGCTCCGGACGCGCCTGACGCGCCTCAAACAGCGCACGTAGCACTTGCTCGCCGGCGCTGTCCGACTCCAGATACAGTGCTGTGATAAAAATGCGGCGCGAAGCCGTGTGAATCAGCTCCAGAAGTCGCGTCCTGAAGGCACTGGCCGAGTGAATGACGCGGTAGTGGTCGGCCGCAACGGCCACCTTGGGCAAGCTGTCGAGCTTCCTCTGGTAGTAGGCCGGATCAAACATGGGTGTGGTTCTGAAGGCAGGTGGCAAGGCGCGACACCCTGTTGACACAACCGGCAGGCAAAGCCACCCCGCCGGACCATACCTCGTCGCAATACATCAGCTTTTTTTGAAATCGGGAGGGGACAGCTCTTGTTATGAAACAGGCAGCACCGCGACTGAGGCCCGCAATCAGCCTGAACAAAGCTTGCTTGTCAAAAAGCACGAGGAGCCTCACCAAACCGCGTTGTTATGCTCAATCTTTTCTCTCCTTGAAGGACGTTCCAGCAGGAACTTGTCCGGGACACAAGACTGCGTCTTCAACCCACTGCATGGCGAGCACTCCGTCTTCAGGACAGTCGAGCCTGCCGACCGCCACACCCGGTGCACTGCGGCATTCTGCCTGGCAACCCGGGCGACGATCAGTGAAAACTGTCTGTGCAGGTACAGCGCATGCATGTCACTGTCTTTTACCGTCCGGATGAGCAGCGGTGGATACGCGTTATGTTATTCGGTGTCCTTCTGTGTCTTTTGGCATTGCACCTGACAACTCGCCCCCTATGTTAAAAGGCCGGCTGCCACGAGCCAACATGAACTGATAACTCGGCCGCAGTACAGCAGCACACTGGCAACGCCGCAATATCTGCGAGACCTGCAAGATCTCCAAAACCTCAAAGACCTTCTTCAAGACCTGCGAGACCTCCATCAAGACCGGCAAGACTTGTGACCTGCAAGATCTCCAAAACCTCAAAGACCTTCTTCAAGACCTGCAAGACCTGCAAGACCTGCAAGACCTGCAAGACCTGCAAGACCTGCAAGACCTTCATCAAGACCGGCAAGACTTGTGACTTGCGAGACCTTCATCAAGACCTGCGAGACTTACGAGACCTGCAACCTTTCTTCAAGACCAGCCTGAACAAATCACTGGCAAGCAGCAGGAGCCAACAGCCAGTGCGCCAGCATGATCAACCGCCCATGACCTCCACCATCACGAAGTCAGCCTTGCCTACACCACAAACAGGACACACCCAGTCCTCAGGCACATCTTCCCAGGCCGTCCCGGGCGCGATCTCGTATTCCGACGCCCCTTCCTCCTTCAACCCTTTCGCCTCATCATAAATAAAGCCGCAGACAAGACACCGCCACTGTTTCATGATTGCTTCCTCTCCCTGCAAGAAAAAAGCCCGTAGGTACAACGGCTACGGGCTATGTGGTTGTTACAGACGCACAGTAGTACGGAGGCCGATTTACATCATGCCGCCCATGCCACCCATGCCACCCATATCGGGAGCTGCTGCCGGCTTCTCTTCAGGAAGCTCCGCCACCATGGCCTGGGTAGTGATCATCAGACCAGCAACAGAAGCTGCCGCCTGAAGCGCTGAACGTGTCACCTTGGCAGGATCCAGAATCCCCATTTCCATCATGTCGCCAAACTCGCTGGTAGCAGCGTTGTAACCAAAGCTGCCTTCACCCTTGCGTACCTTGTCAACAACAACAGAAGCTTCGTCACCAGAGTTGCTGGCAATCTGACGAATAGGAGCTTCCAGAGCGCGCAGTGCCAGAGTAACACCCGCTTCCTGGTCCTTGTTCGCCGCATCAATGCTCAATCCTTCCAGCGCACGAATCAGGGCAACACCACCACCGGCTACCACGCCTTCTTCAACCGCTGCGCGGGTCGCGTGCAGGGCATCCTCAACGCGCGCCTTCTTCTCTTTCATTTCAACTTCAGTGGCAGCACCCACCTTGATCACTGCAACGCCACCGGCCAGCTTGGCAACACGCTCCTGCAGCTTTTCCTTGTCGTAGTCCGACTTGGCGCCTTCAATCTCTGCGCGAATCTGCTCAACACGGGCAGTGATGGAAGACTGGTTGCCAGCACCATCAACCAGCGTCGTGTCGTCCTTGGTGATAACAACGCGCTTGGCTGTTCCCAGGTCATCCAGGGTCGCCTTTTCCAGAGTCAGACCCACTTCTTCAGAAATCACAGTACCCTTGGTCAGTACAGCGATGTCTTCCAGCATGGCCTTGCGACGCTCGCCAAATCCAGGTGCCTTGACAGCGGCAACCTTGACGATGCCACGAATATTGTTGACAACCAGTGTCGCCAGTGCCTCACCTTCAACGTCTTCGGAAATGAGCAGCAGCGGCTTGCCAGCCTTGGCGACGTTTTCCAGTGTCGGCAACAGATCACGGATGCTGGAAATCTTCTTGTCAAACAACAGAATCAGAGGATTCTCCAGCTCTGTAGTCATGTTCTGCTGGTTGTTGGCGAAGTGCGGAGACAGGTAGCCACGATCAAACTGCATGCCTTCAACAACATCCAGTTCATTTTCCAGGCTGTTACCTTCCTCTACAGTGATAACACCTTCTTTTCCTACCTTCTCCATGGCTTTTGCCAGGATGGAACCGATAGTCTCATCGGCGTTGGCAGAGATAGTGCCCACCTGGGCAATCGCTGTGCTGTCCTCGCAGGGGATGGCCATTGAGTGCAGCTTGGCCACAACAGCCGCCACTGTCTTGTCGATGCCGCGCTTGAGGTCCATGGGGTTCATGCCCGCAGCAACGTACTTGAGGCCTTCGTTCACAATGGACTGCGCCAGAACTGTGGCTGTGGTGGTTCCATCACCAGCTTGATCGTTGGCCTTGGAGGCAACTTCCTTGACCAGCTGGGCACCCATGTTTTCGAACTTGTCTTTCAGCTCGATTTCCTTGGCCACAGACACGCCGTCCTTGGTGATGGACGGTGCACCGAAAGATTTTTCCAGAAGAACGTTGCGACCCTTGGGGCCCAGGGTCGCCTTGACGGCATCAGCGAGAACGTTGACGCCTGTGAGAAGCTTTTTACGCGCCTCATCCGAGAATTTGACTTGCTTGGCAGCCATTGTGGTGTTCCTTTAAAAATCGGGTAGAGATTAGCGTCCGGACACCAGGTCCATCCGCGAATTCACCTGCTGCGATTTACTCGCTTTCGATGATGGCCAGAATGTCAGATTCAGGCATGAGAACGTGCTCAACGCCTTCCAGCTTGACCGTATTGGAATCGCTGTGATAGCCACCGAAAATGACCTGATCACCAGTTCTGACAACCATTTCTACAGGGTTGCCAGATTTGTCGATGCGGCCTGCGCCTACAGCAACCACTTCACCGCGGTTGGTTTTTTCTGTTTTCCCCGGCAGCACGATACCGCCAGAAGATTTTGTTTCACTTTCGAAACGGCGAACGAGCACTTGGTCGCGCAGGGGACGAAGCTTTTTCATGGATCGGTTCTCCAGATATCTGTCAGATATCTCCAGTTATCTATGGTTGCAAACAGCAAGGTTGCAAACAGCAATTCCGCCGGGGGTGCCGGCACCCGCTCCACTCCCGGACAGGGCTTTTACACAACAGCGCAGATCCGGTTCAGGAGAAGCAACATCCTGTTGTACGGGCAGGTTTTGTAAAATTCGCAGCCCGGTCGGCCCGGGCCAGTCGCCAGCAGTCGCTGATGGAGCTCGGCTGGCGGAACCCTACATGGGGGCGGTGCTTTTTTGTTTCAAGCCCCAGTCTGGCTCTGATCACATTTTTTTTCTCTTTGCAGCACAAGACGTTGTGCATCAGGCACGTCACTGCCCGCGTCCTGGTTTTGCATACTGACGTCCACTTCTTGCGCGCTCCAGGAAAAGGTGCCGCCGAATCCGGCGCCCTGCCCGTTTTGGCGACTCATCCAGCGCGTGACAGCAGCCACCAGCAAGGAACGCACACCAGGAATGAGAACACACAACGCCAGCGTATCGGTCAGCAGCCCGGGCGCCAGCAGCAAAGCACCACAGCAGACCAGCAGCATGGCTTCCATCAGTTCGCGCGCCGGAAGCTGGCCGGCGGCTACGCTGGCACGCATGCGGGCCACCACCGCCCGTCCGGAGCTGTGTACCAGCGACCAGCCAACAGCGGCCGTGCCCACAACCAGGGCCAGCGTGGGCAAAACCCCCAGCAGGCCCCCGACCTTGATGAGCACCATCAACTCCACCAGCGGCACCACAACAAGAACGAGAAAGACAAAACGCATAGCGGCTCCTCACGCAAAGACTGCCGCCCATAATGGCGTCTATGAAAAATAGCGCAAGGCCCCGACTGCACAAAGTAAGGTCTGTGAGCCGGTTGCTTGCAATGACGGTGGTGATAAACAAAATAACAAACAGTGCGCACCTGGCCATGCACCCCGGCTGAGTTTTGGCACAAGCGACCCGTCTTGCATACCAGGGCACAACGGAACCCAGCCATGAAACTTCACGGCTGAAAACCTGTCTACATCTCTGCAGGGCGCTTTTCTTGCGACAGCACACAAACCTTGCGCAAGCACAGCTGGTGCAAGAACCATCATGGAGGATCCTTACCTATGCACTCATCACAGCCTTTTGCCTCAGAGTTCAACCCATCTTCTCTCTTGACCACAGGCCAGCCCAACCGCGCTGAACAGCTGTCTCAGCGCAGTGATAACAGCCTCGCTACAACATACACCGGTGCCAACGAAGTCCAGCAGGGCTCTGGCAGCAGCCTGGCCAAGCGCCAGTGTGTCTACACGCAGTACTCAAACACGGCATTGCATAATCAGGCCACGCCCGGCAGGAGCCGGGAACAGCCCAGGGCCGACGCGGCAAGGATGGCGACGACAGCCAGTGAGGCTCAGTTGTGGTCAGGCTCCATCCATGAGCTGTGTCGCCAGGCTGGGGAGTGCGTAATGCAAACCGTCTCTTGCCCTAATTTCGAGAATTATGGGTGCCCCTGGCAGGGGGCGCCGCAGGACAGAGCTCCCCATTACAGGGAATGTGACGCAAATCTGCAACAGCTGTCGAAGCTATTGAGCCTCTTTCCTGCAGTACACAGGGCTCTTGTCGGCACAAACAACAGGGAATCTGCTCTGATGGCGTGCGGCCAGGGCTGCGGCCAGAATCTTTCCCAAAATGAGATGAAAATCCATTACGAAGTCTGCCCGCGCTCTTTGATCAGCTGCACTGACTGTGGCCAAAAGGTAGAGCGTCAGCATCTGGCGGAGCACAGCACAAAACTCTGCGAGCGCAGAGTGGTTCCTTGCCCGTACGGCTGCGGTATGGCGGGGGTTTTTGCGTACGAGCTGCGCAATGGTTTTCACGCCAGATCCTGCTCGCAACGTCCCATGCCACGGCCCTGCGAGCACTGTCACGACATGATTGCATACAAACAGCTGGACTCTCACAAAAGGTTTTGCAACATGCGGCCGGTGCATTGTGTCTGGTGCCAGAACTCGCACCCCCTCGAAAAAGCGGGCGAGTTCGCCGCCGAGTGTCGTAAAAAGCACGCACATCCTGTGCAACTCAATGGGCAAACGTTGCAACTCTGCGACCGGGCCGCAGGCCCCGTTTATATTGCAAAACAGGACAGCCATGATCCAGTCTTCCTCAAGCTACCCCTGAAACGACTGCTCGGCGCAGATGCAAGCGATTACGAGGGCTACTTAATAACCGGGCTGAACTTCTTGTGGAATGGGGACTGGTGGAAAGCGTCTGCTTTAAGAAAGATTCAAGGCAACATAAGTGTTCACCTTTCTCTCGCTGACCCGTATAAAACCAGCGGAGCCTGCGTGCAGCTCTATAGTGAATGTGGCCGCCGGCTGGACGAATGGACAACGCAGACGAACCGCCAGGATGCCAACCCCCTGATGGTCAGCAGTGGCAACTGCAGCTTTTATTTCGACATCCAGACCCCATGCCTTGCGGCCTGCACAGGCTCACACATCTTTCTCAAGCTGGGACCGTTTTTGGGATGAGAACCCGACAGGCAGCACGTCTGCCTGGCAAAGAGGCTATCAGATAGAGCCCGCGCCGGACGCCTGCCCCCCGTTAACAGAAGTCGCAAGCTGGATCAGCAGGGGGCCACCTCCATACTCATCCCCGTGCACGCTTGCCTCCTGCGTTCCTTCGTTCAGCGCACCCAGGAATCTGTACTGCACCGCCGTGCACACAGTCTCAGCTTCCATTCCTGACCTCTGCGCCCCCACCCGGCATGCCCGCGCCGCCTCCCGCATGACCCGCAAAGGCCTGGCCCCACTGCCGCCACCGCTGGATTGCCACCTTCACTGGATAAAAGCGGTATGCATGGCACCACAACAAAAAGCCCACAAGGGGAACTTCATGCACGCAGGCATGTCTACAAGTAGACGGAACTCGAAGACATTCATCATCATGGCGGACAATCAGCATGCAACATGTGCCTCATACTCTTTCCTCGTCGGCCAGCGCAGCCACACACTGCCGCTCTCCGGCCGCCTGCCAGTCCGTGCAGGTCAAGGCCTTTCAACACCGCTGGAGTCTGTGCGCCTCCACCGCTGCATTTATCGACGACTGCTATATCTGCCAGAATGCTTTGGCACCCTGGTACGCATGTCTGGAGGAACGTCACTGTGTCTGCCAGAACTGTCACGACCAGCTGCGATATGACAGAAGGCTGGCCCCAGACTCCTGCTGCAGGAACAGTTCCAGCACCGCCGGCACACTGCGTGACCTGAATGCCAAGCGGGCAAAGAAGCTGGCACTTGTCGCTGTGAACTGTGATGAGTGCCACGGGTGGTCAGGGTCAGCATATGAGCTGCGTCAACACGCCGGGGAGTGCACAAGGCAACAGACCTCCCGCCAGAATCCCGCTGCCGGAGGCACAGGCCAGTGGCCGCAACAGGACAGCCAGGCCCGTCAGAGCGAATATAACGCCCGAAAAAGGCCGCCCTCAGACGGGATTGCCTCCCTGTCAGAATGCATGGACACAACGGCGCCCACAGTTATGCCGACCGACGACAAGAGCACGGAGTGCGGCCAGGGCTGTGGCCAAAAGCTCCCCCGCCGGGAGATGCAAGCCCATTACAGAGTCTGCTCCCTCTCTTTGGTGAGCTGTTCTGCCTGCCAGCAAAACCTTGTGCGTCGGGATTTTCCGGCACACGCAGAGATATGCGACTACAGAGTGGTTCCTTGCCCTTACGGCTGCGAGATGACGGGACTGCTTGCGCGGACGGTGAACAGAGGTACACATGCTTTGATGTGCCCGGAAAATCCACAGCACTGCTCGTACTGTAACAACTGGATTGTATTCGAAGAATTTGACAAGCATCGCGGGCTTTGTGACATGCGGCCGGTTGATTGTGTCTGGTGCCTGGCAACGCATCCTGCCGGCAAGGCCATCAAACTCTCTGCCGAGTGTTACAAGGCGCTCGCAGGTCCCGTGATTTTCTATGGGCAAACCCTGCAGCTCTCTGACGAGGCCACCGGCCCCGTGTATATCACACAGGAAAAAACCTATGATCCCGTCTTCATCAAGCTACCCATGCAGAAACTGCTCGATACAGAAAAAGCCGCACCATCAAACCGGAGTGCCTTCTCGTTCAAGCTGAAGTTCATGTGGGGCAAGGAGTGGTGGGAAATGGTAGCGCTGTCCTGGAACCAGGTACGCCTGGAAGTCCAGCTCCTCCCCTGGATGAAAAAAAAGGCTACCACAACGACAGTGCAGCTCTACAGCGCAAGCGGCCAACAGCTGGGCACATGGGACAACACGGGCACCTGCCCCAATGTCAGCCCTCTTGAAGCCAATTTCAAAGGCGGAGTGGCGTTCTCATTCCAGGTCGCTGGCCGCATTAGCGCCTGCGGGGGCTCACACGTCTTTTTCCGGCTGGGACCATTGGCTTGCACGTAGGATGACAGGCGGCGAGGATGTCAGACCGCGCCGTCTCTGGACACGCGCATCCAGCCCTTCTGGTGACAGGGATTATACGACTGCTCAGCAGGGGCGTAGCCTCGCCTCCCTACTCATCCCCTTGTCCCCTTGTCCCCGTGCACTCTGCCGTCCTGCGCGCCCTCGTTCAGCGCACGCAGGAATGGGAGCTGCACTGCCGTGCGCAGAGTCTCAGCTTCCATTCCTTACCGCTGCCTCCCCACCCGGCATGCCCGCGCCGCCTCCGGCACTATCCGCAAAGGCACCGATCCTCTGCCAACGCCCCCGGCTTCCCGCATTCCCTGGACGAAAGTGGCACTCATGGCATGAAACAACAGAGGAACTTCCCTGAAACTGGCGTGTCCAAAGTGGTACGGGGACACAAAATGGCCATCATGGAGGACTATCAGTATGCAAATCGCTTCTCAGACTCTTTCATCGCTGTCCAGCACATCCGTAAAACGCCGCACTCCAGATGCCAGCCAGCCTGCGCAGGTCAATGCCCTTGAGCCGCGCGGGAGCCTGTGCCCCGCCATCGCACTATGTATGGATGTCAGCCCTATCCGCCAGAATGCTGTAGCCTCTGTGCACACCAGCCTGCAGGAGCGTCGCTGTGCCTGCGCAAACTGCAAGAAATCTCTTTTGAATACCCGCCCCCCCGTCTCACACGCTGATCGCAAGAACAATTCCAGCACCCTCGGAGAGCCGGACACCCCGAATGCCAGCCAGGACTGCGATGAAGCCCGTGTGCGATCAGGGTCGCAGCCTGAGCTGCCTCAAGACGCCGGGCAAGGCGCAGCGCAACGGGTCTCCTGCCAGAATGCCGATGCCGGAGACGTAGAACAGGGGCCGCCGCAGGACAGTGCCGGCCATCAGGAGTCATGTGATACCAGGCAACTACAACACAGCTCGCGCCAGCTGTACGCACCGCATGACAATCCTCACTCCAAAGCACACACCGTCCTTCCTGCCGGAAATACCACCCCGGAGGAAGACCTCACAGAGTGCGGCAAGGGCTGTGGCCAAAAATTGTCCCGGAGAAAAATAAAAGCCCATTATGCATTCTGCCCACGCGCTTTGGTCTGCTGCCCTGATTGCAACCAGCCCGTTGTGCGTCAGAAGTTGGGGACACACGTGCTGAGATTCCACGCCGAAGAACCTCCGCTCTCCCTTGAAGACGAGGCTACAGCGGAAAAGCTGCTGCGCAATGGGGCCGGCAGGTTACAGAGTTCCATGTCCCTGGAAAAGGCCTGCACATACTGTGAGAACACTATTCCATCAGCCGGGTGGGACAGGCACGAGAAGACCTGTGGCTTGCGGCCGGTGGATTGTGCCTGGTGTCTGGAAACGCACCCTGCCGATACTGCCGACCAGCTCAGCACCAGCTGTCATGAAGACTGTGCGCGTCCCGTGACCCTCAACAAGCAAGTCCTGCAGCTCGCCAAAGGGGCTTCTGGCCCTGTCTATCTCTTGCTGCAGGGTATCTACAATCCTGTTTTCATCAAATTGCCCCTGAAGAAACTCCTCAGTGACAAGGCAGCAGACAGGCAGATTCCATGCTCGTCCAGACTGGCATTCACCTGGGCCGGGACCCAGTGGCACATGATGACGGTGCCGGAAAGCAAGACAAGCCTCTGCGTCCACCTCATCCCCAAAGCGGGAGAAACGGCCATCACAGCCAAAGTGCAGCTCTACAGTGATGAGGGTAGTGTGCTGCAGGAATGGGGCGCTGCCAGGGCCGGCCAGGATGTCAGGCCTTTTCTCCCCACAACCGGCGGCAAGATAAGTTTCTGTGTCAACACCGACCAGCGCATCAGCGCCAACGGCGGCTCTCACGTCTTTTTCAAGTTGATATCCTGTTCTCCAGCCAGTGCGCACACGCCTTCCAGGCCAGCAGCAGATCAGGCCGGGTCCGCCCGAGGCCCAGATCAACCGCCCCTGTGGGAAGGCCTCTCGCGACTTATGAACGCGGGGGATTGCCTCGCCGCCATCGTTGATCCTTCGCACCCTGATCACCCCCGCCATCCCCGTCTCATCTATCGTCGTTGCCGTACATTCTTGCGTCGTCCCCTGACACTCTTGCGGCCTGCGCATACCGGCAGGGTTTGATGAGGAACTGCGTCCGCACTGGCTCGCCGTCATCATCCCTGCACCGACTTTCGTCCTGCGAAGGTCCAATCCACTGCCAATGCCCATGGATTGCCGCCTTCGCGCGAATGACGAAAGCAAGGGCGCACCGGCAGTCCGGAACTCCACAGCACAAATCATGTCAATAACTTTATGGAGAGGATTCTTTTACATCAGGGAGGAGTTCGATCATGCATAACACACAAGCATCCATGCCTGCATCTGCCAGTGGGTACTCTATAGCCTGCGACATAGCCTGCGACCGGGGCTGCGGCTTCCGCAGATCGAACGACGGGGCGGTGAGAACCCATCGCGGTGCCTGCCCCCGGGGCTGGGACACCGGCCTTGATTGTGACAAACAGATCAAGCACGATCAGCGCGCGTCACACAAGGCGCTCTGCCGACGCAGGACTGTCTCCTGCACCTGGGGCTGCGCCGCGCCGCAACTGCGTTCCCAGGATGTGACAGCCAATTACCATGCTTTCGTTTGTCCAAAGCGACCCGTGCTTTGCCAATACTGCCAGGGTATGTTTGCGCACAATATCCTGAAAGAACACATTGCTATCGTCTGCCCCCAGCGCCCGGTTGCCTGCAAATGGTGCCTGGACAGGCACCCGTTCAGGCTTTACCCAGCCATGTCGCAGAATTGTCGCCAGAAGCTCACAGATCCTGTGACGCTCAACGGGCAGACATTGCAGTTACACCCCTACGCCCAGGGCCCTGTCTATGTCTCACAGCAGGGGAGTGATGATCCTGTCTTTATCAAGATGCCTGGCGCGCTGCTGGCCAGAGAGAGACCCACCAGCCTTTCCTCAAACCGCACCTGTGATCTGCACGTCAAATGGGCGGGCCGGTCGTGCTCATTGCAGACGAAGTACGACCACAATAAAGACTCCTTCTGTGTTTCAGTCGACGCCCCACAGCGCTTTACTACCCCGGGGCTCAAAGCACAGCTCCTTGCCGGGAACGGCAGCCTGCTGCAGAAATGGGGGCCGGAGCATGCCAACTTGCAGCTTGATCCCGATCAGCACAGTGTCCTGTTTCAAATCAGCGCCATTGATCGTATCGCCATCGACGGGGGGGACCATGTCTTTCTTCAGCTGGGCCCGTTTGCCGCTCCGCCGGGTACCAGTGCCCCTGTGTCAGGCGCAGGAGTTTCTGCTTCAGAATCAAGCACCCTGGTGTCAGGCACAAGTGCCCCTGGGGTCATGCCCTGCCGCCTCCTCTGATCTGGCTACCAAAGACAGGAGGCTGGAGTAAGACAACAAGTCAATCGACTGCGGGTTCACAAGTGGGCCGACTGCCGACAGTGGCCCGGGACCTGACCAGAGATGCAGGCACAAGGTTCTCAGTGACACTACATTGTGCTGTCTGAAGCAAGCACATGGTGTAAATGGAGACCCTGGTCTTTACGGATCTGTTACCAGTCTCTATCCTGCACAGCTGCACCGGCGGCCCCGGTCACCTGCCTGAAGCAATGCACCTGTCTGAAGCAATGAACTCTGAAAACTGACAAGGGCTGCATCGCCCGATGCAACAACACAGCCAATCCAACGAGAAGATCAGTCCTGCAGGCTGCCCGGCTTTCCAGATCCAGACAGGTTTTCTGGAGCGGGAAACTTGTGCCGACCAGGAATGCAGCCAGAAGACTGTCTCCAGCCGGGAAACTGCAGGTTGGCGCGTCCTCGCAACCCAGGAATACCAGCTCCTGAAGCTGGGTGATGCCCGTGAAGTCTTGAGAGAATCCTGTGCCAATGAACAAAACACAACCAACAATGACATCAGTGGAGTTGTTCGCCGGGGCCGGAGGGCTTGCTATGGGGGTGTCCCTCGCAGGATTCGAATCCCTTGCTGTTGTTGAATGGGACAGATGGGCTTGCGACACCATCAGGGAAAATCAGAAGCGCGGCTTTCCTGTTGTCCGGGACTGGCCGTTGTGGGAAGGCGATGTCAGGGACTTTGACTGGGGCTCCATACCGGAAGGTATTGATCTGCTGGCCGGGGGGCCACCATGCCAGCCATTCTCGATGGGCGGCAAGCACAAGGCCTACGGCGACAAGAGGGACATGTTCCCCGCGACGGTGGACATCCTGCGCAAACTCAAGCCCAGGGCGTTCATTATCGAGAACGTCAAGGGGCTTACGCGCGCCAGCTTCGCGCATTATTACCAATACCTGTTGTTGCAGCTGGAGTTTCCCGAAGTCGTGCGGCGTCGACACGAAAGCTGGATGCAGCATTTGCGCCGCCTTGAGTGCGAGAAAACTTCCTGCACATGGCCTGCAACCGGACTGGCCTACAACCTGGTGCCGACGCTGGTCAACGCCGCCGACTATGGTGTTCCCCAAAAGCGGGAACGGGTATTGATCATCGGTTTCAGATCAGATCTTGGCATTGAGTGGTCATTCCCGCAGCCCAGCCACTCTCTTGAGGCGCTTTTACACGCGCAGTGGATCACGGGGGACTATTGGGACAGGCATCGCATATCCAGGGCCCGGCGTCCGGATGTTCCACCAAGGCTGGCGGCCAGGGTGAAAAGGCTGTCCCGGGAGCTTTTCCTTCCAGAAACAAAGCCATGGCGTACAGTCAGGGACGCCCTGGTGGATCTTCCAGACCCGGCAGTAAAAGCCGCGCAGCCCTTCCACAACCACAGGTTTCAGGATGGTGCCCGCGTCTACAAGGGGCATACAGGCAGCCCTCTCGACTGGCCCGCAAAAACTCTCAAGGCGGGCGGCCACGGCGTCCCCGGCGGTGAGAACATGATGGTTCGGGAGGATGGCAGCGTCCGTTACTTCAGTGTGCGGGAATCTGCCCGGTTGCAGACTTTCCCGGATGCCTATGTTTTCCATGGTTCCTGGACAGAAACCATGAGGCAGCTTGGTAATGCCGTTCCCGTCGCCCTGGCGCGTCGCCTGTGCGCCTCTGTCGCGCACAAACTCGCAGAAGCCGAACCTGGCAGGATAGCTCGCGCCAGAGGAAAGGATGCGGCATGACGACAGGGAAGAGACCAGCCTTCAACCCACTCGACAAACAACACCTCGGCGCGAGCGTGGGACAAGCCATGCTCCGCCAACCGGTGGTGCCTTTGGGAGAGCTGAAGTCCTTCGATGGCGCTGGAATCTATGCGATCTATTACACCGGTGGTTTCCCGTGTTACGCACCAATAGCTGAGCGCAACCGCAACGGCCTCTTTAACGCGCCCCTATACATCGGAAAGGCTATTTCCCGGGGAGCCAGAAAAGGGGGCTATCTTGAGACATCTCCTGGCAAGGTGCTACACAACCGGCTGAAACAACACGCCAGAAGCCTTGAAGAGGCATCCAATATCGACATCACCGACTTTTATTGTCGTTATTTGATTGTTGACGATATCTGGATTTGCCTGGGGGAGTCCTTGCTGATCGCAAGGTTTGATCCACTATGGAACACTCTCATTGACGGATTTGGCAATCACGATCCTGGCAAGGGGCGCCACGCAGGGCCAAGACCGGGATGGGATATGCTTCACCCAGGTCGTGCCTGGGCGCAAAACTGCGCGCCGCGCAACGAAACTGACGAGACAATCAGTCGAGATGTGCGCGACTACCTGCGCCAGAATCCACCGCCGCATGACACCTCCATGACCACTGCCTGAAATACAGCAGCCTTGTGCCCGGAACTTGAGCGGCGCAGTGCCCACCTTTTTCCAGACATCAAGGAAACTACTGTCTGTTGCTGTCCCGATGAGCGGCAATGGATGTTCATTATGTCTATCAGTGTCTTTTTGTTGTTGCAGCAGCCGCCAGCTTGCCTGCTGTGCCCGGGATTGATCACCACGCATGATGACGGACGCTCAGGACTGAGAGTCAGCGCAGCTGCTGAGCTCGCAAGGCAAGAGAGGGAAAACCTCAGACAAGGCTTGAACCTGCTGCGGAACTTCACAACAGCAGTCGTGTCCAACTATTTGAGATCTCTAATCCAGGGAGGAGGACCCTCATGCAATCTACAAGCTGTACACCTGCGCTTTCTCAAGCAGGGCATATACCATCGGCCGGTTGTCCGCCGGTGCAAATTACACTCAAAGACCATATCTGGAGCCTGTGTGAATACGCGGCGCGCTCCGTACCGCGCTGCGTGGGCTGCATGGATGAACCAGGAACCAGACACTCGTGCATCGATAAACGCCACTGCATTTGCGCACCCTGCTACGAAAGCACGATACAAGTCCATGGGCACGTCAGGTGCCCCCAGTGCCGCACAACCGATGCGGATCCTGCGGATTTGAAGGCATGGGACAAGCAGCTGGCATGGGAACAGCAACAGCTACCCCTCAACTGCGCCGAGTGCCTGCAATGGAACGGGACCCTGGCACAGCTGGGGGAACATGCCAGGGCATGTCCGAAGCCAGAGTTCTCCTGCGCGCGTGCCAGCTTCGGCTGTCCCTGGACCGGACCCATGACCGCCATGGCTGACCATAACCGGGTGTGTGAACCGAAACTGCAAGAATTGCGACAATGGTTTCCCGCACTGGCCGCAGTGCCACAAACCACAGGACCCACCATGACACCCACCATGGGGTTCAGCATGGTACCCGTCAAAGAGTACCCTATGCCCTGCGGCTGGGGCTGCGACTTCCAGGCGCCGCCTGCCCAGATGGCTGCTCATTACGAGCACTGTCGCTTCTATCCGATGGACTGTCCTCACTGCGAGCAAAAATACGCGCGTGGAGAATGGTTGAGCCATGTACGAAGCTGCGATCAGCAAATAGTATCCTGCCCCAAGGGTTGCGGTGAGCCTGGCCTGCGTCAAGCCGATGTTGTCAGCAACGGCCCGCACGCCCTCACCTGCCCGGCGGTTCCGAAAGACTGTACTTACTGCCATGTTCGCTTTCCTCATGTCGAGACACACGAATTACGCTGCGACCTGCGCCCTGTACAGTGCCGCTGGTGCCTGGACAGCCATCCGCAACAGGATTTCGAGAAAACTTCCGCGCACTGCATCACCAAGCTCCAACGCGATCAGAAACTGGGTTCTTACATCTTGACTCCACACCCCTGTGCACAAGGACCTGTGTATGTCAGACAAGGCCTCGGAATCGACACCGTATTCATCAAGCTTCCCAAATCGCTTTTCACAAGGGAGATGGGGAAGACCAGTCACTCTGAGTACTTGATGCCAGACGTGTTATTTGACTGGGCAGAATGGAGGACCTGCCGGATAGAACTGCGCTATTCCCCGGACAAGAGCCTCTTTTTTCTCCGGCTTCGTTGCGCAGGAACATACGACCTTGATAAAAAAAGTGGCAAGGCAGAACTCTACGGTGCAGACGGCGACCTGATAGAGTCACTGGGAAGTCCCATGAAAAAAGCTGCCCAGGAGAAACGTATTTCGATGTGGAAGGGCAGTTCCGAGGAAGTCAAAATCCAGGCTATCAACAGCATTGCCGGTTACAAAGGCAATGCCCTTTACCTGCAACTGAGCCGCGCCGACAGCTGAGCAGCCGCGTATTGACCCCTTGAAGAGCGGCAGCACAGCCGCTCCTGTCCCTTCACAGACGTCAAGAAAACCTCAGCCTGCCAACTGCTGGCCGGGCACCCGTATCTCTGTCAGGCGAAAAACACCTGATCGAGCCGCTCTCCCCCGCGCGACGTCCATGAGAAAGTCACACCCTGCCCGGCCTTCTGGCGCAGGTCTCGCGCAGGAGAGTCGATCCACCTCCTGCTGGAATGCAGCCTGTTTTTTCCCGCACCCTTCTTCTGCCACCACGGAACCGGAGCCTGGTTTTCGCTTTCTCGAGGAGCCCTGGCTGGGCATATTCGTGCCCCAGTGACGAAATAAATCAGCCCATTGCGAATCATACGAGGACCCTGAAGATTCTGTGCCCTGTGGTAAAAAATCACAGTCGTACAAATTTTATTGCTGCAAACTGGCGGGAACAGTGTCCTGCCACTCTTTACATAGTGCACATAGTGCCAGGTGCCAACGAAAAAGGGGCATTGAGTATTGACTTGAACAACGACGAGGTGCCGCCCGCCTTGCGCGCAGAAAGATGCGTTCTGTTCATGCTGCCAACCAACGGCGAGGTCCTGCTTGACTGTCTCAGTAGAAAGGGTGTACTCGTTGTCGACTGGGACAAGCTGAAAGACGATAACGAGGACTTGATGTTGATCGAAACCATCGAAATGCTGCGGATCTCCAAAACAGACTTGTCTCTTATTCGCTATTCGCCAGCTCTTATTCGCGAGGTAGTCAAATCTATTCGGGAGATAGTCAATCCTGGCGTTTTTGGGAGCATGATCAGACGACCTCCTTATCAACATCACTCTCTACCAGGACACAGTCTCTAAAATTGATGCCTTCCACGCCGTCGGCCGGCAGTTTGAATCTCAAAGCAGCCAGGGTAGCGGGATAGGTCGCCCGGCGAAATGTATCAGATGCTGGCTTCTGCAATTTCAGTCGGTTGCACTGTGCTTGTCGCACTGCTCCAGCGTATTGACTCTTGGTGACCAGTGGCGTTCGCTCCGGCTTGTGTCCACAGCGAGGAAGTGGGGACAGGGGAGGCGACTCGCTGGTGCTGGAATAATTTCCTGGTAATCACTCCCTTCTCACTGTGCGCCGTACTGATCTGAGGATTCCAGACGATTTTCCGAAACGTTTGACATCGACCGAATCAATACCACGCTGTGGGTGTTTTGTGTCGCGCAGCGGCTGCGCGTAGGGAGGGCAGCATGATCAACGTCATGAAGTTTCGGGGGTGGAGGTGTCTGCCCCCTGTGCTTGGATTGGTGGTTTGTACCCTTTGCACACCGGTTGCATGGCCCTGGCCGTCCAGCGCTGATTGGGCAAAAGGGAATACGCAGCAGGTAGAGCAATCGTCCAGTAACTGTGAACAAAAAGCGGAGGACTTGCTGGAATGCCAATATACCTTGCTGAAATCCCAACGGGATTACCAGGAACTACTCCAGAAAGTACCAAAAGAAAAAGGCTCTTCACGGATGCCGGGGAGCTAGCTCAGAAGCAAAGAAAGCAATCAGAGATGGCGCTGTTCCCCGGCGATTCATGTTGTGAATACACTCAAAGAAACCCCAATACAGAGGGAGTTTTTCCTGTGAATGTTAACGCCAGTTAGAAATGTACTCATTTCATCAGTTTGGTTTTACATTGCACCACCATGTGATGGTGAAAGAAACCGACGACCAAGTTGCTGTACTTATGGCAAAAGAAGCCCGGAAACGCTTCCCGGCCATGAACCAGACCAGCTATGACAAGGGCTTCTGGAGCCCCGCAAACCTTGCAGAGCTGGAGACCTTCCCGGAACGCCCCGTGCTTCCCAAAAATGGGCGCTTGTCGGCCACAGGCAAAGCGCGAGAAAACCATCTGGAATTTCACCGAGCACATCGTCAGCACTCAGCTGTTGAGTCCGATATTCATTGGCTTGAGGTCCACGGGCTGGACAAGTGCCGAGACAGTGGGCTAGTCGCTGTCAAATGTTATACGGCTCTGGCAGTTGTCGGAAACAACTTGCATCGATTGGGCAAACTGTTGCTTGACAAAGATCGGGACAAGCCGCCTCTCCTGCAAAGAGTCGCTTAAGCAGACCAAACCACCGAACCGGAACTCAAATCACCGCAGGTGAGAATTGCCCGTGCCTGAAAATCAGTGTTTTCTGCTGATGTTGCTGAAAAAATCCGTTGGGTTAAGGCAGATTGCGGCTGAGAACCGGAAAAATGCCAAATTCTTGCTAATCCCTTTCATAAAGTTTCTGCTGATGTGAAATTTTGGAGGGTTTTCGGATTGGCACTACCTACGCCAGCTGCAACCCTTGATGCCAGTGAGTCCTTTTCTGGAAAAAGAGACTTGTTCGCAGCTTATTGATCTATACTTTTCTCCCACTGGTCTACAATGCCGTCGTCGTTTTTGTCGCGCTGGAGTCAATGATGATCACTCAAAGAGTGAAATGGCAGGTCGGCCTTGCTTTGTTGCACCTGTCCTCGTTGAAAAAACAGACTCTGTGCGCCGATGGCGAAGCCGAGGATGGCAGTCAATTTCCAACCCTCGACCTGGCGGCAGCCCCGCAAGATGAAGCCATTGCACACTACCAATCAGTCAAAGACCACTCTGCCAGAGGTGCTGTTTATCTTGATGATTGCAAACAAGATGACGCCAGTTTCTACATCAGGATTAGAACAGAACTCCTGACCTCTACGATGGAAGCCGCACAGCCCGAGAGCATTGCCGGAAATTTGATTCGCGACGCCGGATTCATATGGTATAAAAAACGCTACTCTCGGCCTGAGCTTCGCTACCACCAGCAATCAAAAAAACTCCCGGAGTTCTCGCTGTGCACCTTCTGCATGCCAACCCCCATAGAAAATTACAGTGCTGCACTCCATGACGCCAATGATGGTGCCCTGTCGTTTTTTGTAGAAAGGAGATGCCGAGATGGCTGCTCAGAGACTGAAACCCCGGACCATCTTTACTCTGGTGATCGTGTCATTATTGGTTAAACAGACTGTCTACGCCAGTGACAGAATCAAGGGTGACGAGCCATTTGAAACAACCCCGGCAGACTTCCAGATCAATCGAAGTATCGCGGACCACACTTTGGTCCCGCACCCTCGATCACAAGGGCCCGTTTATATCAAAAGGAATCAGGAGAATGCCATTGACGATGCCACTATATACATCAAGATTGACAAAGAACCTCTGATTGCAGCAGTGCGCCAAGATGTCGAATCCCTCGACTTATTTGAAGATGTGGGGTTCCTCTGGCACGAACGCGAGCGCTACTGTCGGCTTGGTCTTTATTACCAGGCAGTAAATCCAAATGCAGATCTGCAGCAATTTTTGAATGGCCCAGACGCAGCATCAGCCGCTCTACGTGAAAGATTGCGGGAGAGCGGATATACCGGATATACCCCTGAGTATGATTTTGTTCTGCACGTCTGGTGCTTACCGAGCATCGAAGGGATGTGTGCTGCTGCACTCTACAACGACGAAGGTCGTTTGATTAAAGAATTGGATTCAGGTCGACTCGTTAAAAAATTGGGATATTGGGCAGACATGGGTTCGGGGAGTATTGGTCAGACACTCCTGACATGGAAAAACGAGTATTATTCAAGTGGGGATTTTTTAAAAAGCGATGGTCACGACTGGAGCATCACCGAAGGACAGGGGAAATGCCGTTTCAAAATAGACGGCATAGGCAACCGCACAGAAAAAAGCTTCTACCTTCGGCTGGGCCCCACCCTGTGAACGGTCTTTTATGTAATGCCTGTCCGAAAACATAAAATCCTTGGCATTTCTGGCCTGTAGGCCATAGTTCCCAACGAAGTTTTCAGACAGGTTTGGTTTTTCATCATGCGTTAGCCATTTGAACCGCAAAAACAGCCAGGCGCAGTGCGTATTCTGGCGAACTTGAACGCAGTCGACATCTGCGCGATCCACTTCGATGGAAGCACCCGCGATGACATCCCCCGGTTGCTCCGTGTCCTCCAGCATATCTGCATCACTCCTGAGCTGCAGAAGGCTGTCTTCGAGATTCTGGAACAGGCGATTGCTGAGAACGTTAATCGCAGCGACGGCCGTCCGGGCATGAGTCCCCGGCAGGTGTTGGTACCAGACTCACTCCGCCTCTGCATCCACTGCGATTATGCGCCTCCGGGAGCTGGCCACTCATCCGGGAACAGGGCCTTGCGCGTTCGTTGGCCGCCGCCTGTCTCCAGTACAGAGTTCAGAAGCAGTGATCTGCCGCCACAGCGGGCCTGAAAGAACGCAAAGAGGTTCTACCCCCCCTGAGTCCAGCGAGTGATACCATGCACCGGCTCACGTCTTCCTCACACCAGCCAACACAAGGAGATACCCATGGAACAGACAAGCGTTTCACTCAAAGGCAAGACCGTCTTTATCACCGGTTCCAGTCGCGGCATTGGCCGCGCCATCGCACTGCGTTGCGCGCAGGAAGGGGCACAGATTGTGGTGGCGGCCAAGTCCGACCAGCCGCATCCCCAGCTGGAAGGCACCATTCACACAGTGGCCGACGAGATAAAAAGTGCCGGCGGCCAGGCTCTGGCTTTGCGCCTCGATGTGCGCGATCCGGAACAGGTTCAACAGGCTGTCGATCAGGCGGCAGAGCACTTTGGCGGCATCGACATCCTGATCAACAACGCCGGTGCCGTCAGTCTGGGTTCCGTTGAGGAAACCTCCCTCAAGCAGTTTGATCTTATGCAGCAGGTCAACGTGCGGGCCGTCTTTCTTTGCACCCGCACCGCCCTGCCTTTGCTGAAACGCTCGTCTCATGCGCAGGTGCTCAATATTGCACCACCGCTGAGCATCAAACCTCACTGGGTGAAAGCGCGTGCCGGCTACACTGTCAGCAAATATGGCATCAGCCTCCTGACGCTGGGGATGGCCGGAGAATTCCGGGGCCATGGCATTGCCGTCAACGCGCTCTGGCCCAAAACACTGATTTCCACCGCCGCCCTGACGCGCATCGGCGGCGAAAAATTACACGCCCGCAGTCGCAAGCCGGCCATCATGGCCGACGCCGCACGGGAAGTCCTGATCACGCCGGACCTGGCTTTGACCGGACAGCTTCTGGTGGACGAAGACCTGCTGCGCACTCGCGGTGTCACGGACTTTGATCACTACGCCTGCCATCCCGAGCAAGCCGCTTCGCTTCTGCCGGATCTGTACGTGGACTGATCACAGCTGCACAGCCTCCGGCCCGGTCCGGGTATCAGCCGGGGGTCTGTTGCCTCCCCCGACCCAGGCCGAAGCCTGTCACCTGGAATTCACACCGCATCTGGCTGCGTTGTCCAATGCCGGGCGTTGTTGCCTGCACTGCTGGCCGGTGGCGCCTGACGTGAACATTCCTGCCGTCTGATCGCGCAAAAGTCTTGTTGCACCCTTCATAGGTGCAGCCAAAAGGCCTGTCGCCGGAATGGAGCCGGCTGTGACGCCTTAAATCGGTGCCGGTATAAAACGCCCTTCTGCAAGCTTCTACCGGGCAGGCATGGCGTTTTTGTGAAGCATGACAGCGAAGATGCTGACTCCTGTGTGCCAACAGAAAAAACCACTTGTTACATCCCTCAACGAGGCAGGCATAGGACCTGAAGCCAAGGTGCTCTTGCCAATGCGCGTAAAGATCGGCATTCCGGTCAAAAGATCGCTCACAACCTTCAGCACCGCAGACCCAGGCTTGCTCTTGTCTGTCGACGTACTGGTGAGACCGTCCACCTCCTGTGTTCACGCCGTTTCTACCACCAGCTTCCACCGCGCTGACACAGGCCCTGTTTTCCCTGTGCCAACGAAGGTGGCATATCAAATGCCGGGGCCGGATAAAACCCGGGTTGCAGCCATCGACAGTACAAAAATGAAACTTGTGCCTGAAATGGAAACGCAAATGGCTCCTGCGGGTCGCGCTCCTTGCGAACTCTCGGCGACAATCTTCGACCGGACAGACGCAAGGACCTTGTTGCCTGTGGTCACCAAGATGGGACTTCAAGTATCGCAGCTGCGCAAAGCTTTGGTTACAGCCGGCAAAAGGGCAGACACAGACCCGCGCCTCTGTGCAATCTGTGCAATCTGTGCAAGGCGGGCTCTGGACTCGCGGACCGGGACTTGTTGACCGCAGCGTTCGACGCCCGGACACCGGATGGGCATGGCGCTCTGCTCTGCCTGCAACAAGGGGGCACCCGCCATCGACACCATGGCTTCGCGCGTGAGGCTGCGCCAGCTCCTGGCGTTTGTCATGGTTTCCGCAGCCAACCCAGGGCCCAGGAAATTCTCCTGTTTTGCTGTGGGCCACTTGAAAGTGCGCCTGCCGGGCTGAAAACGGCGTGAACCGGCACTGACAACCTTCACAAGTGCACAAAGAAGGCCCTGCTCCCGAATGGACAGGAAGATGGGCCAGCAGCTTCCCCTTCTGGCCAAAACGTCGAACGCAGCCCTTCAGCAGGCAGGCATAAGGCTGTTGTCCCGTATGGATACGAACATGAGAATTCAAATGGCCCAGTTGTATAAAACGTTCACGGCAGCCCTCAGCAGGACAGACATAGGGTCTTTCTCCTGTATGGCTACGGCAGTGAACGCGCAGGCCAGAGGTGGTTGAAAACGTTTTCCCACAGCCTGCGAAGAGACAGGCATGGGGTTTTTCTCCTGTGTGGCTACGACAGTGAACGCGCAGGCCAGAGGCGGTTGGAAATTTTTTCCCACAACCCTCGAAGGGGCAGACATGGTTTTTTCCTCCCCTGTGACTACACAAATGTATGCGTCCATCGGCGCGTCTTGTGAAACTTTTTCCGCAGCCTTCACAAAGGCAGGCACAGGGTTTCTCTCCAGTGTGGACACCAAGGTGAGCCTGTCTGTTGAAGGCAGTTGTGAAACTTTTCCCGCAGCCTTCAAAAAGGCAGGCATAGGGTTTCCCTCCGGTGTGGACACGAATGTGAGCCTGTCTGTTGAAAGCTGTTGCGAAACTTTTCCCGCAGCCTTCGACAAGGCAGGCATAGGCTTTCGTTCCGCTGTGGACACGAAGGTGAGCCAGCCTGTTGGACGCTCTTGTGAAACTTTTCCCGCAGCCGTCCACAACACAGGGATGTTCCTTTGCTGCGGCATGACGCCCATGCAGCCGGACGCGCCCACGCGGAGATGTTGAAACACGCTGTTCACGGCCTTGCGGCAAGCCGGAAGCCAGCCTGTCCCCCACAGGCTGGCGACCATACGCCCTCGCCTCAGGTTTTCGTCCGGGCAGCTGTGGAGCAGCGCCGACACGGCGAGCTGGAGTGTTGGCGCCAGTGACAGGCTCATGCGAAAGATGCGTGAGACGAACCTGCTGGCGCGGCGAACCCTGGCGACAGTCTGCAGCAGGGCTGGCCTGGCTGTTTTTCCTCTCCAACACCCGCAGGGAGTGCAGCCTCCGGAGCTGGCGGAAGCCGGGCAAAGACGGTTCCAGGGGGGACATACACCAATCTCTTGATCCAGTAGAAAGTCATCAGTAGCACAAGCCGCCGATGCGCCCCCAGAATCAGGGGGCAAGGCCGTGCATGACAGGGTCAGGCGTGTCTCCCGGCGCGCACCGCCATTGTGGCTGCCGCCAAGGCCAGCAGCGTTTGCAACCGTGCCCCGCATTTTACTTCCGCCTGCCAGGGCGTCTTTGTCTCACTCAAGACGGGCAGTGCACGCGCCAGTGCTCCCGGCTTTTGCCGCCGGTGAAAAACCGCTTGCCACAACCCTCGAAAGAACAGACATAAGGCTTTTCTCCTATATGGAATCGCTCGTGAATCTTCTGTTCCCAAGGGCGTACAAACCGCTTTTCACAACCCGCAACAAGACAAGGATACGGCCTTTGAGCACCATGAACCCGGTAGTGACTCTTGACATAACCCTTCGTCCTGAAGCGTTTTCCGCAGCCTTCAACAGAACAAACAAACAGTTTTTCCTCGCTGTGGATGAGCAGATGCATGCGCACGTTGCTGCCGAACGTAAAGCGCTTTCCACAACCCTCAAAAGAACAGATATAAGGCTTTTCTCCGGTATGGACTCGCCCGTGAATCTTCTGTTCCCCAAGGTTTGCAAACCGCTTTCCACAACCCTCGACAAGACAAGGATACGGCCTTTGATCACTATGAACCCGGTAGTGGCTCTTGACATAAGCCTTCTTCCTGAAGCGTTTTCCGCAGTCTCCAACAGGACAAGCAAACGGTTTTTCCTCGCTGTGAATGAGCAGATGTGCCCGCATAGTTCTGGAGGAAGCAAAGCGCTGCTGACAACCCTCAACAGAGCAGAAGACATGGCACTTTTCTCCGCTGTGCGTCCGCAGATGCGCCCGCAGACTGACAACTGCCGCAAACCGTCTCCCGCACCCCTCAAAGGAGCAGACACGGGGCTTCTCTTGCGTATGCGTCCGCAGATGGGCGCGCACACCACTGGCTCGGGACGGCTGTCTTGCACATCTCTCAAAGGGACAGACAGTGCGCACAGGCCCTCCGGCATGCGTGCACAAAGGCTTGCGGCAGACTCTGGTGCCTGGCAGCTGTTGTGCACTACCCGGAGAAGAGCAGAAATACGACTGGCCCCCGGCACGGACACCATGCCTTTCAACCCCGGATTCGATCTGACCTGCACGCTGGCCGCCAGCCTCTCGCCGAAGAGCACAAGACGGCTGCCCTACAGTCTGTCGCGCGTCCCCCCATCCGGCTGCCACAGCAGACCGGCCCTGCTGGTGCCACTCTCCCTGGCGCAAGCACCCCTCTCCCAGGCGCAGGCACCCCTCCCCCAGGCGCAAGCACCCCTCCCCCAGGCGCAGGCACCAGGGACCACCGCCGGGCCACCGGCGCGCAAGCAGTTCGCGCGGCAGCACAAATTTCGAAGAAAGACGCACGCGACGGCCGCTTTGCACAGGCACCTGCAACGGCGCGTGTGGCAAGCGGCCAGGCTCTGTGACTCTTTTGGAATGAGTAATCGGAGAATCCATGGGACCTGTACACCCCAAGCCAGGCAAGCACCGGGTTGGACGTTATTATGGCACCAGGGTTCCGGGCTCATGACACCCCTGTCAAGACTGTCTTCTGGCGCCGTTCATTCGCCAGCCGCACCTGACGGCCCCGCACGCCTGATACAAGCGGGCTGCTGCCCGGAGGCAGACGCACCAATGCACCCGCCCCTGTCCAGACTGACGGGACTGCGCCAGCCTTGCCAACTGGGGGACAGAGCCGCTGAAATCACAGACGGGCGGGAGCATGGCAGGTACCAACACAGAACAGGGCGCAATGACACCACCTCAGACCCTTGCCACGACTCCCTGTTCCGGTGTCGCCAACAATCTTGTGGAGCAACTCCCTTGTGGAAAGACACCCTGTCCCGGCACCCAGACGCAGCGGATTCCGCAGGCTTGACTTATGCAATCCTGTGCCGCACAGGACCGGGGCTTTTCCCGGTATGAATAACATGATGGCGATGCAGGTCACTCCGGCGCCTGAAGTGCCTTGCGCAGTCCGGAGCCGGACAGGACCAGGGTTTTACGCCCGTATGAACGCGGGCATGCCCGCGCAGCGTTGCTTGTTGCACGAACCGCTTGCGGCAGCCTTCGACAGGGCAACCATAGGACCTTTCTCCGGTATGCAATCGCAAATGCTCCTGTCGGTGTGCGAATCTTGCAAAACGTCGTTCACATTCAGGAAAATGGCAGAGCCAGGGTCTTGCGCCCGTATGAACCCGGCCATGCCCGCGCAGCGTTGCTTTTTGCACGAACCGCTTGCCACAACCTTCGACAGGGCAGAGATAGCGTCGCTCACCTGAATGCACAAGCTGATGTTGCTGTCTGTGTTGTGCCGTGATGAAACCTCGCTCGCACTCAGGAAAAAAGCAGGGCCAGGGTCTTGCGCCCGTATGAACAGCAGCATGTGCTCGCAGCGTCGTTTTCCTCGCAAATCGCTTGTCACAGCCTTCCACAAGGCAGGCATAATGCCTTTCGCTGGTCGGGATAAACTTGCATTGACGCATAGGTTTTACCGGTAATAATCCGCGCCCTCCCCCGAGCTCAAGGTCTTCTCCTGCCGGGAATTGAAAACGCTTTTTCACCGTTTTCAGCAGATTACGGCTTGTTGTACAGTCTGCAGCGCCCTGTGTGCGGCCCGGAACCGGACCGGAACAGGGCCTTTCCCTGCGGTGCGCCAGGAAGTGGCGCGTCAGGCTCCAGGTGCTCTTGAACCTTTTCCCGCAGCCCGGGGCCGGGCAAAGCGAGGGCTTTTCTTGCCTATGGACACAAAAATGGCGTCGCCAGCTGCCCTTTTGCGCAAACCGCCAGCCACAACCCTCAAAAGAGCAGGCCCAGAGTTTGCCACCGGGAGGGAGCCGCAGATGAACTTTCCGGTTCCCGGAGCCTGAAAGCCGCCTTTCGCGACCTTCAAAAGCGCAGACACGGGCCTTTCCTTCTACAGGGACCGACAGGGAATCTCCTCTGCTCACGGCTGCCGTAAACCCTTCCGCCAGGCAAGGCATGGGTATTGTCTTCATATGGATGAAAATATGGGAATACCTGGTCGAGTACAGGGCAAACCGCTTGCCACAGTCCGCAAAAGGGCAGACATAGGGCCTTTCGCCGGTATGGATCCGCAGATGATTGAGTCTGACACCCGCCGTTGCAAACCGGCTTGCACAGCCTTCGAACGGACACAGGAAGGGCCTTTCTCCCGTATGGGTGCGAATATGGGTATCCCTGTTTGATCGCCAGGGAAACCGCTTGCCACAGCCTTCAAAAGGGCAGGGCCAGAGCCTGTATTCCCTATGCACCCGAAGATGCCTTGTCAGTGCGCGCCAGTGGCCCACCCAGGCGCAGCCGTCAACGCAACAGCAACACCGGCCGACAGTCGGATCGCGCAACAAGGGCCGACTGTTTTTGCGCAATCCCGGTGCCGGACCGGCAGGCTCCCGGCCCTGCTGCCCGGGAGAAAAGGACGCCAATGCAACAGCCGGTCGGTTATCCGACCGGCTGTTGCGATCATCAGGAGAAAGCATGAACAAGCACCGAATAACAGAACACAGACGCCGCCTTGGATTCAGGACCGTAGCGCGAGGTTCCCATACTGGCTGGCTCCCATGACACCTCTGCTGTCTGACTGCAGAGAAACCAGGGCCCTCCAGCCTGAATGCGATGCAGAGATGCCAGACGCCCGGGCTGCCTGGCAGAAGACTGTTCACGTAAAGGTCCCTGTCACATCACAGGCAACGGCCTTCCGGCAGGCCCTGGATTCATGGCCATAAAAACCCCACAGGTTGGCCGTTCGCCTGAAACTCTTTTTTATTCCCTCATCTTTTTTGTTCCCGCACATTGGCACATTGGCACATTGGTACATTGGTACATTGGTACATTGGTACATTGGTACATTGGTACATTGGTACATTGGTACATTGGTAAAAACACAGCCGCTGCCGGCGGTGTCTTGCAGCGAGGTTGAGCCTCGCTGGACCTGTCTGCCCGCCAGAGGGACAGCTCTTGTGCCGCCAGAACCGGCAGCATGATGCCTTCCCTCAAACTGATCAGATGCTCCCCAACCCCCTCCAGCTGACAGTCCGGCATCATGCCCCCTCAAACCGATCTGTCTTTCTCATTGGGGATTACAAGAAACTTTTCGCTCCAGATCGTCTCTAACAGTCAGGAGAGGAAAAAATGAAAAAGGAGTTGCTCCATGGACCCAGGTCAGAAAAGCGCAGGCCCGGAAAGTCGGCGTCAGATTGTATGCAAGCAATCATCAAGCCCCACTGATGCTGCAAGCGCGCATCCATGCAAGCTCAGAAAGATCTGTGATACCACAGCCCGTCTTTCTCTGTCGGCTGG
>MPMQ01000189.1 GCA_002238585.1 Kistimonas sp. bin40 | reverse complement strand
ACACAAGAGCCCAGGCCACCGCCAGAGCCGGTCGCCTTTGGGCGTGAGATCGCAGCCGCACAGGAGCAGCCCGAAAAACACGCAGGGGAACTGCCCGACAAGCTCGACAAGAAGGACCGGAATCCGTCACAGCCGACCGCATCCCAACCGCTGGCCAGCATCTCTTCGTGTATCACTGCCAACCCGCCCCCCGTCAGGCCCCTGCCCACCGAGCTGCTGCACAAGATATTCCTCTACCTGCCGCTCTCCAGCCTCAGCTCCTGCGCATTGGTCTGCCACCACTGGTACGCCAGCCTGCCCACTACCCGGGTTCATGCGGCCGCTTGTCTGGAGGAGACGTCCCTGGCGCGACGCCAGGACATTCGACACTTTGCTGCCAGTTATCGCCTCCGCGCCCTGTGTTGGCTGCAAGCGCACCGATCCCGGCTGGTGCCGCAGCTGCAAGCCCAGTACCGGGAGTGGAGCTCGCAAGGTCAGGCGCCCCTGGCGGCATTACAGAACAGGCAGCAAGAGGTCAGCCGTGACCTCCTGTCCCTGTTGGTGCATTACAGTCTGCGCCAGCAGACAAGGCAACTGTGTCAGTTGAAGATGGAGCCTTTCACCATAAAGCGGCTTTCACGCTCTGTTGCCATAGCAGAATTCAGCCCCTGCGGCGGCTTCCTGGCCGCAGCTTGCCGCAACCTCGACACTGGCGCGGCCTCTCGCCTGCGCCTCTATGCCTGGACACAGGGCCAATGGCAAACGGCTGTTCTTGATCCCCGACCAGACGATCCTGTCAGGGCATTCACCTTCAGCAAGCACCGCCCGGACAGGCTGATCACGGCATCCTGCGACAGAATCATCGTTTGGGACAAAGACGCCGACACAGGCAACTGGCATCGTAGCTGTGAGCGCCGGTACGCGGTGATGAATCCGGTCCGTATTATTATTTCGATGGCCGATGGTGACTTCATCACAGTCTGCTCAGATACTCTCATCGGGAAGTCAATTGGGCTGAATTTCGTCCAGTGCATAGACCAGGCACTCCATGTCAGGCAACAGGTCTACAACTGCCAGGCATTAGTCGTCCCACGCCACAACCGTGACGACCAGCGCCCCCGTTATCTGGCATGGCACACAGAGCTGGGGCAGCTGGCTGTTGTCATGGAGGCGGACTGCCAGAAGCCGGGCCCGCACGGACACACGTCCATACATATATGGAGCAAAGGGATAGCGGAGGGCACTCCCGACAGCTGGGACTGCCAGGTATCAGACCTCGAACCGGAACTGGGCAGCGCCGTCATCCAGGACATCAACTACAGTCCGGACGGTCGCCACCTGATGACCCTGAACCAGAACAACCGCATCTTCCTGTGGGCACTGGATCCGCGCTGCAGACTGCAATGGAAACTGACGGTGACCACCCAGCCTGCCATCGCGCT
>MPMQ01000188.1 GCA_002238585.1 Kistimonas sp. bin40 | reverse complement strand
TGCGGGGCGGCAGGCTGGGTGTTACCGGCTACCCTCAGCTTCAGTTGTAGTCTGCAGCGCGGATCCACTGCCCACAGGAAAAGGCTGTCGTGGTGGTGCAGGGTCATCAGGTGGCGACCGTCCGGACTGTAGTTGATGTCCTGGATGACGCCACTGCCCAGTTCCGGTTCGAGGTCTGATACCTGACAGTCCCAGCTGTCCCACCTGTCGGGGATGTCTTTCTCTATCCCTTTTCTCCATATATGTATGGACGTGTGTCCGTGCGGGCCCGGCTTCTGGCAGCCCGCCTCTATGACAACAGCCAGCTGCCCCAGCTCCGTATGCCATGCCAGATAATGGGGGCGCTGGTCGTCACGGTAGTGGCGTGGGAGGATTAATGCCTCGCAGTTGTAGATCTGTCCGCTGGCATACAGTTCCTGGTGTATGGGCTGGACGAAATCCAGCTCAATTGATTTCCCGATTAAAGTGTCTGCGCTCACTGTGATGAAGTCACCGTCGGCCATCGAAATAATAATACGGGCTCGACTTATCGGTGAGTGACGGCGCTGACAGCTACGCTGCCAGTCGCCGGTGTCGGCGTCTTTGTCCCAGACGATAATTCTGGAATCGAAGGCCGTGATCAGCCGGTCCGGGCTGTGCTTGCTGAAGGTGAATGCCCTGACAGGCTCGTCTGGTGGGGGATCAAGAACCGCCGTGTTCCACCGGCCCTGTGTCCAGGCACACAGGCGCAGGCTGGAGGCCGCGCCGGTGTGGACGTTGCGGCAGGCTGCGGCCAGGAAGCCGCCGCAAGGGCTGAATTCTGCCAGGGCAACAGGGCGTGGGAGCCGCTGTATTGTGAAAGGCTCCAGCCTCAGCTGACACAGTTGCCTTGTTTGTTGGCGCAGACTGTAATGCACCAACAGGGACAGGAAGTCACGGCTGATCTCTTGCTGCCGGTTCTGTAATGATGCCAGCGGCAGCTGACCTTGAGAGCTCCATTCCCGGTACTGGGCTTCCAGCTGCGGCACCAGCCGGGATCGGTGCGCTTTCAGCCACGACAGGGCGCGGAGGCGATAACTGGTAGCAAAGTGTCGCATGACATGGCGTCGTGCCAGGGACATCTCCTCCAGGCAAGTGGTCACATGACGCCGGGTACTGGGCAGGCTGGCGTACCAGTGACGGCAGACCAGTGCGCAGGGGCCGAGGGCGGAGAGCGGCAGGCAGAGGAATATCTGCTGCAGCAGCTCGACGGGCAGGTGGGACCAGGCGGGTGGCAGGCGGTCAGCGGTGTGAGAGGGGACGCTGGCCTGCGGTGGGGATGCGGTCGGTTCTGACGGATTCCGGTCCTTCTTGTCGGGCGGCTCCCCGGTGTGTTTTTCGGGCTGCTCCCGTGCGGCTGCGATTTCACGCCCAAAGGCGACCGACTTTGGCGGTGGCAGGGCGCTGGGCTCTTGTGG
>MPMQ01000187.1 GCA_002238585.1 Kistimonas sp. bin40 | reverse complement strand
AGGAACAGCTGGCCGAACGACGGCGGGTAGAAGAAAAAGGCAAGGAGTTCGTGTTCGCCCCCCTGATGGTGACCCTGGAGAACATGCAGACCTTCATCAAACACATAGAGGCCGGCAAGCAGTTCACGCAGCCTTTGACCCAGGACGAAGCCGCAGCCCTGGAGCGTATCGGACAGCAGACAACAGCCCTGGTGAAAGCAGAGCAGGCCCTGTACAAGCGCACCCTGCGTCTGGCGCTGTCGCTGATGATTCTGTGTGAAATCATCACGCAACGGCAGGTCATCGCGCCCCTGCTGCAAAAGAAGCCCGCGCTGTCGGAAGACCTCTCAACCTCCTATACGATCTCGCATCTCGGTGAGGATAAGCCAGGACTGCTGGCAGCTTTGCCCCTGACAGAGCAAAACGGCCCCGGTGAAAAGCAACCCCTTCCCAGTTTCGAAATCAGCTCGATGCTGAGCAAGCATCTTTTCGACGAGGCGAACAACCAGAACCTGCTGCTTTACCCTTCTTTTCATCCGTTGACTGTTGTCGATTTTTGTCGATTCGGCCACCTTCCCCTGCACCCGGTTGGCCTTATAACAGACTATGTCATGGGGGCTGACAGCCAGCTGAAAACGCCTCTGAGATTTGCGGAGCATGATCTGGCCCACATGCGGGATCTAAGCACGGTGAACAATCCCGGCCACTGCCCCACTTCACCGGCTGAGGCCGCATTGTGTAGCAGTGCGAAGCGTCTGAACTGGCGTCAACTGCTGCTGGACAAGGTGCCAGCTCCTGTAGCCACCTGGCTATCGCAGCCGGCACTGCAGCAACTGCTGTTCCAGTTATTTCATGAGAACAACCCGCAAAACAGCGCAAACATTATGGGCTCTTGTCTTTCTGCCTTCCCAGTTTTCCTGAACAATCTGGTCGACGCACGCACAACACAGCGCGATGCCTACGAAGACATTTACAGGGAAATTACGACAGATCAGGCCGTCATGGCTGCGCTCTGGATCATACGACTGTGGTCGTGCTGGCTGACAGCAGATTGCCAGCTGTCCCCAAAGCAGCTGCAAGACTGTGCCAAGGCATTTATTGACAAGGACGTGCCGCGCCTGAAGCAGCATCTGATGTTTTTTTCCAGATACAGAGCCAGCCTGCGGCAGTTGTTTGCACAGAAGTGTACGCTTCACCTCCAGAACGAGAATAATGGGTGGACGCTCGGCGGCCGGTACGGGCCCGAGCAGAAACACATTAATTTTTTCTGCAGCGATGATTGCCCCAGAACCGGTCTGCGCAATACGGAGCGTTGTGAGCTGGTGTACTTTCAGTCACTGCACTCTCCTGATGCCAGACTCGCCATGGAACAGCAGACCCGTGCCCGGCTGCCAGCGGGGACGGGCCCGGAACCTGGCACCCCCGTTTGACCTCTCCTGCCAAGCAAGCGTCCCACTGCCAGAAAGGACAGGC
>MPMQ01000186.1 GCA_002238585.1 Kistimonas sp. bin40 | reverse complement strand
CTTTTCCTTGCTGACACTCTATTGAACAGATGCCGCAGTGACAGCAGATCTGCCCGACAGCCTCCTCTCCCTGCAGACTTGCTGTACTCAGGTTTCAGGTGCTGGTCACGAACACTGCGCAGCAACCACTTGTGGGTTCATACAGTCAACCAGCATGGGCAACTGAGCAAACTGACGCCGATGCCCACCGGCGGCCCCATGGCCTGCGCCGCGCCAGACGAGCTGACGCTGGTGCGCGGCCGCAGGCATTGTCTCCAGTTGCTGCAACTGGCCTGCTCAACCGACAAGGATGCCATTGTCCAGGCGCCGCCTGACCGCTGAGACAGCAACACAGATGCGGCAACTTTCGGGCCGGTCAGCTTGTCCTATGAATACCGTGTTCGGCCCCTGATGGATAATGATGGATAAATCCCCATGGCCATGCCTCCCTCCCGCTCATATCTCTCCCGTACCCATGTTTGCACCAGGGCTGGCCGTGTCTGGTGACGGTCCCGGTCGCCCGCCCGGCCCGACGGCCTTTGACTCTCCGCCCCGACTCATGAGCGCGGGCTCCCCTGCTGCGTCATCTGCTCTGCAGGTGCCTGCATTTTCTCACTGAGAGTGTCCAGCTGGTTGTCCGTCCTGTCGCGTCGCTGGCTGATTTTGCGTACTGCTGCATCGACCCGTTTACCGATCAGCTCAATCTCGCCTGTTCCAGGAGTCATCTGCCTTTACTCTGCGCGAAGATGGTCTTTACTCTGCTCGAGGCTGGTGCAGGTGCGGGCCCGGATGCAAAAGTGCATGCATTGCGGCACTTATCCGTGGAACAGATGTCCGTGGAACAGATGTCCGTGGAACAAAAGAGGAGCGCCTGAGCGTGTCTATTGACGAACTGAAGATAGAGCTCCTTCATAACTTCAAGGATGCTCTGCTCGCGCGCGCAGTGACTTTCTCCTGTCCTGTGCGCTATGCGGGAACTCAGACAAATTTGGCGTGCCGCGAGCCACCGTGCCACGAGCCACATTGGCCCCCAAGGATGCGGAGCAGCTTACTGTTGTCTGCGTACCCCCTGGCCAGATCCATCGTTTCAGGCGGGATCTCGTTGAATGTTGTGTCGAGAAACACGAACGGAACCAAAATGAAAAAAAACAATCCCAATGATATAAGAGTGACGGGAGCTGGAGGGTCGCCTGTGGATAAGTTGGAAGAGAGGGTCAGCACTCTGGAAAATGACACTCGGGAAATGAAAACCGACATAGCAATAATGAGATCCAACTATGTGACCCGTGAAGATTTGCATCGGGAAGTCGGCAACCTGAAAGGAGACTTGCAGCGGGAAGTCGGCAACCTGAAAGAAAGCATTGAGAAAATGGGGCGCGTCATGATCATGTGGACTGCGGGCTCCATGCTGACCGTTGCTACCTTGACACTTGCCATTGTGCGCTACATGTCTTGAGTTTTGCGTGCGTTCAAG
>MPMQ01000185.1 GCA_002238585.1 Kistimonas sp. bin40 | reverse complement strand
CCTTTGGTCCGCAGGATCTTCACTATCTGCGCCATTTTGCGGGGGCTGGAAGGCTGCTGATTGACCTCGCTGACTTCATGCTCATCCAGAAATCCACCTTCTTCCTTGAGCAGTGCGACCTCCATAGGGCCCTCAATCACTACAGAGCCGCAGACAGCGTCCTCTCTTGCATCAAGGGCCTCCCGGAAAGCCGGTCTCAGCTTGTCTGTCGGCGGAGAAAGCTGTGCGGAACGAGAGTCTGTTTCTGTCCGGGGAGACGAAAGAGGCAAACTGACTGTAGACGGGGTACTTGTAATCATCAGGACACTCTTCTTCTCGGATATGATGCTGGGGCGGTCCCCCTGGAGCGGGTGCTGCTCGCCCCCCTTTGCAGGGAAACCTTCCACATCGGACAACGGAGCCGGAGAACAGTTCCCGCACTTTCTCCTCATACAAGACACAGGTCGCCCTCTGATGTGTGCTGCGCCAGCTACACAACTGACACACAGCCGCAGCACCTGACCCGCTGATTGAACAGCATCGCATCCATGCATCCGGGGGCTACAGGGCGGGCGGATGCAGCCCGTCCTGTGGAGCCTGCCATGTTCTGGTAGAAGGCAGGTCTCCATCAGACTCGGGTGGCAAGGCTCTGTTGCTCAAGGGCCGACCAATGCTCAGCGAGCAACCGGCTGGCGAAAAAACGCAGGTCCCTGATCATCCCGGCAGGGCTGTTGGCCGAGCACGAATAGCATCGCCCTGGTTCGTCGGGCGACTCAGAAAATCGACAAGTCTTTGCTCTCCTGCCTGGAACAAGAAGGACAGCAGCGCGCTACCTGCAGCCTCCAACAGACAGGCTGCGCAAAGTCCTCCCGCACCCGGTAAAAAGCCGGAATTTATCGCCCAGAACGGGGGAACTGCGGCAATAGTGCTACAGACTCCGCAAAAGCCGAGCAGCCGCGTTGCTTCCCAGCATGTCATTTGCCTTGTAACTAATATGTTCTGCAGCAGCTGATGGGTAGCGAACACCGTATTGCCGGCATCATCCGGGCGATAGGGCAGCTGGCCTGTTCTTCCGCCGACCTGGGTCGCCGCCTTTGCGGTGATCGCGACACCGACAGTCCCCAGCACACCGCCGCCCCAGGTTCCACCCACAGCGGGTAAACAACTGCCAATAGCCACTCCTGCAATGAACATGTAAGCCGTGCTGAACCCCGCTATTGTCGCAAAAATAGCCAGCCGCGCCCCATTGCGACATCCGGTCTGCACCGCTCTTGTGAGCTGCTGAACGACAGCCCCTCTCCCATGGGGGGCACCGACATGACGCTGCTTCACCACCAGAGGTTTCACCACAGCCACCGGCCTGAGTCTGAGCCGCTGCTGCCCCAGGGAGCCAGTGCCCGGATCAGTGGCTATGGCGCTCTCCAATCCTGCCGAACCTGCCAACTCCCGCACCTGAGAATCATGTCCAAAGTCGCATAACCACCGCAGGAGTC
>MPMQ01000184.1 GCA_002238585.1 Kistimonas sp. bin40 | reverse complement strand
GTTCGCCCACTTCTTTCAGCGCTACCAGCAAGACCGCACAAATATGCTTGCAGCTTACCCCTACCGGGCAGGTGCACTCGCCAACAGTCTGGACAGGCTCAGAAAAATCGCTGTATTCAAAATCAATTTCAGACGTGTAAACATTCCTGCCACTGCCATTAGTAACACCGGAAAGGACGCGCCCTTTGGAATCGTAGTGATACTTCAATACCCGACCGCTTCGGGCATAATTCACGGCCCGCCCGAACGTTCTTTCTCCAAACCAGGTGCGCAGTAAGTCTTCCACAGCAAACCTTGTACACTTGTACAATTGATCGATTTAAGACGGGTATCAGCTGCTCCCGCTCTTTGATGTTTCGTCGACCTGTTCAAAGAGAGTTCAGGGGCAATTTTTAGCAGCGAAAACACCGCCTGCGTCGCATGAACGAACCGGCCTTCGAAGCTCAAAACTCTCACCCTGAAGAAAGACAGCCACCCTTATTCGCCATGAGCTATCAAGAGGGAAAAATCCAGTGTCAAGTCCGAGTCGTTGTCCGGGACCTGAACTGCTATCGAAGCGGTGGGTCGTCTGCACGCCTGCGATCCGGCCGGTGACGTGCCCGACCGTGCCATCGGTTTGTGGGCTGCCTGTATACTTGGTCAGACGGTGCCCGATGCCCCCGGCATCGCAGAGCGGCTCAACATCCTCAATTCTACTGTCCAACTTCTCAATCTGATGAAATGGAGACATATTTCACTGGCGTTAACAGACAAACAGCGCCAACTCGCGGCCCTACTGTTTGTCTGTGGCCAGTTTGGTGCGTCTGGACCAGATGGGACAGGCTGCCCCGAGCCTGCGCTTGGCCTCAAACAAGGCTGTTCAGGAAGACCCGTCCTCCCGTAGGCTTGCTGGTTGCCAAGCCAGACTGTCCTCGAGGAGGAAATGGAGCGCGCCTCCCGCACTCTCGCTGCATCCTTGCCATCTCTTCTGGTTCACAGGCTCCTTGATTTTGTAGGTTCCATCAAGGCACGCTACCGCCCTCCAGCTTACACTCTCGCTGAAAAGCAGTGATCAAATTGTCCTGTACGCTGGCTCATTATCGGCCGCGCATTTTACCGGTTCTCGCCCCTTGCAACCACCCCCAAATACTCCCGCTGCCGCCCCTGCGACACTGAGCGACACAAGCGCAAGAAACATAAGCACTGCCCCTTCTTCCATGAGAGAAATCCATGCAGTAAACAGCTCTTTCCAGCAGCATCGAAACTTTGGTTACAGTGTCTTTCGAAGAAGAATACAGCGGCCCTCTGCAAAGCGGCCCGGCCCCAATCGAAACATTGCTTTGAATGGCCTGGACAAAGGCTCCGCCACCTCTCCGCTCGAAGTTGCTCCACCACAATAGTGCAAGCAATCACTCTCCATAACGCACACCCTGCCTCTGACAAAGCCAGGCAGCAGCTTCCATCAGCCTACCCATACGCCCGCCCCGCGTGCACCAGCACTC
>MPMQ01000183.1 GCA_002238585.1 Kistimonas sp. bin40 | reverse complement strand
ACCAGACTGGCACCCGATCAGGAAGTCCTGGTCACCGCCCTGAAGAAAGCCCTTTGGCTTTGCCTGGATGAGCTGTTGGTGGGTTACGAAGGCGTTTGTTAACGAGAAGACCTCCGGCTCTGCACTGTATCGTCTGCCTGGACGTAAAGGGATTTTCCGTGTGTGCGCCAGTCGAAGACCCGAGCGATTTGCAAGGTGTTCAGGCTCTGTGAGTCGGGATTCCTGCAGGTTGATGCAAAATACCTGTCGTCAATGGCTGCAGAACAAAATACCTGTCGTCAATGGCTGCAGAAAAAGGACATCGCTATCTTTTCGTTGCTATTGGCCATGCCACTGTCCGGGTATTCGTTCAGGCCAGACAGAACAAAACGGCCTTATCCGCCAAAGCTTTTCTGGCAGTCCTGCGCGAGGTCTGCCCGATCAGGGTAACCAGACTGTGGACCGACAATGGCGTGCACTGATCGCCTGTCTGGCTCGCGCGAGCAGGCGGGCAAAGCAACTTGCGCGTTTGATCATCTCTGCCGCGCCCTGGGTGCCAGCGCCGCCTGACCAAGCCGCGCAGCCCACAACCCAATGGTGTGGTCACGTGTGTTGCTGGACGAATCGAAGACGTCCTGACAAGGCATGGTTTCGATGGTACTCAAGAGATGGAAACCGGCCTGCCGCGCTATGCATGGCGCTATGATCATCGGCTGCCGCAGAAGGTCTCTGGACATGCGACACGAGTCGATGCCATGCAAGAGTGGCAGGCGGCACAGCCTGAAGTATGCCTTTCATGTTCACGCCCGGGGCCTGACATCCAGTAGACAGGTGTGCAAAGGTCACAACTACCCTGGTGCAGGGAGGAAGCCTGTTTCAGACGGCCAGAAATCGTGCCTGAAAATACAGAAGTGAACGCGCGTTTGCCATTATGATTTGCATGACTCAAGCCCTGTCAGGCGCATCCTCAAAGTCACATAACAGGTTGAAGAGCCAAGGTTTTTTTCTGGAGTGGCACGGGCGCAACCTTCTGGAATAGACAGTCTCGTGCAGCAAAGCCGGTGGTGCCTGGCTGGAAAGCATGTATTACCGGCTTTGGGGTTGATGTGGTAGCTGAGGGGTTGGCTGAGCCCGGATTCTTTGCTGGCAGGACCAGAACCAAACGGACCCTTTTGCAGGGAAAAGCAGTCTCCCCAGGCAAGGCCGAAGCTGCGTGCCTGCTGTCGGAATAGTATGGACGGCTGTTTTTTGGGGAGCGCGGGGCTGGGCAGCGTTTATCTACAGTTCTTGTAATAGCCGTGTAGAAGTGACCCATTTTCTGTATAGGAAGTTCTGTATAGGAAGTTCTGTATAGGAAGTTCTGTATAGGAAGGAGTCAATCTTCCGAAGTCTGCAGTCTCCTGCTACAAAGTCGGCGGTCCGAGCCTGGAGAGCCGATATCGCCTGTTTTCGATGTTGGAGGTGGAGTGTCGCAGGTGGAGTTTTCCATGTGAAGGGTTCTGC
>MPMQ01000182.1 GCA_002238585.1 Kistimonas sp. bin40 | reverse complement strand
GTTCGCCCACTTCTTTCAGCGCTACCAGCAAGACCGCACAAATATGCTTGCAGCTTACCCCTACCGGGCAGGTGCACTCGCCAACAGTCTGGACAGGCTCAGAAAAATCGCTGTATTCAAAATCAATTTCAGACGTGTAAACATTCCTGCCACTGCCATTAGTAACACCGGAAAGGACGCGCCCTTTGGAATCGTAGTGATACTTCAATACCCGACCGCTTCGGGCATAATTCACGGCCCGCCCGAACGTTCTTTCTCCAAACCAGGTGCGCAGTAAGTCTTCCACAGCAAACCTTGTACACTTGTACAATTGATCGATTTAAGACGGGTATCAGCTGCTCTCGCTCTTTGATGTTTCGTCGACCTATTCAAAGAGAGTTCAGGGGCAATTTTTAGAAACGAAAACGTCACCTGCGTCGCATGAACGAACCGGCCTTCGAAGCTCGAAACTCTCACCCTGAAGAAAGACAGCCACCCTTATTCGCCATGAGCTATCAAGAGGGAAAAATCCAGTGTCAAGTCCGAGTCGTTGTCCGGGACCTGAACTTCTATCGAAGCGGTGGGCCGTCTGCACGCCTGCGATCCGGCCGGTGAAGTGCCCGACCGCGCCATCGGTTTGTGGGCTGGCTGTGCACGCTTTGTCAGACGGTGCTCGATGCCCCCGGCATCGCAGATGCGGCTCAACATCCTCAATTCTACTGTCCAACTTCCCCAACTGATGACCAACTGATGAAACGGAGACATATCTCACTGGCGTTCACAGACAAACAACGCCAACTCGCGGCCCTACTTTTTGCCTTTGGCCAGCTTGGTGCGTCTGGATCAGATGGGACAGGCTGCCCGAGCCTGCACTTGGCCTCGAACAGGGCTATTCAGGAAGACCTCTCCTCCCGTAAGCTTGCCGGTTGCCAAGCCAGACTGTCCTTGAGGGGGAATAGAGCGCACCTCCCTCGCCGTACCCTTGCCATCTCTTCTGGCTCACAGGCTTCTCGATTTTGTAGGTTGCATCAAGGCACGCTACCGCCCTCCAGCTTACACTCTCGCTGAAAAGCAGTGATCAAATTGTCCTGTACCCTGGCTCATTATCGGCGCGGATTCTACAGGTTCTCGCCCCTTGTAACCACCCCCAAATACTCCCGCAGCCGCCCCTGCGACACGGAGCGGCATAAGCGCAAGAAAATAAGAACTACCCCCTTCTTCCATGAGAGAAATCCATGCAGTAAACAACTCTTTCCAGCAGCATCGAAACTTTGGTTACAGTGTCTTTCGAAGAAGAATACAGCGGTACTCTGCACAGCGGCCCTGCCCCAATCGGAACATTGCCTTGAATGGCCGGGACAAAGGCTCCTTCACCTCTCTGCTCGAAGTTGCTCCACCACAATAGTGCAAGCAATCACTCTCCATAACGCACACCCTGCCTCTGACAAAGCCAGGCAGCAGCTTCCATCAGCCTACCCATACGCCCGCCCCGCGTGCACCAGCACTC
>MPMQ01000181.1 GCA_002238585.1 Kistimonas sp. bin40 | reverse complement strand
AGATTGGGGAGAGCATGCCTGAGTGCGTACTCCATGACAAACAGGGAGTCATTCTCATCAGGACCGCCCGGGTGGAGGCCCTGCCAGCGGCAGGACAGGACATACTCCGGGTCAATACTGGCGACTGACAGCGGGTTGTCTGGAAGGGTGCCGTCGGCCCGCCGTGTGCGAAATCTGAAAGGCGACAAGGTGGGGAAAGTGTGCTCCCGGCTGAAAGCACTCTGGCCTTTGTGTTTGGCCAGCGGCTCCAGAATGCGCTGCTGTGCCAGCAGGTCGTACAGCGTGGCAAAAAGACAGCTCAGAACCACAGTGCGTTTGTAGGGGATATTCAGGTCCAGCAGTTTCTGCGCTTCAGCGTCCACTGTCTGCAGTACCCGGCGTTCGGCGTCTTTCAGTGGTTCGTCGAAATGGTCATCGGCCAGCAGGTGTGCGATGAAAGTCCGCATGTTCTCCAGCGTAGGGCGCAAGACTGGCAGGGTGTAGACCTCGTTGTGTTGTTCCATCTCCTGGCGTCGGGCTACCTCCTGTCTATACCAGGCAAGGCCTTCGGGGTCCTTTTGCAAGGTGCCTTTGAGAAAGCGATCTTCCTGCAGCTTCAACTTTTCGGCGTTGGGTGGCGCGGGTATCAAGCTTTCGAAGGCAGGACGCCCGATGATGAGGGGGTTGACTTCCCGCTTGCGCACCGGGATCCATGTCGGCTGTCCGGGTATGGAATCGGCGGCAGGCAATCGGGTCACCCAGCGCCTGCTGTGGGGCTGGGCTGTCACTTTGGCATCCCCCACATGGCTGACAGGAAAGGCCGGGTGTGGCAAGTGCACGCTGGTGGGGGTTGAGCTGGAAGCTATGTACATTTCTTGTATCTCCTTGCTGTTTTTTCCTCTTCGTACAGGTTTGAGTGCCCGTAGCTGTTTGGGTTCCCGCGTGCGCCTGGAAAAATAAAAACAGCTGTGCAACAAGGCCCTGGCCGTATGGCACAGGCCCAGGGGAAAAGATTCTAAAAGGGCCTTCTGTAGACAATGGGGCTACCGGTGGCTTGTTCCATCTTCTCGGGTCCGCCGTCCTGATGGAGACAGTCGAAGTACATGACATCCGAGTAGTCTACGCAGCAGCCGCTGTGCGGTTCTCTCCACGCAAACAAGATTTGGTTATGCAGGCCCGCACAGGCTGTCTTCGTGCAGTGGAAGCTCCGGTTGGGCTCCGTGCCAGCGGCGCATGGCAGAGTGCGTTCCCGGGCTTCAGACAGAAACAACTCACGCAGCGCGTCCCAGTGTTGGTCGATGTATTCCAGGTGCCATTGCACTTGAACAAGATCGGTTGTCATGAAACGGCTGGTGAAGGCATCGAGCCGGGCTGGCGTCAACATGTCGCCTGATGACTTCTGCTGCCAAAACAGGCGGTGCATCCAGAGTGCTGCGATGGTGGCCGGGGCATCTGTGATGCCCTGGTAGTCGCGGGAATGGTCGCACCATAGCTGCCGGCGAACCCTGGCCAGG
>MPMQ01000180.1 GCA_002238585.1 Kistimonas sp. bin40 | reverse complement strand
CCACTGCGGCAGGCTGTACTGATTGACGACAATCGACTCCTGACAAGGATGCTTCTGTCGTGAAATACACTGCCCCAGCCACTGACGTTCTGCGGCATCCAGCGTACTGCGTACAAAGCTCAGCCCGTCTGGCAGTCGGCATTGACAGCCGTTGCTGTCGTAAAACCCTGTGCGCTGTATCTTGAGCCATTCATGACAGAACACCGGGTCCGACCAGTCGGCACCACGCAAGACAACCCGCTGACCGGCCCTCAACCGGGCCAGGGCACCGACACAAAAACACATGCGTCCATGATCGTCAGTTCCCAGCCAGCCATACAAAGTACGCCGCCAGTCGCCGTGGTGATGGAAGTCAATCACCTCCAGCCCGTTTTCATACGACAGCTCACCAGTATGACAGGGCGGCAACAAATCCGGGTCGGCAGCCGGTCCGGTCCACTCCAGTGTCAATCCGGGACGCGCCACACGCCGCCAGAAATCCTGACCGGGGCAGCTGGCTGCATCCGTTTCTGCCAGATACTGCTGCTGTGACAGCAGCACAAGTATCCGCACATGATCGCCTAACGGCTGTTTGCTTTTGCTGCAACGGTCGTAGAGGGAGGGCTGGTCTGGATCAAGCAAATCGTTGTAGGCGGTCAGCTGGGCAGCGGACAGCTTTCTGCAATCGAGCACCAGACACAGCGGTTGTTGTGGCAAGTGTGTGGCAAAAAGCCGTCCTGGCGCCCGGTGCAGCACACCGCTGTCAGTCAGGGTAACGCGCAGCGTCAAGCTGTCCTGAAGCAGTCCCTCCGGCTCCTGCACCAGCACCAGCTCGTCACCGCCGGCCCCTTGCTCATCCAGCAAGGCTTGCACCGGGGCCTGCACGTCCAGCAACAGGCAATCGAAAACAGCCCGCCGCCCCGCTGCGACGCAAGGCGACACCGACGTACAAGACTGCGCTTTTGATGGGGGATCAGGCCAGCAAGCCGGAATCTGACCTGCCTCCTGAGAGTCCATATTCCCGGTCTCTCCAACAGGAGCCTGTGATCTGACTTTTGTGCCAGGCAACTCTGACTTCCAATGTCGCTGACTCGAAAACGAATTTATTGAATCCATGCCACCCTCTCCCTGCACACCGCCACCAATAACTGGACGCCTCTGCCTCCACAAAACTTGTTCTTCATGTTGGAGAATCACACCGGGCCGAAAGTTCAATAATTCAGCCCAAAGGCGGCGAAAGACGGGAAAGACGGGAAAGACGGGAAAAACAGAGAAGCGAGAAAGCGTTCCACTATTGGCTGCCAATCAGATTACTGATGCCTTTTATTCTGCATAGGCGCACACCAGCTCCCACAGCTGCTGCCCCCTATCCTGAATAAACGCCTCCATATCCATCGTATCCAGAAACTCCTCCAGCAGTTCCCACTTTCTGTCAACGGAAAGCACCAGGGCGTCTGGCACATTACAGGCTTCTTGTATGCTGGCCTCCTGGTTCACATCCGCATGCCAGCCAGCCTGCAT
>MPMQ01000179.1 GCA_002238585.1 Kistimonas sp. bin40 | reverse complement strand
TGTCAGGCTGCACCTGGTCTTCGGCCAGCTGGGCCAGTCCCCACAGGCTGTTAGCGATACCCTGGGCATTGAAATCCCCAGCCTGCCGCGAAATTTGCTGCAGCAGCTCATTGAGCCCCTCCTCCAGCCTGTCAGGCCGCACCTGGTTTCTGACCAGCTTGGCCAGTCCCCACAGGCTGTTGCTGATGTACTGGGCTTTGAAATACGCAACCTGCTCCGGTATCTCATTCATCAGGCAGGTCACCACCGTTTCCAGCCCGGCAGGCTGCACACCCCGCTCTGCCAGTTTGCCAAGTCCCCACAAAATCGCAGCGATGTTCGCTGCCCTGAAATGGCTGAAGCTGTCCTGGACAGACGCAAGTAGAGTGGTACACAGTTCCCGGGATTCAGACACCCGGTCAGCACTGTGGGCGGCTACCACTGCTCTCATGAAACGCTCGGCATAAAGCCCCACTTTTTTCCTGTCTTCTCCATCGCGTCCGGCCGCAGATGCTCCGGAGAGGCCGGAAACCAGAACTTGGTGTTGCATCAGCATACGCAAAAAATTTTGCATCCCCTGTTGCAGGTCTTCCCTTGTCTGTCTTGAACCGGGAAACCGGCCCAGCAGGCCTGTGACTGTCGCCAACAGCTCGCTGAGAGCATGCGGGGCCGGCTGTTTCTCCTGTCCGCCTTTTCGTGACAAGGTCGCCAACAGTTCCTTGCCCTCCTGAGCCAGTTGGCGCAGACGAGGGTGATCGTTGCTTAATTGACGGCATTCATACTGCCATTTGTCGGTGAAATCCGTGATCCTGCGCTCCAGATTTTTATCTGTAGACATAGCAGCAGGAGGTCGCACCGGCGGCAAGGCGGCTCTGTTGGGGAACATAACTGACAATAACTCTGAGGTAATTCTGAAGAAGGAGAGGCGAGGCAAGGCCTGCACGGCGCGGATCGACTGTCGCGCAAACCGCCGCAATCTACACGACGATTGACAATAAGTACATCCGGATTTTCCGTTGCCAACAGCCTTTCAGCGGCGGGTACAGTACAGGTCAACCCAGCGCGGCAGGTTTGTCCGATGGCGCGAGACATCGCATACCTAGCGGGCGCAGGTCCTTCACGACTGTCCCACGTCATCTGGCGTGGATGGCGGCTTGACCAGGACAGTCGTTGCACAGGGTCGGGATCACTTCCAGCCGCCATCGCGTCCCCGTCTATTTCATGGCGGCCACCCCTGCCCAACTGCGGGCCGGCGGCTTGCGGCCTGCCTTCGCTTCAAAAGCCAGAGCAGGCGGCTTCCTGTCTGCCTCAGCTGCTGAAGTGGAGACCGGCGGCTTCCTGCCTGCCTCAGCTTCCGAAGTGGAGACAGGAAACTTCCTGTTTTTCCTGCCAGCAATCTCTACAGAGGAGGGAGGATAGAGTCCCCCGGCTCGTGCCCTGGCGAACAACTTTTGCCAGGCAACCGCCTGTCCCTCTTCGCACGCCCCAGCCTCCCGAAGAAACTCGTCGCACATCCCGACAGGGATT
>MPMQ01000178.1 GCA_002238585.1 Kistimonas sp. bin40 | reverse complement strand
TTCTCTATAAGCTCCCCGGCTTTCTTCATCATTTTGGAAACCTTGCCCGCCATGGTCTTGGCCAGCGCGCGAAGCTGGGCGAAAGCTTGCTGACCTACTACCTTTGCAGTCTTGTAACCAGCCTTCATTACCATCAGAAACTCATCGCCCAGCTTCGAGAACACCTTGGCTGCCCCTTTCCCCAGCGACTTGAGGCTCATCTTTTGCGTCATTTTTGCCGTCATTTTGACCACTGTTTTCATCACGCGGATAGCTGTCGCCGTAAACGTGCGCGCAGCCCCGGCTACCGACCTCAGCACTGATCCCGGGTTGGGTGGCATAAAGGCCGCCACAAGACTCAATCCAATGCCCAACGCCATAGCCCAGGCCGCCTTGGCTTCCGGGCTGGCCGACGCCGGTGCCAGTGCTTCGACAATTTCTCCAGAATAATGCGCTGCCACACTCAGCCCCGCCACAACTACTGCAACAACCAGCCCCGTCGCAACACCACAGGTAAGGACCGCCATAACCCCGGCCAGCAGGATGCCAACGCCCATCATCACCCAACCCAGAGTGTCGCTCGCTTTCTGGGCCTCCATCTGCTCCGCAACCTTGTCGGCACGCTCCTGAATTTCCTTCATCCTGTTCTCTGCCTGCACATCCGCAAGCTTTTTCTTTTCCTCCGCAGTGCCTTTCTGCCCCTCTCCCGCTGCATCCCTTATTTGCTCACAGGCCTTTCGCATCATGCGAAACAGGTCCTGAGCAGTCATACCATCAGCCGCAGACGACAAGGGCTGGGAAGGGATGCCAATTTCTCCAAAGGCCTCCGGCCCCGCTCCTTTCTTTTTCGCCTCAGTAGAATGATCATCCACAACATCTACACGTTGTGAGTACCCGACAGCCGATACGGCACTGACGGGACCACCTGTCAGTGTGCTCATATTGCCCCCTTGTCTGCATGACTTGCTCGAAAATAATCGCCCAGGTGCTTGTTGAGCTGCTGCTTGAGATAACCGTATCTTTTCGCGTAAAACTCACCACCGGGAAGTTTGGCTTCATCAACCATCACCAGTGCGGCGGAGGCCTCCTGGTGACGATCCAGCTTGTAATAGCACAAGGCCGAGTTCAGAAAAGTTTCGTCCAGATTGCTGGTCGGTAGTCCCCGCAACACATTCAACATATCCAGAGCACGCAGATACTCTTTCTTCTCCAGGTAAATGGCCGCCAGCCCGCCCATGCCCCGGTGATCAGTTGGTGCCATGACGCTATAGAGGGTGAACAGGGTCTCCGCTTCCTTGAAGCGGAAGAGGTTGTAGAACTCTTCTCCCCGTGCATAGACCCGATCAATGTCCTCGGGCGTCAACCCATCCTGAAGCGCCTTCCCCAGCGTCTGCTTCCATGTACCAGGCTCCGTCTCGAACAAGGTGGCATACTCGTCAGGCCCATCAGCCAGTCCACCGGCTTCCATTCCAGAGCGCACGTCAAGGTGCATCTGCTCCACGGTCTGCTCCAGCAGTTGCTCCAGCTCCTGCTCCGACATTGACTCTGA
>MPMQ01000177.1 GCA_002238585.1 Kistimonas sp. bin40 | reverse complement strand
GCACCTGATGTACAGCACCGCCGCTGACCACAAGTCGGCCGGGCACCATAGCGCGAATGCGGGGATGACAGATCCGATCAGCAGTCGCAGTCGAACTGGTGATATCCCAACGCCGGATCTCAAATTCTTTCCCGGCCGCATCATCTTCGCTTCCCGTCGCATGCAGGCTGTACAGCCAATCCCCGTGGCGTGCCAGCGCAAGGGGCTTTATCGTCACATGACTTTCCGACGTGAGCGTGACGGTGCTGACTGCCGTCGCATTCTCACCCATTCCCTCGATATCCTTCAGCAAAAAACGCTGAACAACATTACCTTCACCAGCTTCCCGCCGAATCCACAGAGTCACGCCCTCAATCTCTTTCGACAGCAACATCAGCTCGGCATCAGGCGGCAGCTGCCAGTCAAGACCAGAATCAAAGTCGGCAACATTCGTCGAAGCATCGAGCGGGAAACGGGTCCAGCGCAGTCGGGACTGTCCTGGGTCGCCCCCATCGACTTCCTGGTAAACATGCAGCAGAGCATTATTGTCAACCAGCGCATATCTGGGGCCCGGCGCGTCGGGCACCACCCTGGCACCGGCATAAAGATGCTCAGGTTCCCCAGGCTCAGCACCAAACGCGTTTTTTTTCCAGCGCGGCTGACTGCCATCGACTACGGGAGAAGAAAAAGACAAAACACGAAAAAGATCCCGCCACCGGTATGCTGCAGAGTCAGCAGGCCAGGTTTGCCGTGTCACCAAAAACCATCGATCCCCACCCCCCCCCGCTGGCACCAGGCTGTGAAGCACCTCTCCCGGGTTATGACAGGAACTGCCCGGACCACACAGACCGTCCTGGTTGTATTTCCCGTCAAAAATACGTGGCACTGCCTTGCAAAAAGCTTCGTTCACTTTTTTCCAGCCAGCAGGCGTGGCGCTGGTCACAACAGGTCCTCCACTGCCTGCCCCCCTGTCCAGGCCCAAATCACCCAAATCACCCAAATCACCCAAATCACGCAAATCAGACAAGGCACAGGAGCACGGCAGAAAATTGGAACGACACCTTTGCGTGGCAGAAGGCTTATGCAGGCAATGGCAGTTCGACTCAGCAGTGTCGCAATCAAAACTGTAGGCTGCTTCATCAATCATGCTTTCATCAAAACACTTGTCATCGCTCAGCAACAAAGTGGCGGAATCGTTCTTTTGGAAAAGGGGAAGCGACGCCTCCCCTCCGCAAAACAAAAACAAGAGAACAGGGGGACTGGAGACGGAATAGGTATAGGCCGAAGGACACTTATGTTCAGGAGCTCGATGCTCAAGAGAGCCAACCAATGCCCGGGAGCTGTTGCAACTCACACCATCATCCCCATCAACATGCAGATGGTTCTTGCTCAGGCCGTTGTGCACGATCCGAAAGACATTGTCTGCGCGATCCGGATTCGTTGAGTGATCGGTGGTCAGTGACAGACTGGCCAGGATCCCACACATTTCTTCTTCCGTAAGCGCTCCAGCAAATCCCGTCACGGTATTCTTGCTGCACTTCTGCTGCCGTATCTCAAA
>MPMQ01000176.1 GCA_002238585.1 Kistimonas sp. bin40 | reverse complement strand
TGTGGGTGTTGGTTGCAGTACCCTTGCGAACCAGCGACCGCAGACGCTGGTACAGGATCGCGCCAGGTGGCGAGTGTCTGGAGGAAAAGGGAGAGCTTGCAGTGTCAGATGATCGGCCTGTGCCAGCTGCAGGTCCAGGCTGTAGTGCACCAGTGAGCAAAAAAGGCGCCAGGCTGTCTGTTCCTGCTGGCGCAGCTGTTCGCGTGCTGGCGACGACTGTTCTTGCCGCAGGCAGTCCTGCAAGCGCAACCACTCTTGCTGCTGGCGTTCCACTATGGGCAGGAACGGGCTTCTCTCGGCACGCAGCCAGGGTCTTGCACGCTGACTGTAACTGATGGCTACCTGCTGGCTGACCTGAAGGTTGTGATGGCCGCGCTCTGCAACCCACCGGGCCACTTCCTTTCTGGTAGCAGGCACACTGGCGTGCCAGTGGCGGCACACCAGTGCGCACTGATTGTGTGACGAAAGCGGCAGATAACGGAATATGCGCTGTAGCAGGGGCTGGGGCAGGGGCAGGATGGCGGCTGCTGGCTTTTCCAGGGCAGGAGTCAAGCTTTGCTGTGGGGCAGTGCTGGCAAGGGGGTGACCAAAGCCCCTGGGCCCTGCGGGCGACACCCGGGGGGAGGAGGCACAAGCCTGCCTCGGCAGTGTGCCGGAGACTGTGCGGGGCTGATCGTAGTGCATGGCCGTCAAAGCTGCTTTTCATTCGGATAAGGCTTGGACTCAAGGCCGGCCGTAGAGTTCAGTGGAAGAGCGATTCTATGACAAGCTTTCCAGCTGTGTGCGTCAAGGACAACAACCGCAGCTCCTGGCCTGGTCATGGGTGGTGCCTCTCATCCTGCTGCTGTGCACGCTCGGGAAGAGGTACCAGTTGCAGGGCTATGTCTTGTGTTGCTGTGCCGGTCAGCACAGACAGGCCATCGTTACTGTAAGCCAGGCACTGTACCTGGCTGTCCAGTGCTGCGCTGGCTTTGCAGCTGACCTGGTTCTGCGCATCGGGTGCATAAACCCAGAGATTGCCAGCCAGGTCGGAAACTGTTGTGCACAGGGCACCGCTCAGGGAAACTTCCGTCTGGATAGCCCAGTCAGCAACATGTTCCCGCCTGTGGCGGTGATGGTGCCAGTGGGTGCCGACCCGACACCAGATATCAAGGCATCGGTTGGTGAGCCGGACCAGGGTCCGGGCATCGGTCGACAGCTCCACCTGGAAAAGACGCTCGTTGGGCTGCGCATCGGGTTCGGGGGGCGCTTCAATCAGTTCTCCTGCTTGCCAACCGGTATCTGTCGTCCGATGCCAGAGCTGAATCTTGTCCCGGGAGTAGGGCACGGCCAGCAGCCTTTCATGATCCTGCATAGACGTCAGGGAGTGTAGATCCGGTGTCGGCCTGCTTGTTGGCGCAATGCAGCAGGGTACAACCAGCTGCTCCTGTAGCCTGTGCTGCGCATCTTGTGTCAACAGGCAGAGCTGCCTGTTTTCCATCAAAGCCATAAGGTATCGGTAGCTCGGGGTGTATTGGATTTGGCCGCACTTGCAGTCTT
>MPMQ01000175.1 GCA_002238585.1 Kistimonas sp. bin40 | reverse complement strand
GACTGGAAAGGGACAGCCAGTGCGCTGCGGTTGCACGAGCCGGACTGCGCGTGGGTGCCGAAGGTCTGCTCTCACCCTGGATGCCAGGAGAGCGTTTTCAGTGGCACGCAGAAGGCACACGAAGAGACCTGTGGCCATAGACCTGTCAGCCTGGGCGCGCTGATGACCACGGCCGATGAGGCACAACGCTTCCGTGAGCTGAACCAGTTTTACCGACAGGACGCCAGTGCGCGGGCACAGTTGGCACCTTCTGAGCTGCGCGAGCGTGTGGAGCAGTCGGCAGAACTCGTGCCCCGCTTGTATGACGCCGTAGCAGCCGCTGTGCCCACTGATATTATGGAAAGCTGTCCCTGGGGCTGTGGGTTCAGTAGTCCCCGCAGCCTGATGGAGGGGCACTATCCCCACTGCCAGAAGCTTCCGGTCGACTGCCCGTTCTGTACAGTAAAAATTCCGCGTGAAATGTTGGAGATTCATGTGGCCATCTGTGATGAACGCCTTGTGCCCTGCCCACGCGGTTGCAGTGAAAGGGGAGTGCGCTTCCTGGAGACAGGAAACGGTTTGCATGCACGCATCTGCCCGCAGGCATTGACGCAATGTCCGGATTGCGACACCAACATGCTGCGATGCGATCTGGGTCGGCACCAGCAAAGCTGTGTGCGGCGGCGCGTAGCCTGTGGCTGGTGTATGGAGACCCATGCCGCTACCGACTATCAGAGTGTGTCTGAGACCTGCCGTCGTAGTACCCCCCTGAATCTCCCGATGACCAATTATCCCTTCCCTGGTGTACATGAAGTGGAGCCGGCTGGTTATGCATCCGGTGCTGTGTATACCCGGCGAGACCTTGAGTACAAGCGTGTGTACATTTACTTGCCTGCCGCTGTTATGCAACGGGAGATGGGTCCTTATGGGAGGGGACGCAATCTGACCGAGGCTGTGAGTTTCAGATGGGAACGAAAAGCATACAGCCGGGTTGCTGTCCGCTATCAGCCGGAGAACAGCTGTTTCACAGTGGGTGTCAGCACGGCTCTTCCGTTCGGTAACGCTTTCAAGTTCGAGGCGAAGCTGTACGAAGAGTCGGATGGCAACTGCTGCTGTCTGGAGACGATGGGGGATATTGATGAGCAGAGAGATGGGAAGAAACTCCTGGAAATGCGGCTTGGTGAAACCCTGAATGAGGGGCGCATCACAATGTACAACCGGATTGCTTTCCTGGGGCATGGCGGGTTCCTTCTGCAGTTGGGGCCTGTGTATCGGGACGACTGATGGCGGCACGTTCTGATGACCTTTGTGTCGGGCATGGTGCTGACGCAAGCGGGGTGCCAGACCCGCCCTGCTCCGCGCCGCGATACCAGAGGTCAGGTCCGCATCATCCTTCTACCTCGTTCGCTGTTTGCGCCGGCCGCCGCCGGGTTTTGCGTCACTGGCCTGTCACAGGGCGGGGGCAGACCCTGTATTGGGCCATCCGGGGAGCAGAGGCCAGCTACACAGCGGCTGCGGGTATGACGAATGGCCTGGCTGTGATTGCTGTTCACTTCGAATGTTGCACGCG
>MPMQ01000041.1 GCA_002238585.1 Kistimonas sp. bin40 | reverse complement strand
CAACTGCGTCGGTTCCAATACGATTGTCTGCAAGCCAGCACAGGTGTAGGGGAGCCACTTGACATTGAGGATGATGAGCCCTTGCAGTTCGTTCTCAAGGCGCAGTCAATGGATGTGAGCAGGCGCAAGATCGGCTATCCGTCCGCCAGTTGTAGCAGCATTCTGGTGCGGGCCATTACAGAGAACAATCTGTATGTCACCTGCAAGATCATGCAGGGATTGGTGGTGGCAAAGGAACAAGGCTTGCTTGACGAGGAGTGCTTGTACCTTGAGGGCCGGGAAATGGGCAGGGGGCCGTTGCATTCTCCTGCTTTTGGTGAGGCCGACTCTGGTTGGCGTCAACTGATCCTGAATACTGGTGTTTTTGATCCCAATCGCTTGTCGCGTCAGTGCGAGCTGGGTGTTACCCCGTTGTTCTGTGCGATGGACTATTCACAAGGCTGTGTGGCAGACCTGATGAAAGCGAATGCTGATCCGAATCTTGGCAGTACTTTGGGTATTACGCCGCTGGGGAAGTGCATCCGCCCATTGACCAAAGATAAAGTGGGCAAGCTGAATGCGCTTCTGGACCTTGCCCCCCGTGCAGGCATTGATGTGAATTTTATTTTTGATGTGCGGCGCGATGGAATGCACCTTTTCAAGGGGTCTCCCTTGGCTGCGGCTGCCTTCTGGTTTCTTGATGACGCGCACTATCCGGTGGAGATGGTCGAAAAATTGGCCAGCGGAGGTGCGTGTCTGCTGACTGAAGATCCCAGCGGGATACTCGTCGACTGGACGGGTTCCAGTGCAACATGGATTCAGGAGGAGTTGGGGCAGAATTCAAACATGGTTTTCCCTGAAGAGAAGGTAGAGCAGCTGCAGGAGGCCATTAAACGGGGCTGGGCGCTGGGAGCCAGGGCCGGGAAGGGCAAGGCCGGCACCCCCCGTTCTTCGGTTGCCTGGACTTCAATCTGGAACACCAGGAAGCACGGCGTTCCGTCTTAGTCTGGTGGTCGGTCTCCATCAGCTGCGCAAGCGGTGCGCCTCTGCGGCGCCTCAACCCAATAGCCTTCTGACAACAGGAGGACTGTATCGAGTCCTCCTTGCCACAACTGTCTGGCTTTCCTGTGTAAGGCAGGCTCTTGCCTGGGATATGGCATTCCATCGTGCAAAGCTCAGGTCTAACAACGAGGTTGTCTTCGTGGAAACGAATACGCGAACAAGAAAAATGGGCGTGTGCCTGTGCAGTCTCCTGCTGTTTGCCACAGGCGTGGCTGAGTGTGCTTTTTCAAGTCAGGAACAGCGCTATCAGTATCTGATGCCCATGGGAGAAAATTTTCCGGGGTATCCGCCTGCAGATGCCGAGCGCGTTTCTCAGACCATTCACTTTGCGTTGCAGCCCGAAGGCTTGTCTCAGCTACGACTCCACCATCCGCCAGAGCATTGGCAAAGTACGGGGCTTTACCGTGTTCCCGGTGAGCCCGTGCGAGTGACTGTGCGCCCGGCTGAGGGGAATAGACCTGACGTCATGCCGAAACTGCGCGTTGGAATCCATAGACTCCGGAAGAATGTGCTCGATAGAGTGATGTCAAAATTCGGGGGCGCCAACGCCGATGACGTCAGCGTTTCCAGGCGTGCATCCCGGGCGTCACACAGCTTCACTCTGCGGCAAGGGGAACAACAGGACAGCGGGCTGGCATCCGGTCTGATTTACATGGAGTCCAGCCAAACGGGAACTGAAGCCTTTGAGGTGACTCTTGCGGGAGCGGTCAGAGCACCATGGTTCAAAATCGGCAGAGACAGCCTGATCCAGTGGCAAAATGACATTCGTTATTACCCGGCGCCCTGGGCAGAGCTTGAAGGGCGGCATGCCATCTTGACCCTGCCTTCTGCGATGATTCGTCAAATGGCTGATCCGACCGCGATCATCGCTTTTTACGATCAAATGGTAAAAGATGTGCAAAACTTGATTGGTTTAAGTGAGAACGCAGAGGATGAACGGGACCGGGCTCCCGCCGTGCCCTGGCGTTTTGTGCTGGATCCCATCCTCTCTGACACCCCATTTGCTGCCGTGTCTGGCTACCCTGTCGCTATCAACTGGGTCGCCTACGCCAATCCGTACATCTGGATAACCCCTGAAATGCCCATTGTGCGTACCACTTTGCTTCACGAGCTGGGCCATAATCACGAACCTGTTGAAAAACTGTTTGAATTGCCCGGGACGAGAGAAGTTTTCGCCGAATTGATGAATTATGGCTACCAGTCTTCTACGGGCTACAGGGTTATTGGTATACAAAAATTAAAAGGACTCAAAGCCTATACGGCAAAGGAAATTCTTTATGCGTATCTGCCGCTTCTCAGTCACCTTTTTCATTCTTACGATTCCCACATCTGGGGGGAAGATCCATACCATGGCATTGCACAAAAAAAGGCTTTCATGATTAATCTTGTCAGGCACTTGTCACATGAATTTATAGCGGAACTTTACAGCAATTTTCGTCACACGCCCGCAGATCAACTACCTGACAAGAATAACCAGCAGCAAAAAACGGATTACTTTTTTGAGATGCTCTGTGACATCAGTCGGCAGGACTTGACGCGTTTTTTCCAGCAGTGGGATGTGCCGGTCAGCCAGGATGCCTGTCAGCGCGTCGCTGAAAAAAACTATCCCATGCCTCCCTGGTCAGGTCACGATGAACTCTGACTGCCTGTGCTCCGGGTTTGTGTACACATTTCCGGTGGCACCCTGCTTGCGCACAGGAGAATGCACATCCCTGGCTCTCCGGTGAGAGCAGGCTGTTCCAGGCGGCATTCACCCATCCCAAAAGAAGCTGACAAAGCGGGCCTTGTCAGGGTGCTCCTGATGAGACGTACAACGGCGAGAAGCTTTGCGTCCGACGGGGGAACGACGGGAACGACGGGAACGACGGGAACGACGGGATAAGCGCACTCTGGTTATCTGACTGGGGTCAAATGCAGTTCGCACGGCTCTATTTTGCAAGGAAAAGTTCTTTCAGTCTGGATCGCAACGCCTCAATATTCTCCATTTTGTTATGCAAGTCCTGCATCAGCTTTTGCTCTGGGACAGAAGATGAATCCGTGCCCATGTTGCGGACAAAATCCTGAATCTCATCATCTGACAAGTTGTCAAACAAGCTATCCCATCCGGGAGCCAGGAGCATAATTCCCCAGCTCAGGCCACCAAAGCCTGACAAGTCGCAGGCGGCCTCGAAATGAAAGACGCTACCGTCCTTTAACTCTCCGGACAGGATCCAGCTGTCACCGTAGGGAAAGTCGTTACTTGCTTCACCTTGCCGATAGGCGAAAACCCTTTCGATTGCACGGCATTCGGTTGTGTATTCCTGCATGCCTGGCAAGGGAACGCCTTTCGTCGTCCAGGCACCGGTCTGTGACAGGTAGGCCCCATATGCGACATCGCACTCCCATTTCCCTGGATCCACAGCAATGGCTGCAGGAAAGACAGGTACGCGGGTTGGTTGGGAGGCGCGGGCAGAAGCTCCTGTGTCGTGGATACCAGAGGTTCCACAGGCTTGGCTGAACATTCTTTATCTCCTGAGTTGGTCCTGGACAGGAACGCTTGTCCGGGTATGCGCGCTTGTGCAAGGGATTGCAGAGTGTGGATCGCAAGACCTGATGTTCTCTGCGGCGACGCCAGCGGCCGGAACCTGGCCACATGGGTCTACAGCATAATCAGAGCGGCGCACTTCAGAAAAATTTCTCTTGTCTGACAGCTGTGTCTGAATCCGGGACAAGACAAGCCGGTGGCAGTAAGCAAGCAAGGAGCCTGCACAGCTGTAGAGCCCGGGAGCAGCCCGGTCCAGGTGGCATGCGCCTGCGTCAGTCGTGGTGACAACTGGGGCCGACGCAGGAACCTGGCCGTTTTGTTGTGATCCAAGCCCATGGCGAACAAGCGGTTCGCAGTTTTTTCTGCTGTCCCCGCCGGGGTGGCAAAAGGTAATAATCGGAGTCGGCACAAGATGAATAACGTCAATCTCAGCGGCAACCATACTTTTCCCCAGACGACCGGGCGAGGTTCCGTGGCTCTGGTGAGGCACAGCCGGAACATGGTTGTGCACACTGTGACCGCCCTGTCTCTGCTGGGGCCGCGTCAGGCCGCGCCGGGCCGGTCGTCGCAGCGGCGGGCGGTGACAAGCGGCGATCCCGTTCAGACGTCATCTGTCATGCGCAAGCCGACGCCTGACAAGCGCCGCTCCGGTGTACGGGGGCGTGCGTCCGCCAGGCGACAACAGCGGTCGTTGAAAGATGCTGGCTCAGCCCGGCCACCCGCGTCAGAGTCCTTGTCCAGAAAGAAAAAGAAAGGCTCCAAAGCCGGTGCTGTGTCGCATGGGCAATGGGCAGATGGGCGTAGCCGTGTTCCTGGCGCAGGAAGCCGGCGCAAGAAGCGTCATGCCCAGGCACTGGATGACTTTGCTGTTGTCCGTGGTCGTGCGTCGTCGGCCTTGCAGCACGCAACGGGCATGGATTCCCTGGCCCACAGAACGCGTCGCGCTGAGACCCGATGCCCGCCCGACTCTTTTATACAGCTGCGCCAGCATAACTTTACGGACATGGGGAAATACCTGGACGGCTGTTATTGGCAGGTTGAAGATGTGCATTTGAGCGGCGACCAGCTGGGGGCTTTGCCCATAGGCAACCGGACTCACCCGTTCGCGGGGTTCCTCTACAGCGAGGGGTACAGCTTGCGTCTGGAGCTGGACCAGCGCCAGGGGGATGCGCTGCTTTTCGGTGCCATCAATAACAGCGATATCACCCTGCATATCAGGCACAGTCGTCTGACTACGTCCAACGGCAGTTGTGCGGCACTTGTCGGCGAGATGCAAAGTCACAATTGGGTCAGCATTCACCGGTTGCACAACAGCCAGCTTGCTGCCACAGGTACAGGAGCGGTAACGGCTGGACTGGTGGGGGCGACTACTGGAGCCAGGAACCTGCTGGAAGTGAGTGACATCACCGACAACATTGTGCAGGCGAGGGCCCGGGCAGGCCATGCCCGCGATGCCAGCACCCGTGCGACAGCCACTGTCAGCCTGGGGCTGGGCGCCGTGCGGACGGCCGCTTATATCCAGGTGCGGCAGAAGCATCTCAGCAACAATCAATTGGCGGCTACTGCCGGTGTGGCATCCGGGTCCGGAGCCAGCAACCAGCATGGTCAGGCCGCCGCCGGCCTGCTGGGCATCCTGGGTCATGGGCATGATCAGGCAGGGTTGCTCACTAGCCGACAGGAACAGCTGTACGACAACAGTGTGGCAGCTGATGCCGCAGGCGGCCTGCACACGGGGGGGCGGAGTCAGGCCAGCCTCGGCTATGCCTGCATAGGCTGCGCTGAAGAACCCCGGCCCCTGGCGCGGGCGGCGACGCTTGAAGTGTATCAGGCCGGGTGCAGCAACAACACTGTGACAGCCCGCTCCGGGGCCGCGCGGATCCAGACGCTACCAGGCCTTGCGGACGGCGGTGCGGGCACGGTTGAACAGGGGCTGGCGCGTGTCAATATGGTTTCCACGGCTGCTGCCAATTTCCTGCGGCTGGTACAGCAGGCCCTGGTGCCGGGCCTGCTGGCAGCTGAGGTCGAGGGGAAGGCGGTTGCCGAGCGTGCCATGCTGATACCGGCCCGGGAGATGCGTTTGTTCCTGTTTTCTCAAGGTGCGCCGGATCTGCCCCTGTTCATTGCCAACCCGGCTGCCCAGCAGGCGTTTTCCTACACCCTCAGCAGCACGCGCAGCATGGTGTCGCCGCGGGGTATGATTGACACGGCCGGCTACAGATGGGCGCCGGTCAATGGCTCCCAGCCTGCCTTCAGGGAGCTTGTCAGCGAGCAGGGGGTGAACACGCTTCAACCCGCAGGCTGGCGTCTGGCACACGAGTGGTTCCGTTACGCGCGGGGCACGGTGTTTTTGCGCTTCGTCTGTGATGGTCACCACAGTGCCTTGCATTATCCCTATGAGAACCTGCAGTCGCTGATTGCTGTTGGCGTTGTCAACCAATGGATGCTCATCACCCGGCAGCGGTATCCTGGACAGCCCGACCACGACCTGAAAGGCTTGCTGCGTCTCACCCGGTACGGCTTGCCGCGGCCGGCCAGCCAGGCGGACACAGGATTGCCGCGGCCCATGGCCCGGCCGAAGGACGGCGGCGTGTACCTGTACCAGCCGCGCAGCAGCGACGCCTTGCTGCAGGATACGGGGGTTGTCGATTATCTGGTGCGGGGCCGCATGCTGTTCCACCTGTATCAGGCACCGGGACAAGCGCCGCAGATAGTCGGACTGCCATTGCATGGCATGCACAATGACTACGCGTTGGCGCAGTACGATGAGCTGGCGGGCCGGGCGCGGTTGTTGTCGCTGGAGGACGGTGAGGTGAATCTGTGGATGCAGCAGGACGACAATGACACCTTGTTGGTTTACAACCTGGGAAATGCGCCGGCCTTGACCAATGGTACCAGCTGGCTGCGTTGGGGCTTTGACTTGTCGCAACAACCCGGCGAGGGGGCATTGTTGGCCCGTGCTGGCGACTGGTTGTACAGCCTGCGCTCTGCGCACAATCAGTCAGCCAGTCTGCGTCGGCTGAATGTGACAAGGGGGACAATGGATGCCGACTGGCAACCGGAGTGGCGCGCCCCGGTGACGGAAGACATGCGCCTTATGGTTGACCAGAACCTTCTGGTGACTGTACCCACCGGGACGCTTGTTGATCCCCACGACAGGCAGCGGGGAGTGAGGGTCCGTGTGCCCGGAATCGGTGGTTGTGCCCACTGGGTGCGGACGATTCTTGCTCGGCATATCCTGCCAGATTCTGGTATCTCTCCGACGACTGGGGGCTCTGAGTCAGTGCACACTGGCTCCAGGTTTGTGCCGACCCCGATCAGCCTGGACACAAACCTGAGCTTTGTGCCTTCCACCACTTCTGGAGACGAAATCACGCAAGCGCCATGGTCGCCGCCCCCCTGGATATCCACTGCCGTGGCGGGGGGAACTATAACTGTGGGCTGTTGTGCCTTCATGGTCTTCAGCCTGTCTTGTTGTCTGCTGTCGCGGCACAGACCGGCGCCCGTCAGGCAGCGCGTTCCCACAACGGACGACCAGGATGGACCAGAGGAGCAGGAGATGGGGGTGCTCGGCGCGGGCAGAGCCACTCCTGCGCAGGGCTCAGCAGAGGCTGCTGAAACGCCATGGGGCAGTCAGGACCTTGTCCCATTATTGGTGGACGACCAGGCGCTGGAGCAAGAGCTGGAACAAGAGTTGGAAGTGGCCGGTGCTGTCGGTGGAGGCTCTCTTGGGCAAGGCTCTGAAGACGCGACTGAAACGGCATGGGGCGGCCAGAACCGCGTCGCACAGCAGGATAACCTGGACAGTCAACAGGAGCAGGAGATAGTGCCAGTTTCCGACTACGGGCCTTGCGGGCTGGACTTTGAAGACGCCGCTGAAGATACAGACCCACTGATACTGATTGTGGAAACCGCGCTGTAAACGCGCCCTGTCCGGCATCTTTCTCTGTGCTGTCGGGCAGAGAAAGATGCCATATGGTACAAGGCGCTGGACCATGGAAAGTTCGTGGCTGCAGGGTCGTTCCTCGTGCTGTGGAAGCTCGGCTGAGCCCTGTTGTTGACGGCGGTTGTTGCTTCCCGGGCTTCGGCATGGGTACAGGCACCTGCCTGCACCATGCCGACTGTTTCGGGTCTGAATCGATCAGGCTGGAAGCTCAGCCAGGCAATCGAGAGTCCTCGCGCTGCTGTGCTACTTCCCCTGACGCTTTGACAATCTGACCGCCTCTATCACCTGTGGGAATGCTGCCGGAAGCTGTAGCAGCTCTTTTCCCAGAGACGCTTGTATCTGCTGCTGGTCGTTTATTTCCGTCAGAAGCCTCTTATAGCGTTCCTCAGTCTCACGTCTTGTCTCCAGCAAGCTGGCCAGATTCTCTTGTAGCTGGTCTCGCGACTCCCTTGTACATATCAAGGATCTTTCAGCCTGTTCCAGCTCACGCGTCAGCATCTGAATGGTTTTCTGAGCCTCTTCTGGTCGTTCGTGCACACTGACCTGGACTTGCATCAGTTGCACTGCCAGCTCCATTGGTGTCTTCGAATGATCGGATGCATTGTTTGTCTTGAGGAGAAGATTTTTCTCTATCTGGTCTTTGCGTTGTCGCAACAGAGTCAATTGGTTCTGTGCCGCCACCAAGGATGCCTTCAAAGCTTTTTCTGTGTAGCAAGACTGTGCGAATTCAGATTCCAGACGCGGAAGGCGTCGTGCAACCTCTTCTGCTTGTACGTCCGCGCTGCTCTGTATTCCAGCCTGCGGTGTTCCCCGTCGTGACTGTGTCTCCTGTGACAGCCCCTCCGCTACAGCAGGCTTGTGCTTCTGATCAGGTTGGTCGGTACCTGTATGCTTCTGTTGCCACTGAGGGGCGACGCCCGGCGGATTGCGCACCAAAGAATTACCGGAGCCGCACGGGTGTTGTGGTGTGTGCTCAGCAGATGGGCGGCCTTGCGTAACCAGCCGGGGTTGTCGGCTTGTGTTTTGCACTGGCCTGGCATCGCGACTGCCAGGGGCGTGGCCCTGGGGCGCTGTTGGCGTATGCGTGCAACGAAGCACCCTGGAGACACTGGTCACGAGCCTTGTGAAAGCGGTGGACCGGACTTCCTGGATTTGGGAGCGAGCTGCCGGAGATGATGCGTTTTGCGGTATTGTTTGTGTCACGTTCATGGTTATTCTCCTGTTATCAGGAACTCAGAGAACAGATCCCGGAGTTCTTCTTGTATCAAGCTTCCTGTGAATTTCGTGTTCTTACATGCTCCCGGGTGCGTTGCGCGGATCCATGCGTTCTCGTCAAGGAGCGTCGCTGCGCTTTGTTCCGGTCCCATGTCAGGTTTGACACGAATGACAGGTCGATAGTTCATTTCTTTCGGCTGTGGCTTCATGGCGCGGGTGGAGCCCGCATCGGCTCCCGGGTCAGGCCGCTTTCCTTGTGTCCCTTCAGAGCGCGGACTGCTCTGAGCCAGGGTGATGGCGTGGCAGCTTCTTCTATTTACAGACTATTTACAGACCTGCTTGTTACAGGCCCGCTTTTTGGAGAAGAAGCCGCTCTCATCACTGGCTCTTTTTCGAGAACTGACATCCGGTCTTGTCGTGCGCTGATGCCGCCGTTGGCTGTGTCAGAATCGGAGGATGGTTCATCTGTGACACATCCGCAGGAAGCTGTGTCGGCACAGCGGCCTGAAAACATTCACAGAAAACCCCAGAGAGCTTTTGTGTCAGGCTGCCAGAAGTTGCATTAGCCTTGTTTTCAAGTTTTTCCGCAGCCATTGCGGCCAATGCTGTAGCAATAATTTCTTGACCGATACGATGTCTGGTCGCCAGCCTTCGTGCCTCTGCCGAGAAATGGGGGGGACGATGGTTCATCTGTGACACATCAGCGGGAAGCTGTGTCGGTACATCGGCCTGACAACATCCAAAGAAAATCTCGGCGAGATTCTGTGTCAGACTGCCGAAAGTTCCATTAGCCGCTTTGTTCTCTTTCGCCATTGCTGCCTGTCGCTCTGCCTCCCACTTTGCCTCCCACTGTGCCTCCCAGGCGAGCTCCCTTTCCTGCGCAACCCTTTTTTCCTCCTCTTTGGCTTGCAGATCCTGTAACTTCAGTACCTCATGCCGTGACTTGCTTTCGTCCAGTTCTTGCATTGTCTCAACCTGGGTGGCGATTTTTCCTCGCAGAATTTGGTGGGAATAGTCCAGCTTCTGCTGAAGCGCTCTTATGTCGGCTTCCAGTCTCTCGATATCTCTTGTGAGCTCTGCCAGCGGCCGGTCCTCTCTTGCCAAGGCATTGAGCGGCTGCGTTACTGCCAGGGCTTCTTGTTCTGGATGTACAAAATGGTCCTGCGAGTGCATCCGATACTGTGTCTCGGCTTCTTTTTTTTGTTGCTGTGCGTCAGCCAGCCCAGCCTTCAGTTCGGCCAGATAACGTCTATAGCTCGCTGTGTTTGTGAAGTTCTTTTGCAGCGTGTTTTCCAGCTCGCGTACACGTATCTGGAGCACGAATAGCGTTCCGTACTTGAGCGTGCGTTGATGGAACGTCATTTTCTCTTCTGCAGGATTTTTATCAGCATTCCGAGGATCTTCGACGACTGTTTCCAAACCAGGGCAATCGAGAACACCGGAGACTATAGCCACGCCCCTTTCGAAGAAGGTGGGGGAATTGTTTGGCGTCCTTGAAGGCTGACTTTGTTCTGCTGCCTTTGAAGGCTGAATTTGTATCGGTATAGAGGATGTGGTTTGAAATGTACCCTGGATACTGTCCATGTTCGTTCTCCTTTCACCAGAAACTCAGAAACCGGAGGTTCCGGTTTTTCCTTGTTCTTGACATGCTCCCGGGTGCGTTGCCCGGATCCATGAGTTCGCGTCAAGGCTCGTGGCTGCGCTTTTTTCCGGTCCCTTGGCAGTTTTGACACGAATGACAGGTCGACAGTTCCCCGCTGTGTCAGGATAGTTGTCGCCATGCCTGGCACGTCTTTGGATCCAGTGTCCTGAATCCTGACATCCCGGCCGGTTCCCGCCGTTGGGCGTCTTTGCTTGTTGCTCTGTCTTGTTTCGTCACTGCATGTCTCCCATCTCTTCGGGTTTCCTGCCCGTTTCCTTCCTTCTTCCCCAGGTGAGGAACTCTTTGTGCCAGGACTTGTCCCAAAGGCGCAACGGCAGGTCACTACAGTGGTGTGCCGGTCAGCGCCTCAGGAAAGCAGCAAGGGCCAGTGGCCATCAGATAGTGCTTTCCACAATGTCCATCAGAAAATGACAATGGAGACAACCAGCATGCATTGCTCATCAAGTGCTTCAAGTGTGCGGCAGCGTGCAGGGGCCAAGCGGCCATGCCCGCCGGTCTCGCAAAAAAAACAAGACAGGCCGTCTGGCGTGTCTGTGACCCCGGGGGCCGGTCCCAGTACCAGCACGTCTTCTTTTCCCCCGCCGCAGCCAGAGGCCGGTCAACAGAGCAGTCCAGCTCCCGTAAACCTGAGGTGTCGCACTGTACAAGGATCTCAGCCCGCTCAGGCAGGCACGCCAGCATCGACCAGCCTGCTGGCACAGCCGGTCGAGCTGCTGGCCTGTGCGACCCGGTCGCTTGCCAGTCGCAATGGCATCTGCGCGGCGACACTGCGTCGCTTGCACGACTCCGGAAAGATGCAGACCTTTTTCCGCAAGGAAATAGTGCCGCGCTACAAAGGCTGTGGACAGCCGCTGCCCGATCCCGGGGTGGATGCGCCCCTGGCCTTTGTGCGCAAGTGTCAGGCAATAGACCGAACCCTGCCTCGATCTGATTCTTGTACCTACATGGTGCTGGCGCGTGCGCTGGCCAGTCGCAATCTTCCGGTGACATTCGTTATGCTGGCAGGCTTGCAGATGGCTGCGCATCAGGGCTGCCTCAACGTTCAGTCCCTGACAAACAAAGAGGGACGCCACCTGCTGCAGACCCCTTTCTTTTACAATCAATTTGATCCGCTCTGGCGCCGACTGGTGCTGGCGGCCAAGCTTTTTGACCTCAACGAGACTGGCAACATCCTTCCCTTGAGTCGAGCTGTGCTCCTGTCGCCTGATGTGGACGCCGTCAGGGCACTGCTGGAAGCGGGGGCCCATCCTGGCCTTCTTGATGAGGTCTATGGCCTTACGCCCCTGGGGCTCTGTGTGTCACTGTCGCACGAATGCGTGAATGACAAGATGAACAAGCTGAATCTTCTGCTCGACTGGCCGGGTGCCGATCCCAACCGGACGGAGGGCGCTAATGCCCTTGTTGCAGGATCGCCCCTCCACCTCGCTGCTGGGACCCAGGAGACCGCAGTCATTGCCAGGCTGCTGGAGCACCCCGCTACGGATCCCAATCTCTTTTGTTCCAGTGCCGGCGGGACTCCTCTGGCGACAGCCGTCACTGAGTTTCTGCTCGACAGCCACTGTACGGATGCCGTTGTGCGACTTCTGGTGAGCAAAGGTGCGCGTCTGGTGGTGGAGTCACCGGAGGGTGAACCCGTGGACTGCTCTGATGATCTTGCCCTGCTTGCGCGGGTGTTTGCAGGCTTGCCGCTTTGTCGTGCTTATCACGTGCGTAAGGACGCGCTGGCGGCGGCTGTTGAGCAAGGTCGACAGCTGGCGGCAGCGGCGTCTGGAACGTCTGGAACGTCTGGAACGTCTGGAACGTCTGGAACGTCTGGAACGTCTGGAACGTCTGGAACGTCAGGAACGTCTGGAACGTCTGGAAAGAAGAAGGGCTGTCAGAAAAAGCAGGCTGAGCCAGAGTCCGGACAGAAGACAACCCGTCAGAAAAGTGCGCGTGGCGCCTCAGGACGGGAAAAGCCCTCTGACTGAAGCTGACCGGCTGTCGGGAACTGGCAGCCAGATGAGAAGTCTGCATCGGTATCGAGGTCAAGAGCCCCAGTCACTGGACCCTCAGCTACGCAAGAGGAGGAGAACAGCGTGAATTTTCCCAATGTGCCTGGTACATCTGGTTCGCAGCCATCATCGGCGGGTGAACAGGGGAACCGGCAGCCGTCGGTGGTTCGATTTGCCGGCTTTCAGACAGGCGTTGTCGCCGCTGATGCGGTGCCTTCTATTCCCCTGAGCAGGCCGCTTCTTCCCTTACCGACTCAAGGCACGCCGGCCACTCAGGCCGGTGTTCGTGTCAGAGAGGGTGCCGCAACAGTCATCCGGCTGAATGATCTGAAGTTTTGCACCACGCAACAAAGCTATCTGGCTCACGCCAGTCACTTTATTGCGTGCCATGAGGGAGGGGGCAGTGAGCACTGCTGTACGCTCAATCCGTCCCTGGCAGAAAGGGGGATGCGCGAGTTTGAACAGCCCTGTCTCTCTCTTTACACCGGTGCAGGAAGGCCGCTTGATATAGTGGGTGATGATCCACTGACGTTTGTTCTCAAGTGCCAGGCAATGGATGCACAAAGGCGCGGATCTGGTACCGGGGAAGCTGGCTGTGTTTATTTACTGAGAATTGCCATGGAGATGCGCAACCTGCCTGTGACCTGCAAGATATTGCAGGGATTGACGCAGGCGAAGCACAACGGCAGCCTGGATGAGGAAGCCCTGTACGCGGAACAAAGCGGGATGCTGCAGGGCGGGTTGCTGCATCACTGTGTTTTTTATCACGCCAGCTCGCCCTGGCGTCAGCTGGTGTTGAGTGCCGGTGTGTTTGATCCCAGTCGTTTTTCGGCACAGGTTGCAGGCTTTACTCCCTTGTTCAGGGCACTTCAGTTCTCGGTAGACAGTGTTGCCGATTTGCTGGCTGCGGGTGCTGATCCGAACAAGGGCACCACTGCCGGTTGTACGCCGCTGGGGCTGTGCGTTACCCCGTCGATAATAGACAGAATGCCAAAGCTCGAGTTGCTGCTGTGCTGTCCTGCGCTGCAATGCAACCAGACGACAACAGAAGGCGGGGGGCACTGCTCGCCTTTACACAGTGCTGTGTCCGGTGGTGATCTTGATGTTGTCGCACGACTTCTGATGCACCCTGGTGTGGATACTGATCTGGCTTTCGATGTGAAGTGGCATGACAGTGTCGTCATGGCCGGGTCTGCGCTGGCTGCTGCGGCTTTCTGTTTCCTGGCCTGTCCTGACTATCCGGTGCAGATGGTAGAGCAACTTGCAGCGGCAGGTGCCCGTTTGCTGATAGTCAACGCAGCAGGGGAGACAGTCGATCTTCATCATGATATCAGTCAGCTGGTGCAGTGGGTTCGGCAGCGTTTCCCCGTGTCCGAGGCCAATGAAGCCCTGTTGCGGGCAGCTGTTTACCGGGGGCTGGACAGGCGCAAAGGGAAACGCCGGCCAGGGCTGGGATAGTGCCCGCTTGACAGCGTCTTGCTGAGGATGCTGGTAGTGCTGACTGCGACTTTTGACTGTGTTTTTTGCGGGACTTCATGACTGTCGTCAGGGAACTTTCTGTCCTTTGTCGTATCTGATACAGGTACGACATCGTGTGTATTTTCTACAGAAAAGGAAGATCCTGTGCAAAGAAGCGGAGCTTGCAAGGGGCATGGCGTTGCTTGCCAAAGGCGTTGGCCCGAGAGGCCATCGGAGTGCGAATCAAGGGGCCAGCATGAGGGACGCACTGTCCAGCCGGCCTCGTTACCAAAGATAATAGTGACGCCGCCGGAAAGCACGCCAGTCTCCCGTTCGCCGGACCGACTGATCCCCGTCGTAAAAGATCTGGAACAGCGGGGCCTTGTGCCGCCTGGCAAGTACGCCGTTGAGCTGGGCGATGCGAAGCTGCGCATCAACTATCCGTCAGAGCACTGGTGCTTCCCACAGGAAGCTGTTCCCAGTCCCGAATCGCGACCTGACCTGCTGCATGATGATGTTCTGGGAGGCTCTTTGCAGCAGCCGGGAGGGCTGGAAATCATCAGGACATTTCTGACAAAGCGCCGCAAGGCAACAGACGCAGGCCAACCTGAGTCTTTTACTTTCCCACCTTTGGAGACGACCCTGTGCAACATGAAGATATTCGTCCGTCATCTACGTGAGGGAAAACACTTTTCTCAGGAGCACCCCCTGACAGCCGGCGACCACAAGGCACTGGACTGGCTGGAAGAACGTGCGGACGCGCTCCTGAACGCCGGGGTCCCTTACACCTTGACAGTGCATCTGGCCTTTGCGTTTCTGGCGGTGTACGAGGTTATGGTGGGAAAGCGGGTTGCGGTCCCTTTGAAGCCCGACGGGACAGCGCGTTGGCGTTATGCGCTTGCGGACTTGGCGGCAGAGGATGTCATAGCGTATTCATGGGGAGGGAATAACACGACAGGTTCCAAAAGTGGTGAGGAATTCGGTCAGCATTTTCGTAAGGGGGAGGGCCTGGATGCGCTTACCGATTTTCTGCATAGGCCCCATCTGCTGATGTACCCCAGCTTTCAACCATTGGGTGTAGGGGACTTTTGCAAGTTTGGCCACCTGCCTGTGCATCCCATCGGCATGCTCCCGGACTATGCCTGTAATGCAGATGGCTTTGTGCTCAGTCCATGGGAGTTTGCAGGGCATGATGTTTTTCATATGCGCCAGCAGGGCTCTGTAGGGACCCCGTGTGATCAGGCCCCAACGCCGGCGACGCGCGTGATGCGCTCGCCCGGGCACCGTTTTGCTCTGGGGCAGCTGTTGTTGCGGCAGATGCCAGCCAGTCTTGCCGGTCTTGACTTGCAGCCAGGGCTGCAACTGTTGCAGTTCAGCTTGTTTCACGAAATGGGCCCGCGTGAGGCGGCAGAGGTACTGGAGGATAGTTTTTGCTGTTTCCCCCGTTGTCTGGAAGCCGTGCTGCATATCCTCCGGAGCGATCGGGCTGGTTATTTACCGGAGGACATCAGTGTTACAGATGCAGAGGCAACCCGGGCCGCGTTCTGGGCGGCACGTCTTCTCAATCACTGGCGGGAAGGGGGCTGGCAGCCATTGACGCAGGAGCAGTGCGATGCCTGTGGTGTGGCTTTTGTGGAGAAGGACCTTCCCCTGCTGGATCAGCACCTGGATTTTATCGCATGCCACAGAGGAGCCTTGCGTCTTCTGTTTATGGAGCGATACGGTGTACGGGCTGCTCATCCGCCGGACGAAGAGAGCTGCCGCATAACAACCAGGCTTCTTTCCCGTCTTGGTCTGTCGCGACGGATATCATACATAGTGTTCGAAAGTTTCAATCCTTACGCTGGTCTGTGTAATACAGATAACACGGATCTGTGTTACTTCGCCGCGTTGACTTCAGAAAAGCTGCGCTGCGAGATGGAAGAGTGGACCAATGCCCGCCTGCCGGAAGCTGTTGTGCCTGTGGCGCACAGGCAGGAGAGCCAGACCAGGGTATCTTGATGGTCTGTCCTCTGTATTTCTCTTGTCCGCAGGACCGCCTCCAGAGTACCCATGACAGCCTGGCCTCCTTGTGTCATCGGGGTGATGTCTGTTGGACTCGGCGACGGGAGTCTGGGGGGAAGCAATCTTGTCAAAATCGGTAGTGACATCCTTGATCAGCTATCGCGTCGTCAGGGATGCGCTGTTCGGCAGCGGGAGCTTGATGTGGCCTGGCGGTCACGCGACTTGTTGTTTCGCAACATACAAGATGCAAGTCGTGCGAAAGGGAAATTTTTCCTGTCGCTATACCACCTTGCTGTCAATGGGTTTTCTTGGGTTCGGCGTGAATGATTGACCCGCTGCTCTCCCGGCCAGCTCCAGGGCGTTTTATCGATTTTCAGGGTTCCGGATAGCAGCCTGCCCGTCCTTCCTGCCTTCCATTCCCAGACGTGAGAAGCGGATTTTTTGACGCTGGTGATCAAGCGGCCAGTGACCTGTGAATGTGTTCTTCCTTTGTGTGTTGCGCAAACTTCCCGCGAACTTTTGACTCCTCTGCACTATCCAATCCAATAGCAGGATGATTTTTTTCAGCAGTAGTGGATAAGGAAGTTGTGATGGAAACAAGAGGAACTCGCGACAGAAAAATCAGCGATGCGGCCGGGGGCCGGCCTTGCGCGCCATTGGATCAGGCTTTCAGAGCGCAGTTTGAAGGACGTACTGTCCAGTGGGAACAGACAGTGGCGGTTGCAACGCCGCCGTCGGGGCAAGGAGGGGCCCCTCTCTTGTGGTCTGGTTGTCTGCCTGCATCAAAAGACCTGGGGCTGCGTGCGGTTGTACAGCCGCGCCTGTACCCGGTTGATCTGGGTGACAGGAACCTGCCTGTCAACTATCAATCGCCGGACTGGTGTCCAGTGCATGAGGCTCTCCCCGTGCCCCCGGACCAACCAGAGTTGGAGGCTGATGTGTCTCTGGTTCAGGGTTTTGATGATCTCGGCGGGCTGGACTTTATCCAGGCCGAGCTGAAGAAGCGCCACAGGGCCAAAGCAGAGGGCAAGGGTGACTCTTTTACTTTCGCACCCTTGAAAACCAGCCTGCGTAATATGAAAACATTCATCTGCCATATACGGGCGGGCCGCCATTTTACTGATGACCACCCTTTGACCGCCAGCGATCACAAGGCACTGGACTGGTTGCAAGGGCGTGCGCAGGTACTTCTGACAGCGGAGGCTCCCTACGAGCTGACAGTGCATCTGGCCTTTGCGTTTCTGGCCGTGTACGAGGTCATGGTGGCCAGGCGGGTCAGTCCCCCGCAGGAATTTGTCGGGTCAGCGCGCGAGTGGGACTCTATGTTGTGCGACCTGGAACCGGACGAGATCACCGCCTATGGCTGGGGTGGCAACAACAGCACCGGCCCCAAAAGCGGGGAGGCGTTTTTTTCTCACCATGGCTCGCCTGCGCTACGTCGCGTGTTCACCCGCTTTCTGCATTACCCCCATATGCTGATTTACCCCAGTTTTCACCCGCTGGGTATAAGGGATTTCTGCCGGTTTGGTCACCTGCCCGTGCATCCTGTCGGAATGCTCACGGATTATGTCGGTAATGCGGATGGCCTGGCGCAGAGTCCGCTGCATTTTGCAGCGCATGATGTCGCGCATATGAATCAATTGAGCATCATAGGGCAACCGAATATTGAGGATCCGACGCCGGAAGCGGCTGTGATAAGAACACCTTGCCATCGTCGTGCCCTGCGTCAGATGCTGCTGGGTCAGGTGCCAGCCGGTCTGGCTGGCCTGAACCTGGGGCCAGCGTTGTATCTGTTGCAATTTCAGTTGTTTCATGAAAAAAACCCGGGCGATACAGCACAGCTGCTGGAGGCTGGCAACCTTGCCTTTCCCCGTTGTCTGGAGGCGGTGATTGATACACTCCGGAGCCAGCGGGCAGGTTACCTGGCAGATGACCTGAAAGTCACAGACGTGGAAGCAGCCCGGGCCGCGCTTTGGGGCGCACGCCTTCTGTGTCACTGGCGGGCGGCCGGCTTTGGAGCCCTGCCACAGGAGCAGCTGGACGCCTGGGGCGAAGATTTTGTGACGCAGGACCTCCCGCTGCTACAGCAGCATCTGGATTTCATAGCGCGGCACCGGGGCGTTTTGCGTCAGTTGTTTATCGAAACTGAGGGCATATGGGTTTGTGATACAAAAGATCGCTGTCGTATTGAGGCTGAGTTTCCTGCCTCCAGTCCCCTGTTGAGTCCTCAGCGATTGGCACTGTTCGACAGTTACAATCCGGACACTGGGCTGTGTCATGAAGAAAACACTGATCTGGCGTACTTTGCGGCACTGGCCTCAGCTGTGCTGCGATCCAGGATTGAAAAAAGGACAGGTGCCCGCGTGCCCGACGCTCTTGTGCAGGCGTCTGGCAAGGGGCAGCTGTCCGCGCCAGCTGGCGTGGCAGTGGCCGGGCAGGCCCCGCCATGACGACAAGGTCGCTTGTTTTTTCAGCACAAAAACAAGGCGGTCGTCGTGTGAGGGGCGTTTTTTTTATATGGCTGGCCAGCCTCGGCATGAGTGGGCGTTATCTACCCTGGTGACATTGATGACCAAACTCTGAAGGCAGTCGGACCCGTTTGCTGTGTTTCTGTATAGCACAGTATCTGTTTCTGCTTCATGGGGAAAAGGGATGTTGGGGCACTGAACACATTGACAAAGCAGCTTGTCAGCGGTGTCTGCGTTCTTTTTATGCTCTGCGACAACTTCCAGAGAACTTGTTCGCCCCCCGTGTATCCAATGTTATGGAAATTATGGTTTCGATGAATGAGGAGAGGGTTATGGACACAAATGTAGTGGCTGCTGAGAAGCGCGGGTGTTGTGGCACGGTGTCGATTGAGAGAATGCCAGATATAGCTCGCACTGGTCGAAAAGCTTGCACTGGTCAATGTGGAGGACGCACTGTGCAACTGATGCGGCCATCAGTTTCACTGGTGGGCGGGGAAAGGACACGGCCCATTGCCCAGACGAACCAGGCAACGCATAAGTCACTTTCGCAGGGGGCCGTTGCACTGCGTTTGCGGTCCGGAGCTGTTGGGCCTGCGCCCCGATCGGAAATTTGCGAGCCTGTTCAAAATGTCGGAGTCACCGGCCAGCGGCCAGTTTCGCAAACCCCTCACTCTGGTGCTCGCAGCTATTGCCATCATTGTGATGACTGGCCTTTGCTTCCTGACTTTGATCGCTACGATTTTGCAAGAAAGATACTGGATGCCCGCGCAAAGGAACGAGAAACCGGCTTGCGTAACAGGGAAGCCTTGCTCAGCCTCATGGATGTCAGGCCCGGTGCTGATGATTCTTCCCTGACAACCGACCATCGCAAGATGATGGGCTGGTTGAAAGAGCGCACAGAGGATTACCTGGACAGGACGTATCCCGACGGAGGGAGGGTGCATCTGTCCTTTTTGTTCTTGTCGGCAAGCGCGAAGGTGCAGGCAGAGCGGGCCACAGTCGCGCAGCAATCAGGCGAGTCAGGTTCGCGCTGGCGCTATCAGCTTCTGGACGGGGAAAAAGGTGAGGTCACGACTGACTCAGCCACTGGTGATGACACGACAGACTCTGAAGGCGAGGAAGAGCCCTCTTCGTTTTGCGGTTTGGGGGGAGTCCCGGGAGTGGTTGTCAATTATCAGAACTTGCGCAAGGAAGGGGTGGTTGGTGCCAGCTTTCACCGGCGGCATGATAAGACTTGCGAACCTGTTTATGCCTTTTGGCCAGAGGATTTCGTGGCAACCGTTGCAGAGCAGACTGCAATACTGTACTGAGAGTGCGATCGCAAACCCGCTCTTGTTTGCAGCGCATGATGTTTCGCAGGGGGCAGTCAGTGGCGGATCGGGTACTGTGTTGCTCCTGACAGCAGGTGCTGCTGCGATGAGACGATTCAGCGGGCCTCACCCTGTACTCTCCCCTCATCGGATCCAGGTGATGGGAGCACCCCTGAAGCAGGGTGAGGACAAAATGGGCAACAACCAGAACGGGGCTGGTGCCCAGCTGCCAAGCTCCCTGGCCAGTGATCAGTGCTCCCTGTCTTTTGCGGTTGTTTTTTGACCTATGGAACGTCGCACAGACCTCCGCAGGAAGGTATCACCACATGCCGTTGTAGAATCCTGGGTTGGACAAGCCCTGCTTCCTTATATTCGCTTGCTGCCTTTCGTGCTGTTCCTTCCTGTCCCGCTTTTGCCTCTCTTCCTGCTGTTTCCGCTGCTCCCGCTGTGCCTCCTGTTGTGCAGTACTGAGCCGTGATCTCAAATCACTGAGTTTTGATTCGAGCCGCCGCACATCCTGCTCTGCACTACGGGCATTCCCCTCCTCAGTGGCAGCTCTTCTGCCGGCTGCGCTGGCACTGTTGCGGGCATTGGATGCCTGCTGGCGGAATGTGCCGGCCTGGATAGCGTATTTCTTTTCCTGCGCCGGATCTCGCATCATGCGTTCCTGGTTCTCTGCCGTTTTGGCCTTCTGTGAATATGAGGAATGCATCTGCTCGAATCTTTGTTCCTCCGCTCTGGCACTGCGAGCAGCACTGCTTGCCTGTTGAGCACGGCTTCGAGCTGAGCTGATGCTACTTGTTGTGTTGCTTATTTCACCCTGAATTCTCGAAACGTCCCCGCCGGGAGAGCCGCCGGGCAGACCGATACAGGGTCTTCCTGAGGCATCCAGAGGATAAGGGCAACCAACAGAGCCTTTGCGGTTACTGATGGTGCGCACCTGCATCTTCAGTCTGGATGTATTTCTGGCACAAGAAGAGGGCGCGTTCAGGGCTGCGATGTCTTCCTTGTGCGTGGGCTGTACCTTTGGAAACATGGAATTTTCTGGGAACATAGAATATGGCTTTTTTCTGAATATGCAGGCAGAAAGCACTCTGCCGAACAAAAGCGACCGCTGTGCGGATAACCGGTGCCCGCTACGGGAACCGACAAGTCTTTGGTGGCCAGGCGGAGCCGCACGAAACGCCGGGTCCCGGTGACTCAGGGCAGACATTTGCGCCTGTAATGTGCAGGCGGTAACGCAGAACCGGCGACGCAGGGCCAATCGTTAAAGTATGGGGGCACCCGAAGGCATGCGGACCTTACAGACCATCCACGCAGAGATCAACTCCAGCAAGACAGAACAGTGCCCTGGCACAACATGGAATGCTTCAGGAATCAGCGTTCCCAGAGACCTGCTGTGCGCCCCGCAGCCCCTCCACAGGGAAGGGAATAACGGCACTGGGATCTCTTGTTGCCGGTGACAGTGCGGCCTCTTGCCTTGCGCGCTGCACTGTTCAAGAAGGGCTACGGCATGTCTCCATGGAATGAGGCGTAATGCAAACAGACCCGCTGTTGTCCAGCGGCCCCACAACTTGAGGCCGGCTGGATTCAGACAAAGCTTCAAAGGTGTCGGGAGTCCGTTCTGTTCCTGGCGGCTGTTTTTTTCACTGGAGATCCAACAGCAGTGTGTTCATATCCGGCAGGCTCTTGATCTCCTTTTCCTTATGCAGAAACTGTGCGTAACGGCGATAGCGATCCTTGTCCATGGCAGCAGGGCGCAAGGCAAAGCGATTGATGCTGTCGTACCAGGCCAGTTTGTTGAGCTTGTTGTCCAGAACGCCTGGTTTGTAAGTGTGGAACAGCTCCCAGGCCTCATCAGGGTGGTTGACGATAAACTGGGCAGCCTGCTCCACAGCGCGCAGGAAACGGCGTGTAGCCTCGCGTTTTACCTTGTGCGGGTTGGTGATGTAAATCAGCTGGTCGTAGGGCGGAATGCCGTTTTCTTCTATATAAAACATTTTCCCCTTGTGCCCATGTATCTTGAGATTGTTGAGTTCAAAATTACGAAAGACACCCAGCACCGCATCCACACGGCCAGCCATCAGGGCTGAGGACAGGTTCCAGCCCACGTTGATCATTTTTACGTCTTTCCACCCAAAGCCCCAGGGCTTGAACATGGTGTCCAGAACCGCTTTCTCAGAGCCCTGGGAGGTAAAGCCGATGGATTTCCCTTGCAGATCTTTCAGGGAGCGGACAGGTCCGTCCTCCAGCACCAGCAGGCCATCGAGTGGTGTCGCCACCAGGGTGCCCACCCAGGCCAGGGGCAGTCCGTCGCTCACCGCCCTTATCAGGCTGGGCTGATAGTACACAGCCAGATCCACTTCACCGGCCGCTGCCATTCTGGCAGGCATATCGGCTTCCGAAGGCTCCTTGATCGTCAACTCCAGTCCCTGTTCCCGGAAATAGCCCTTCTGGCGGGCAACAATGATGGGCCCATGGTCGGGGTTGACAAACCATTCCAGCATCAGTGTCAAAGGTTGCCGGCCGTTGGCCGCAGCCTTGGCAGGCACCGGTGCCGCCGCAGCCGCTCCCTGCAAAGCCAATGACAGGATGAAACAGCAACTGAAGTACTTCAGCAGTCTTCCTGAAAACATGACAAAGGGCCTCTGTTCAGATAGTCAATGGATAGAAAAGAAATAAAGCCTTCCGGGTCAACTGGGCTTGTGCCAGGAAATCAACCGCCTGAGCCACCAGTCTGTGAGGTAATACAGTGCGACAGTGCACAGCGCCAGCAGAAACAAGGCGGCGAACAGAAGATCTACCCACAAGCGTGCGTTGGCCTGCATCATCAAGTACCCCAGCCCCGCGCTGGAGCCTACCCACTCTCCGGCTACCGCTCCTATAGGAACAATTACGACAGCGGTTCTTAAACCGGAGGCCAGCGATGGCAGGGCAGCAGGGCAGCGCACCAGCATGAGGGTCGCCCTGGATCTGGCGTTCAGAGTGGAGGCCAGGTCCAGCCAGTCCCGGTTGGTGTGGCGCAGGCCGTCGTAGAAACTGTTGGTGACCGGAAAAAAAACCATCAGCACCGCAGCCGCTACCTTGGATGCCATGCCGTACCCCAGCCAGAGCATCAGCAGTGGCGCCAGTGCAAACAGTGGCATGGCCTGGGTCAGCAGCAGCAAAGGCAGCAGCCAGATGCGCAAGCGCGTGCAGGACAGCAGACACAGGGCCGTCACCAGTCCCAGTCCCACACCCAGTACCAGAGCCATCAGCATCTCGGCCAGGGTCACCAGCGCGTGACTCCATAACAGACCGGCGTCTGTGTACAGGCGTGCCAGCACAGCGACGGGGGCCGGAAGAATATATTCCGGCACCGACAACCCCGTCACGACCAGCTGCCAGAGCAGCAGCAGCCCCGTGATCGCCAGTAGTGGTCTGGACCAGCCTTTCATGCGTCAGCCTCCCGGATGTCCGGGCGGTCATTGCTGTCAAGCCCCTGCTCATTGTGAATGCTGTCTTCACGCAGCTGGGCCAGCAGCTGGCCTTGCAAGGCCAGCAGGCGAGGGTCGTCCAGCGGTCGGGGCGGCAAACCGGGTGGCACCAGAGGCGGTGCCAGGCGTGCCGGTCGGCCACGCAGCTCCAGCACCTGGTGTCCCAGGCGCACAGCTTCCAGAGGGTCGTGGGTGATCAGCAGCACTGTGCGTCCTTCCAGCATCCGGGCGGCCATATCCTGCAAGCGCAAGCGTGTAATGGCATCCAGCGCGGCGAAGGGCTCGTCCATCAATACCACCGGACGGTTTTCCATGAGCGTGCGCGCCAGAGCCACCCTTTGACGCTGACCGCCCGACAGCTGGTGCGGCAAACGCTCTGCCAGATCGGCCAGCCCCAGCTCCTGCAACAAGACCATGGCGCGGTCACGCTGTTCGGACAGGGCGGATCTGGTGCACCAAAGACGGCCATGGCGCAGCCGCTCGCCCAGCAGAACGTTATCCAGGGCAGAACACCAGGGCAGCAGGGAATCCTGCTGTGCCATCCAGGCGCAGCGTCCCTGTAGCGGTTTGCCATCACCGCAGCTGACCTGGCCCTGGTAACGCACTGTGTCTGAATCTGCCATCAAGCCAGCCAGCATCCGGATCAGTGTGGTCTTGCCAACGCCGCTGCTGCCCAGCATGCAGGTCCAGTGACCACCTGGCAGACTGAGATCCAGCTTGTCGAAAACGCAGCGCGATCCGTACGTCAGACTGGCGGCCTGAAGGTGAATATCCAACACGGAAAAGAGTCCTCCGTCGGGGGGGAGGCGCGGGTGACGAGGCCGGATCACAGAGGCTTCAGACAAGGCATCCGGGCAAATGCCAGACGATAACCCCGGTTTCCTGCAACGGCCTGTTGGTTCCCTACGCCAGCATTATCTGGATCAGGTCAGTGGGTGTATCTCAGCGGGCATTCGCCATGCGAAGCCGCACCCCAACCAAGGGGGCGGACTCTATTCTTCTTTCACGGGAAAAGCAAGCACGGGAAAAGCAAGCACGGGAAAAGCAAGCCGGACCAGCGATTGTGTCAGCAGGAGGCTTATGCCGGGCACTTGTGCGTCACGGACTGGGGGGGAACTTGCATTCTATTTCTGTGTTCAGGAAGACATCGACGGCGGCCAGGACCTGATGACTTTTCAAAACACAAGACGCGAGGCCTGGGGCCGGGGCCTGGTACAAGGGCTGTAGCCCATGGCTTGAGCCTGCCGCCCCGTCTGCCTGAATGCAGAGACTCAGGAGAGTTTTCATGAAGCCAACAAATGCTGCTGGCGAGTCCGGGACACCCACAACGTGAAGTCGGCTGGATTCAGGCAAAGGTTCAAAGGTGTCGGGAGTCTGTTGTGTTGCTGGCGGCTGTTTTTTTACTGGAGATCCAACAGCAGTGTGTTTATATCCGGCAGGCTCTTGATCTCTTGTCCTTCATGCAGAAACTGTGCGTAACGGCGATAGCGCTCCTTGTCCATGGCAGCAGGGCGCAAGGCAAAGCGATTGATGCTCTCGTGCCACATCTGTTTGTTGAGCTTTTTGTCCAGAAGGGCCGGGTTGTAAGAGCAAAACAGCTCCCAGGCCTCACCAGGGTGGTTGACAATAAACTGGGCAGCCTGCTCCACAGCGCGCAGAAAACGACGTGTGGCCTCGCGCTTTACCTTGTGCGGGTTGGTGATGTAAATCAGCTGGTCGTAGGACGGAATGCCGTTTTCTTCCATATAAAACATTTTCCCCTTGAGCCCATGTATCTTGAGATTGTTGAGTTCAAAAGTACGAAAGATACCCAGCACCGCCTGCACACGGCCAGCCATCAGGGCTGAAGACGTGTTCCAGCCCACGTTGACCAATTTTATGTCTTTCCATCCAAAGCCCCAGGGTTTGAAAAAGGTATCCAGAACCGCTCTCTCAGATCCTTGGGAGGTAAAGCCGATGGTTTTTCCTTGCAGGTCCTTCGGGGAGCGGACAGGTCCGTCCTCCAGCACCAGCAGGCCATCGAGTGGTGTCGCCACCAGGGTGCCCACCCAGGCCAGGGGCAGTCCTTGACTGACAGCCCTTGTCAGGCTGGGCTGATAATACACAGCCAGATCCACTTCACCGGCCGCTGCCATTCTGGCAGGCATATCGGATTCCGAAGGCTCCTTGATCGTCAATTCGAGTCCCTGTTCCCGCAAATAGCCCTTCTGGCGGGCAACAATGATGGGCCCATGGTCGGGGCTGAGAAACCATTCCAGCATCAGCGTCAAAGGTTGCAGGCCGCTGGCCGCAGGCTTGGCAGGCACGGATGCCGCCGCAGTCGCAGCCGCTCCCTGCACAGCCAATGACAGGATGAAACAGCAACTGAAGTATTTCAGCAATCTTCCTGAAAACATGGCAGCGGGCCTCGCGTCAGGTAGTCAATGGACAGGAAAAAAAACACAGCGTTCCGGGTCAACTGGGCTTGTGCCAGGCAATCAGCCGCCTGAGCCACCAGTCTGTGAGGTAATAAAGTACGACAGTGCACAGCGCCAGCAGAAACAGGGCAGCAAACAGAAGATCTACCCACACGCGTGCGTTGGCCTGCATCATCAAGTACCCCAGCCCCGCGCTGGAGCCTACCCACTCTCCCGCCACCGCTCCTATAGGAACAAATACGACAGCTGTTCTTAAACCGGAGGCCAGCGATGGCAGGGCGGCAGGGCAGCGCACCAGCAAGAGGGTCGCCCAGGGTCTGGCGTTCAGAGTGGAGGCCAGGTCCAGCCAGTCCCGGTTGGTGTGGCGCAGGCCGTCGTAGAAGCCGTTGGTGACCGGGAAAAAAACCATCAGCACCGCAGCCACCACCTTGGATGCCATGCCGTACCCCAGCCAGAGCATCAGCAGTGGCGCCAGTGCAAACAGTGGCATGGCCTGGGTCAGCAGCAGCAAGGGCAGCAGCCAGATGCGCAAGCGCGTGGAGGACAACAGACACAGGGCCGTCACCAGTCCCAGTGCCACACCCAGTACCAGGGCCATCAGCATCTCGGCCAGGGTCACCAGCGCGTGATTCCATAACAGACTGGCGTCTGTGTACAGGCGTGCCAGCACAGCGACGGGGGCCGGAAGAATATATTCTGGCACCGACAACCCCGTCACGACTATCTGCCAGAGCAGCAGCAGTCCCGCGATCGCCAGTAGTGGCCTTGACCAGCCTTTCATGCGTCAGTCCCCCGTTTGTCCGGGCGGCAATTGCTGTCAAGCCCCTGCTCATTGTGGATGCTGTCTTCACGCAGCTGGGCCAGCAACTGCCCTTGCAAGGCCAGCAGACGCGGGTTGTCCAACGGCCGGGGCGGCAAACCGGGCGGCACCAGAGGCGGTGCCAGGCATGCCGGTCGACCACGCAGCTCCAGCACCTGGTGTCCCAGGCGCAAAGCTTCCAGAGGGTCGTGGGTGATCAGCAGCACTGTGCGTCCTTCCAGCATCCGGGCGGCCATATCCTGCAAGCGCAAGCGTGTAATGACGTCCAGCGCAGCGAAGGGCTCGTCCATCAATACCACCGGCCGGTCTTCCATGAGCGTGCGCGCCAGAGCCACCCTTTGACGCTGGCCGCCCGACAGCTGGTGCGGCAAGCGCTCTGCCAGATCGGCCAGCCCCAGCTCCCGCAACAAGATCATGGCGCGATCACGCTGTTCGGCCAGGGCGGATCTGGTGCGCCAAAGACGGCCAGGGCGCAGCCGCTCGCCCAGCAGAACGTTGTCGAGGACAGAACACCAGGGCAGCAGGGAATCCTGCTGTGCCATCCAGGCGCAGCGTCCCTGTAGCGGTTTTCCATCACAGCAGCTGACCTGGCCCTGGTAACGCACGGTATCTGAAGCTGTCATCAAGCCCGCGAGCATCCGGATCAGTGTGGTCTTGCCAACGCCGCTGCTGCCCAGCATGCAGGTCCAGTGACCACCTGGCAGGCTGAGATCCAGCTTGTCGAAAATGCAGCGCTCGCCGTACGCCAGACTGGCGGCCTGAAGGTGAATATCTAACAAAGGGAAAAGCCCTCCGTCGGCGGGAGGTGCGGGTGACGAGGCCGGGTCACAGAGACTTCACACAAAGCATCCGGGCAGATGCCGGACAATGAACCCATTCTGAAACGACCTGTTGGTTCTCGACGCCAGTATTATCTGGACCAGGTCCGTGGGTGCATCTCAGCGGGCATTCGCTATGCGAAGCCGCACCCCAATCAACGGGGGCGGACTCTATTCTCCTTTCTCGGGAAAAGCAAACCGGACAAGCGATTGTGTCAGCGGAGGGTTATGTCGGGAGCTTGTACGTCACGCCTGGGGGGGCTTGCTCTTTCTTTCTGTATTCAGGAAGACATCGACGGTAGCCAGGACCTGATGAACTTTTCAAAAATACAAGGTTCGAAGCCTGCGGCCGGGGCCCTGGTACAAGGGCTGTGGATGGTTTCAACCCACCGCCCCGTCTGCTTGTACACAGAGAAAGAGGAGAGTTTCCATGAATCCAACCAATGCTGCTACCGGGTCCGGGACGCCCCTCGTCACGGACACAGGGACCGCTCCCGTCGAGACGGGCGCAACGGCTGGCGCACAGTGTCCCGTTACACAGTCTGTGCGGCGGGTCTGTCAGCCAGTGGATGACAGCGAAACTGTAGCTGCCCAGAGCCAGCAGCCGGATGCTGCTGTGAGAGAGGGGCGCCGGCAAGCCAGGCAGCCGCTTCAGGCGCGTGAATGCAGTCGCACAGACGAACCGGAGCCGATGCCAGCAGGTGCTTCGTCTCAGGAACCGGTGTTCCGCTTTCTGGGAAGGTCCTTTTCCATTGATCGCCTTGACGCTGAGGAGCGAAGGTTGTTGGAGGCACTGCAGGACAAGTTTGAAAAGGCTACGGGGGAGGACGACAAACAGAGAGTATCTTTCCTGGTGCTGGCATTTTTTTTGCACAAGGGGCAGGACGCGATGGTTGAATCTCTGCTGGCAGAAGTCGAGAGCTGTAATCCTGAGGCGGCCATGAGCGTGCGGGGAGCACTGAGTCTGTTGATGATGATCTGGCACAGACAGGAGCCCTGTTCGCTGCTTGACATAGACATACTGCCAGGCCTGCGGGAGTGGGTCTTTCCCCCGGCAGATGCCAGTCAGGACGGGGATGGCTGCGGGTGATCGTGCGGGGCTTCTCGCACATGGCGGCAATCAGACGGAGAGGAAAAGCCCATTGACCGATGGATCCATCGAATGAGCATTACCGCCAGGTGATCTGGTTTTCAGTTGGCCGCTGGTGTGCCGGAGCTGGGGCCCGTTGCGCGGGAGTCTTGTCATGCGGCGGTCGGGGCCAGGGCTGTGACCTGCAAGATTGCGATTCCCCGGGCTGTTCGCGCAGGAAGGCGAGGGGGGAGAAGAGCTGTGGGTTGTACAAGGTTGCACGGGATGGCACGGGGGCGCAGGAGCCGTTTGTGACAATCGTCAGGGTCGGGCGAACTTGTTGAATAATACACTGCTCGAAAGGGGCGGACCCTGTGCCTTGTCCAACGGGCAGTAACGGGGTGCACCGGGCGCGTGTCCGGCTTGTTTGAAGAGAGCAAGAGAGGAGAGTTCTCATGAATCCTGCAGGTTTTTCTGTCAGCCCCGTCACGCCTCCCGTCACTGGCACCGGTGCTGTGGCTGTGGGTACAGGCTCAACGGCTGGCACCCAGAGCCCGGATGCGCAGCCGCACCAGGGCGACTGTCAGCCAGGGCCAGGTAGCGAGGTTCCCCGGTCCCGCAGCCCGCAGCCGGGCCTGGGTGCGGGGGCGGCCGGCCAGCAGAGCCATCGCGCAGTTCAGAGGCGCGAGCTTACTGGAACCGCCGGACCGGAGCCCACGCCCGCAGGGGCTTGTGCCCGGGAATCGACATTTATTTTTGCCGGCTTTCCCCTCCCGGTCGAGCGACTTGACGCTGAGGAGCGAAGGTTGCTGGTCGCCTTGCGTCATCACTGGAGAAAGAACAAGGATCCCGTTGCCAGAGTCCATGCTTTCAGTCTGACATTGGCGGCCTTTATCAACAGGGGGCAGCTGGAGGTGGTTGACCTGGTGTTGGCGCAAGTTGACCGTATGAATCCCAGACTGGGCAGAGTACTGCGGGACACGCTGAATGAGGATTTCAGGAGGGTGATGGACAGGACGGGGTTACCAGCCTCACTGTTTGAGATAAAGTTCGGTCTGTGGGAATGGGCACTTCTTCCTCCAGATCAGGGTGAGGACCCGCAGGGTGCCGGGTGCCCACCCGAGTCTTCTGCCAGCTGATGGCAAGCCAGGGCAGGAAAAGACACTGAGGGACGGATGAGAACAGCCGGGGGCCGGTCAGAGCTCAGAGGCTTGTGAGGGTTTTGGTGCGGGCATCAGGCATTCGCATCCTGATGGGGCTCTCTTGTGTTTTGTGCAAGGTAACTGCGGGAACAAGGCCGCGGCTGATCAGTGGGCGGCGCCGCCTGAAGGGGCAGGCGAGCAGGCCAGCAGCCGACAATCAGGAGCAAAACCGGGTATCGGCTTGCTTTTGGGGGCGTTTGGGTGCACCTTGTCTCGCCCTCACAAGGGCTGGCGTCTGCGAGCCCCGGATGTACAGGTGCCAGGCCTTGCCAGCCGTCAGGAATGCAGTATGACAGAAACGCAAATTTCTCCCCCTTCGAAAAAAGCAGAGCACAGCCAGGGGGAGCGTCTACATAAAGTGCTGGCCCGTTGTGGGTTTGGTTCCCGGCGGGAAATTGAAGGCTGGATTGAGCAAGGGCGTGTGCAGGTCAACGGCAAGGTGGCAGCGCAGGGAATGTGCCTCCAGGCCAGGGATCAGGTGCGACTCGATGGCCGCCCCCTTGCCTGGCAGGAACCCGACAGCATACGGGTACTGGCCTACAACAAGCCGGAAGGAGAAATCTGCAGTCATCGTGATCCGCAGGGCCGTGCCAGTGTGTTCGATGCCTTGCCGCCGCCAGATGCGGGCCGGTGGGTCGCGGTAGGGCGTCTGGACATCAATAGTGCCGGGCTCTTGCTGTTTACCAATTCGGGCGAGCTGGCGAATCGTCTGATGCACCCCTCAGGCCAGATTGAGCGTGAGTATGCCGTTCGGGTATTTGGTGAAGTGACAGAGGAAAAAGTCCGTGCCCTGTTTGATGGCGTTGAACTGGAAGACGGCCCGGCGCGTTTCCACGACATAGTGGACACCGGCAATGCTGGCATAAACCGCTGGTTTCACGTCTGTCTGCTGGAAGGACGACACCGCGAGGTGCGTCGTTTGTGGGAATCTCAGGGTTTGCGCGTCAGCCGCCTCAAGCGCGTGCGCTATGGCAGTGTGATTATTCCGGACCGCTTGCGCCAGGGGGACTGGAGCGAGCTGGACACAGCCCAGGTGACAGCTCTTGCGCAGCTGGTGGGTCTGGAGGTTCCGGCGGCCAGGCCTCAGTCCGCCGCTACGCCGGCTGGCGTGCGGCGGGGGCGCCGCCCGGCGTCGTCAGACCGTGCAGTCCGTGCAGGCCGCACCGACCCTGCAGGCCGCACCGACCCTGCAAGCCGCACCCACCGTACACGGCGCACAGCCCGCACAGCCCGCACAGACCGCACAGACCGGGCAGCCCGCAAGCCCGTGAGTCGACGTCGCTGAGCCGAAGGGTGTGGAGAGCCGTCCGGGACGAACGTGAGCCTATCGCGTGCCCGCAACGGCTCTGTCTTTGCGGCGGGGAAAGT
>MPMQ01000040.1 GCA_002238585.1 Kistimonas sp. bin40 | reverse complement strand
TCCGACCTGAGCCGAAAAAAGCCTTTATCGTGAGACGAGACGGTGAGTTTCACGACACCGAGTGCCTGTTTATGTCGTTCAGTGTCATCAAACGTCTCAGCAATTCATCTTGCCGGGGCAGCCCTCGCCCAGCTCCGACCTGAGCCGGAAAAAGCCTTTATGGTGAGACGGGGCGGTGAGTTTCACGACACCGAGTGCCTGTTTATGTCGCTCAGCGTCATCAACCGTCTCAGCCATTCATCTTGCCGGGGCAGCCCTCGCCCAGCTCCAACCTGAGCCGAAAAAAGCCTTTATGGCGAGACGGGACGGTGAATTTCACGACACCGAATGCCTGTTTATGTCGCTCAGCGTCATCAACCGTCTCAGCAATTCATCTTGCCGGGGCAGCCCTCGCCGAACTCCGACCTGAGCCGAAAAAAGCCTTTATGGCGAGACGGGACGGTGAGTTTCACGACACCGAATGCCTGTTTATGTCGCTCAGCGTCATCAAACGCCTCAGCAATTGATCTTGCCGGGGCAGCCCTCGCCGAACTCCGACCTGAGCCGAAAAAAGCCTTTATCGTGAGACGAGACGGTGAGTTTCACGACACCGAGTGCCTGTTTATGTCGTTCAGTGTCATCAAACGCCTCAGCAATTCATCTTGCCGGGGCAGCCCTCGCCGAACTCCGACCTGAGCCGAAAAAAGCCTTTATCGTGAGACGGGACGGTGAGTTTCACGACCGCCTCACCAATTCATCTTACCGGGGGCAGTCCTCGCCGAACTCCGACCTGAGCCGAAAAAAGCCTTTATCGTGAGACAGGACGGTGAGTTTCACGACCGCCTCACCAATTCATCTTACCGGGGGTAGCCCTCGCCGAACTCCGACCTGAGCCGAAAAAAGCCTTTATGGTGAGACGGGGCGGTGAGTTTTACGACACCGAGTGCCTGTTTATGTCGCTCAGTGTCATCAAACGTCTCAGCAATTCATCTTGCCGGGGCAGCCTTCGCCCAGCTCCGACCTGAGCCGAAAAAAGCTTTATCGTGAGACGGGACGGTGAGTTTCACGACCGCCTCACCAATTCATCTTACCGGGGGCAGCCCTCGCCGAACTCCGACCTCAGCCGAAAAAAGCCTTTATCGTGAGACGGGACGGTGAGTTTCACGACCGCCTCATCAATTCATCTTACCGGGGGCAGCCCTTGCCGAGCTCCGACCTGAGGCGAAACGCTTTACAGCGAAGCGGGCTGGTGGTTTCACGACATTGAGCGCCTTTTGGTGTCGCTCCGTGTCATCCAGCGTCATCCAGCGTCATCCAGCGTCACAGGCCATTCAGCTTGCCGGGGACAGGTCTTGCCAAGCTCCGACCTGAGCCAAAAATCGTTATGGCAAGACGAAATGGTGATTATGGACTTTATGATACTTAACGCCTTTTCCTGCTTGTGTCGCTCAGTGTCATCAAGCATCACAGTCCATTCCGCTTGCCGGAGACAGCTATTGCCAAGCTCCGACCTGAGCCGAAGATCTTTATGAAAAAACGAGATGGTGATTGTGCGTTTTATAACACTCAACGCCTTTTCCTTCTTGTGTCGCTCAGTGTCATCAAGCGTCACCGACCACTCACCTTGCCGGGAGTCACCCTGTCATCGAAAAGCTTTCTGTCCAGACAATGAAGCCCGACCGCCGGGACCTGCCTGGCTTGTTCTTATGCGCCCGCCCCCCAGCAACAACTGTGCATTTGCAGATCGCCCACGCTCGCCAGCGGGGCTATTGCATCAGTAATTACCCCTTCAGGGACGGCCCTCACCAGGCTTGCCGCAAACGGACGTGGCATCCTGGCGGCTGCCCCGGTAGAATGGACGGCCTTTGCCCTTCGTATTCCGATCTCCAGTACAAAGCATGTCGTTGTTCCGCTACGCACTCCCGGCTTTGCTTGCCATAGCACTGACGGCAACCAGCCAGGCATCCAGTCTGCCCTCCATAGGGGATACCAGTTCGGGCATCGTCTCCCGCCAGCAAGAAAAAGAGTTGGGGCAAAGATTTCTGCTGCAGCTCAACAGACAATCTGCCCGGGAAGCCGATCCTCAACTGGTGGACTACACGGAGACCCTGGTCGCCCGCCTGACCGAGGTCAGCCAGATCCCCTTGCCGGATCTCTCCATAGTGCTGCTCAACAATCCCTGGCTGAACGCTTTTGCCGTACCCGGCAGCGTCGTGGGCATACACACGGGACTCTTTCACTACGCCGATACCGAAGCCGAATTCGCGGGCGTCATTGCCCATGAACTGGCCCACCTGCGCCTGCGCCATTACGCACGCAGCATAGAGTCCCAACAGCAGCAACAACTCCCCACCCTGGCCGCCCTGCTGGGCAGTATCCTGTTGGTTGCCAGCGGTGCACCGGATGCCGGCATAGCCGCCCTGTCGTCAACCATGGCAGGCAGCCTGGATGCCAGAATCAGCTTCACCCGCACACACGAGCAGGAAGCGGATCGTGTCGGTATTCAAATACTGGCAGATGCTGGCATAGACCCGCGCGGCATGCCTCGTCTGTTTGAGCGCATGAGTAAAATGGAGGGCACCGGCCCTCAGTACGAATTCTTGCGCACCCACCCCCTGAGCAGCAGCCGCCTGGCAGACACCCGTGCCCGCGCCGAACGCTACCCGGCGGTCAACAACAGCAAGAGACAGCTCTCCTATCAGTTGATGCAAAAGCGCGCCATGCTTCTGATGAGCCGAACGCCAGAGAAAGTGCGGGATGCTTTTCGCAGTGAGGTCAACACCGGGCGAACCCGCTCACTGACTGCCAGCCGCTACGGCCTGGCTCTGGCTGAAAACACATTGAAAAACCCGGAGGCGGCCGAGAAGGCCCTCAGCCCGCTGACCGCAAGCGACAACCGCAACATCAGCATCCAGATACTTCACCAGCAGATTCAGTTCGCCCTGGGAAAACAACAACAGGCACTCAAGAGCCTTCAACAGCTTCTGGCCCTGAATCCTGGCAACTTTCCCATAACGACTGTGATCGCTGACCTGCTGCAACAAGATGGTCAGTACAAAAACGCACAGACCCTGTTTTCCCGGATCTGTAAAACCAGGCCACGAGATCCCGAGGCCTGGTACAGGCTGGCCGAAGCCGCAGGACTGGCGAAAGAACCTCTGGCAACACACACTGCCCGGGCCGAATACTTTTTCCTGACAGGAAACCTTGCAAAGGCCCGTTTACAGCTGGAACGCGCCCTCGCGGTTCCCGACACGCCCTTCAGCCGCAAAGAGGCTATAAACCACCGCCTCCGGGAAATCCGGGACATGCAGACGAGCCCGGAATACCAGGGCTGAAAACAGGACAGAGACAAAGACAGCGCAGAACAGCAAGCCACTGTCTCCCTCTGGCACTGGAGTCACAAGCCCGGGTCGTCTTATTCAACAGATGCGCTACGCCCGCGCCGGCCAGGCCGTGGCAACAGCCTTGACCAGTGCCGCCAGCGGAATGGCAAAAAACACGCCCCAACCTCCCCAGAGTCCACCGAAAAAAAGCACAGCAACGATAATGGCTACAGGGTGCAAATTCACAGCCTCGCTGAAAAGAAGCGGAACAAGCACGTTGCCGTCAATGATCTGCAACACACTATAAGCCGCCAGCATGATGAAAAACGGATCAGTCAGGCCCCATTGGAACAAACCCACGGCTATCACAGGCAGAGTCACCAACACCGCACCTATAAAAGGAACAACAACAGAAAGACCCACCAGTGAGCCAAGAAGAGCGGCATAACGCATATTCAAAACGGCAAAGAGGGCAAAGGTGGAAGCACCCACTATGACAATTTCCAACGCCTTGCCGCGAATGTAGTTGGCAATCTGACGGCTCATTTCAGCGCCGACCTGATCTATCATGCGACGTTTGCTGGGAAGCAAGGCGACAAACCACTGCATCAGAGGCTGACGATCCTTGAGAAAGAAAAAGACCAGAATAGGAATCAGGACCAGGTACACAAGAAGCGCCAGTATGTTGGGCAGCGTCGCCAGGGAGACTGACAGCAGCCAGCGCCCCATTTTGCTCAGCTGCTCGTGCGCCGTCACACTCCAGGAATGTACCTGCGCCTCTGAAAAGACTCCGGGATAGGCTTCAGGCAATTTACTCAGAAGTTCCCGCCACGGCTGCACCATTCGCGGCAACTCGTTGAGAAGGGTCGTTCCCTGATCCCAGACCAGGGGCAACACCAGGAGAAATACAGCAATAAAAAGTGCCATGAACAACAAAAAAACCAGATTGACGGCCAGCCCCCGCGGACAGTGCAACCGCTCCAGAATGCTGACCAAACCCTGCAGAATAAATGCCAGCACCAGGCTTGCAATGACTGGTGCCAGAACAGAGCCGAACAAGAGTATGACCGCCAGTGCTCCCGCCAGCAGGAACAGCATGGCGAGAGCTTCTTCGCTCGAAAAGTAGCGCTGTATCCAGCCGCCGATAATTTTGCACGCCGTGATATTTTGCATTGTCTGTTTATCTACCTTCATTCACATAGAGCGATTCGCTGCAAGATCAGCGCAGGCATGGTCCATTTCCAGGGACCATCTCCAAGGTCCATTCCCTGTGGCGCGGCCGAAGTCTACCACCGCCCCCTCCTCAGCAGAACCGCCCGACCCGCGCTCATATCGCCAGACGCTGTACCACAACACCACGACAGCAAACTCCACGAACAGAGCGCTATAGGCGAACTCATCTCTTTATTGCCGTGAAAACAGACAAAACAACAAGAACAGCCTGGTTGTTGTGCTTGTTAACCAGCAGGAACACTGCGCTATTCGGGCAATGGCCGCCCAGGAAGAGCAGCTACGAGATCAGGGCGCGCCCTGAGTCGAAAAAACCACTCAATCATGGCGTACCTGCGACTTTTACTCACCTTTCCTGGCAGGGGCAACAGGCAACAGGCAACAGGCAACAGGCAACAGGCAACAGGCAACAGGCAACAGGCAACAGGCAACAGGCAACAGGCAACAGGAGGATGTTCCACAGGCGAACAGGTCTATACAAACCTGTTCGCTTCAAGGAACGGGACAGGACTCAAGAGAGGACACCAGGACCTGTCCCTGGTGTCCGCCAGGTTTCTCTTTTTTTCCGTCTAGCTCCGCAAGGCTTCCATTTCCTGCTCGCGACTCATCATTTGGCTGGATGACATTTCGTCCAGAGTCTGACGCTGCTTCTCCTTGCGACTGGCAATGGCAATCTGAACAAGAGCCACAAAAACACCCAGCATGCCGCCAAGCACTACGCCCAGAACAGCGATCAATTTTTTCTTTGGCTTGACAGGACTGGCAGGAACCATGGCAGGTTCGTCAACGACCACCGGCTGCAGGTCATCCAACTGCACATCCAGGCTTTGCAGTCTCTGCAGCATCAGGGCATGAGGAATCACTTCTCCCAGCATGGGCCTGTCAGAATCGTTCTCCTGCGGCCGGGAGATAAATTTATACCTCTCAAGCTCGTTGACGTGCTGTTCCACAAGTTTGGCAAGAACATCCGAACCAAGAACAAACATGGTTCCAGAATCTATGTTGGTACCAATATCTCGAGGAAGTTCTTGAGGAAAGCCTCTAATCCCTCCCGCCTTGGCCGTATCCAGAGCCTCACCAATTTGCATAGTCTTCAATGCGTTGGTCTCAACAAACCGATTTTCAATCTGGCTAACACGACGACTCATACCAGAAATCTTCTGATTCAGCGCAATCTTGATGTTGGAACTCAGCTCAGCGGCTGTGCGCTGGCGCGCCGTCGGCAGCAGATAATTATTAATCAGTTTTGCGGCAAAGGCCTGGTCTCCGGACTCATAGGTGACAGTCACGAAATGACCGCCGTCCTCTTTTTCCTCATCCCTTCTCTCTATGCTCAAGTCGTCTTGAAATGCCTTGAATCCACTGGAAAGAGCCGCATCCAGATGTTTGCCGCCAGTTTCCTTCCGAATAAGCTCCGCAAGGCCACTGCTCTCAAATACAGCATGCAGGGTGGAGGGGGCAGTAAGATAGCGGTAATACAGAGAGAAGGCCGCGCCCGCAGACGTTTGTCCGATATCCATCTCCTGCTGAATCTCATGCAAAGGGGCCATCTGAGCAGCAGTGGGCGTATATATTCGAGTGCCGGCCTGCCAGGTCGGCGGCAACAGCATTGCAGCCATAACCGCCAGCACAGAGATAAACGCTGTAATGGCGATAATTGTCCACTTGCGGTCCCAGAGCTTTTCGCCCAGCTCGAACAGATCAATCTCATCATCCTGCATACTCTGGGCATAATGGGACTGGGGGTGCAGAGGAGCGGCTGGCGTCCCATCCCGGGAAGCCGATGGCTGACTGTCGAAGTTGTAAGTTGTGCTCAAGGTAAAACCACTGTGTAGCTATTGGATGTGTAACTATTGGAGATGAATCAGAGCCGGAAAGACGAAGACCCGAGCCGTAAAAAAACACAGTCTCCAGCTTATGTCTTATGTTGCCAGCTTGCATGTTCCCGGGCCGGAACAGCCGGGGAAGCGGCCGCAAGTATAATCTATTTCAACCTGTCCGGACACAGCCTGTTGCACGGGGGCCGCTGTTATCCTCGTGCTGGTGATACTGTCTTGTCCTGCATACAACTGCCATTTCCCGTCGATCGCTTGAGCTCCCAGCGATCTCTGCCCTCCTGAACTCACCTCAGCCGACCATCGCCAGCCTGGCCTTGGGGCACCTCTTCGTTCCAGCCGCACCCCGGTGGCTGGCAGCCTGATGGAATGCCAATGAAACAGCTCAGCGTCTTTTCACTCACTCTGACAGCAGCAATGATTATCACTCTCCCGGAAAGAGACTCAGGCCGTAGCAGCACACTTCAGCCCCCGGGCCGCATACTGACAGCCTGGAAACTTTGCGCCTCTGAACAGTTCCCCCGCCCTCGCTTTCAGCGGTACCTGTCACTCCATCACCTCGTCAACAAAAGAGTTTTCCACAACGCGCTCCAGGAAAAGCGGGGCCGGGGGGATGTACTACTCTTCATGAAAACCCAATGTGATTCACCAGAACGACAGACGGTCACTCCCTTGAGAAGGCCCCGGAGATCGGCAGGTTTTACCCCCCGCAGGGTGGCTCTGGCTCCTGCTCTCTCCGGAACCCAAAAACAGCGACAGCAGCGGGAGAGCCCACCACAGCGCATGCTCAATGGGCAGGGCGCGACGGACTGTGCGGCAAGAGTGCTTCGACAATGTCAAAAAAAATGCCTGAGGCCCATCCTATCCTGTTCCAGGGAGCAAACCTGGCACACTTCCTCAAAGTCTACAACCGCATAACGGGGCGCGAGCTCGGCTACCTGGGGAGCATCAGCCCCACGCACATGATGCTCATGAGTCGCTGGCGCATGCAGACCGACTGCACTTTTTACCTGAGAATCATGCTGCCTTCCCCTGTCCACGGGGAGAACTGTGTCGACTTCGACGTTTACTGCCAGTGGAGCAAGCCCGACCCAGGCGCAGACAGCTTCGATTCCGGATGCCTTATCCTGTCCAGCTCCCTCTGTCATGAGGTGCTGCGCACATCCATCAGCCACTACTTTTCTTTCCGCCAGACTCCCCTCTCATAGCCAACAGGGTCGCAGCCTGACCCTGATCCCCCTGGTGACATTCAATCAGTCACAACAAGGACGCGACGGCTCGGTCCCTGTAGCCCTGGCGTTTTGCGCACCCGTTCATGGCATTTGCCAAGACTTGCAGACACTTCTAGAATCGCCAACCCCGACGGGCTTTCGGCCTGGTCGGGCAGGCTCTTGACGAGCACAACGCAAACAGTGGCATTCGGGTGATTGCATGACGGCTTACAGCACACAAGAAACCTCGGAGCAGCAAGAGCTCAATCGCGTTTTCTGGCACAGCCGCCGCGGCATGCTGGAACTCGACAAACTGCTGGTCCCCTTCGCGCAAATGGCCTACCCACAGCTGACATCCACAGACCAGGCCACTTACAGGGAACTGCTGGCCTGTGAAGACACAGAACTGCTGGCATGGCTGACCGGTTTGGCAAAACCAGACAGCAGCAGACTCCAACACATGGTTACTCTGGTTCGTCATAATGCCCGCCCAGTGCCTCCCGTTTCTTGATCTGCCCCTGGGAAAGTCAGGCATATGGCTCGCGCTCGCGCTCTGCGCCCATGGCGCACCCGTCCTGTGTCTTCTCTTTTCCGGAACCGCTTTCTGGGGAGCCCTTGCCGCTCCCCTGCTGCTCACATCCTTTATCCTGGGCCTGCGGCGCGACTACCTGCGCTGCACAGCCGCTGCTGTCTGCCAGCTGCGTTTTCACGCCGGCCGCTGGCGCCTGCTATCCGGCACCGGATGCTGGCACAGTGCCCATCTCGATGGCGAGCAGCTGGTCACCCCCTTCCTGACGCTGCTGCGCCTGCGCCTGGATGATGATCAAGGCCGGCCAGTGGGGCATCGTCATCTGGTGATATTCCAGGATGCTGCCGATCAGGAGCTCCTGCGCCAGCTCAGGGTTCTTTTGAGATTCGGCCCCATCAAGGAAACTGCGCCCCCCCTGTCCCACTGACACAAAAGTCCTTTTCTGAAACAGTCAACAGAAGGCATGCTTTCTTTGCTAGATTCAGTGGTGAAGGCGAGTTTTGTGATGCAGCTCATGGTGGCTGCAGCCGATATGCTGTTCTCTCCTCGGTCGGATACACGGCCAGATTCAACGGATCACCACTCACGCGCAGGCTGGCTCCAGCAGGCGTTTGTGCTCATGCAAACAGGGAAGAAAAAACGAATCCATGGAACTTTCTGTCAGAGCAACCAACACTGCTGTCAGATCAGGGCGTGTACGTTTCGACTTAGGCTCTGGCACTGGCCCGACGAACTGAGGACGGCACATGGCACAGGCACCAGAGACCGACAAGCTCCTCGTAGAGCGGGTATGCAAGGGAGACAAGCGTGCGTTTGATCTCCTCGTCATCAAGTACCAATACAAGATATTGGGTCTTGTCAGCAGCTACATCCACGACTTCCAGGAGGTTCAGGATGTTACTCAAGAAGCCTTTATCAAGGCCTACAAGGCGATGGGGAAATTTCGCGGTGACAGCTCCTTCTACACCTGGCTGTACCGCATCGCCATCAACACAGCCAAGAACCACCTTGTGTCACGGGGGCGCCGCCCACCCAGCACCGATGTGGACATACATGGCGACGAGTCCCACGATCATAGCTACATGCTCAAGGACAGCGAAACCCCGGAGCGCAACCTGCAGAAAACCCAGATGGAAGAGGCAATTTTCCGGGTGATGAGAACCCTGCCTGATGAACTGCGAACAGCAGTTACCCTGCGCGAATTTGATGGATTGAGTTATGATCAGATTGCCCAGGTCATGGATTGCCCTATAGGCACAGTGCGCTCGCGTATATTCCGGGCAAGAGAAACCATAGACAAGGTTATCCGGCCCCTGCTGAGCAGAGCCGGGTAAGTGACCACAATGACCAGTGAGGTGTCTTATGGCTGATGCCGGAAAAGAAGAGAAAGATCGGACCTGTGAGTCACTGTCTGCCCTTCTTGATGATGAGGCCAGCGAGCTCGACATACAGCGCGTGCTGAGCAAGAAAATGCCTGACATTCGCGAGCAGGCGCTGCGCTACCGGAAAACGGGTGCCGTCATAAGTCAGGGCAACCCGAAGTTTGCTGATGTCGATCTGTCGAGTGCCATCAGTGCGGCCATCGCCGATGAACCTGTTCCTCAGCCTGCGCCAGAGCCGGAACAAACGACTGAGCAAAGCCAGCCGCAGCTGCAGCGCCCGGCCGCAACAAGCTGGCCCTGGCTGGGGCTCGGTGGCGGTGTGGTCACAGCGGCATCCGTGGCATTTGTTGTGTTTCTGGCTGCCAATGAGCAGAACGGACGCGAGGGTGACGCAGGCATATCCCCCCTGGCGCGGCAAGACCCGCAAGCACCGGAATCTGTCGAGCTGCACGGCAGGGATGCTGTGATCCCGTACCGGGTTCAGGCGGGTCTGCCAGGCGACATCCAGCCGCAGGTATCTGAGGCTGAGCCGCTGGCAGGCGAAGAGTCCGGCGCGGAGAACGACCTGGAGGCCGGCACCGACGCGCCGCAGCTACGGGAAGACGAAGACGATATGGTCAGTGATGTCCCTCCCCTTGATCCTCCCTTTCTGTTGAATGAAGAACAGGACGGAGAAAACCTCTGAAATCAGCGGGAGGCTGTTGTGAGAAAGCCTCCCGGCTCCCCCTCCTGGTGTCACAAACACCTGTTACAAACACCTGTTACAAACACCCCGGCGGTAGCGGCTGTCCCAACAGTCGCTTTATCTGCCGTCGCGTATCAGGAACATGCAGCCTGTCGAAATACACCAGATCGGTATGATCCATGGCTATGCGTCGCTCTTTTTCTTGCTGGAAGAACGCGATGCCCGCCGCGCCGCGCAACTTGCCCCTGATGTCATGATCGCGGATCAGGTGAGAACTGATGTCGCGCCGGGGCTGGGACATGACGCGCTCAAACCACGGACGTTCGTCGTCTGTGGCCACCAGCGATTCCCTGCTGGCGAAAACAGGTGAACGGGTCAGTTCAACCCGCCGACCTCCAAGCCTGGCGGGTGCTGTTGCGCACCTGCCGGGCTGAGGGTTTGACGCAATAGCCGCACAACACTCTGTGTCCGTGCCGGGGGCCGGGACAACCTCATGCAGCTGCTGTACTGAATGCATTATTTTTCCCCGGCGCCTCATACGCCGTCTATTCGATGGGTGATTGTCATCAGGTGCCGGAAAACTTTTTGTCCGATACCCCGGGCATTGGCAGCAGATTGTGACGCCGGTTCCTCTCCTTCTTTCACAAGGCCCCCGGCGGTAAAGGTTGACCTGTGGCCCGTTCTATCTTTTGACGCTCCACAGGATCGAAAAGTGCATAGAAATAGGCCAGATCGGTGTTGTCCACCGCCCTTTCCGAGGAGCAGTTGTAGTCTTCTTTCACCATCACGAAACCGCCCACAAAATGGGGGTCGTGCGGATTCTGGAATCTGTGGTCATACCACTTGCCCCCGTCTGGAGCATCGTTCATGACGCGCGTTTCCCCGTCTGACATGAAGTACTGATGCACCGCCTGCCAGTGTGTTTGCAGGAAGGTCCAATGCGCTTGCAAACTGGCCATGTCGGTCCTGGCAAAGTCTTCAGCCAGCTGCCCGATTTTCCCGTCAGATACAGGCGCGGCCAGGTCAGGGTAATGTCTGGCCAGCCGGTGCACCCACAGACAGGCCAGCAGTGCCTGCCAATCCGTGATTGTCTGATAACAGGACGGATAATCGAGCGTTCTTTCCCGCCGGAGAAAGCTGATGCGGTATAGCAGGCGCGTCATGCTGTCAGTCTCCAGATATTTCCTGCCGCCAGAGGATGTTTCTTCATGAAAGAGATTGAACAGGATCAACGCCAGAGCCAGATCCAGCTGATGCTCCCGTAAAGACGCGGGCACAAGATTCATCACCAACTGACGGAAGCGAAAGCGGTTGCTCACCCCTTCGAGGGGATGGGTACTGTCAGGCGCGAAAGAAAATGGCTGCCGGACCTGGTTGGTGTGGACGACGTCATGGGCGAAAAAGTCCAGTGGCGTCCGCATCAACCCATCAGCGTTGACCGCATGAACGCTCGTCATACCCAATGGATAAAACGGCAGGTGCCCCAGACAGCAGAAATCCCTGGGATCCAGATATTCAAATGACGGATACAGAATCAGTTCGGGGGAGTCCAGCCACTGGAAAATTCTTTGGTAGTCGGGCCCCCAGTCGGCCAGAAGAAGCGTTTTTTCATCCGCGCCACCGGACTTGAGTTGCCCCCAGGCGCAGGACAACACCAGCGACAGGGGAATGTCTTTTGCTTCCAGCCTGCAGCTCGCCCCGTCCGCATCGCGACGGGCAAATTCGAATGTCTTCAGGCGGGGGCTGGAGGCGGCGCCCGCTTTGTTGAACAGGGCAGGGGCGCGCATCCGCAGCCCTGGCAGCGCATAGCGTACCGTAGCAATTTCCTGCATACAGCTCATCATCAGGGCCAGCTGCACTGTGCGTTTGTAAGGCGCACCCTCTTTTATCAGCTGGTCGATGCGCCCTTTCAACACCCCGAACGCCGCCAGATCTTCTTTATCCAGTGGCCATTCGAATTGCAGACCCGCCAGTATGTTGTCTGTCACTGACATCATGTTGTCCAGGCTGGTCAGTAGCGGCGCAAAGGTGTATTCCAGCCCCCGGGCTTCCATTTCTTTCCGGCGTTCGAGCTCACGCTGAAAGAACCCGATACCCTCTGTTCCCTGCAAGGTGCGCAGAATATCCGCGTAGGGCGTGCCACGGAGGCCTGCATGCGGTCGCAGCACCGCACTGAGGTCACGCTGGGGCTGGGACATGCTCTGCTCGAACCAGGGAAGCTCGTCATATACCGCCTGCTGTGTGCTGCCAAGGCTGCTGCACGGGGCGGCGGGCCCCACATATCTGTCCTGATGACGAACGGGGGCGGTCGCTGCCATGCGCCCGGTGCTTGTGTCATGGAGCGGGACAACGCCATGCAGCTGCTGTATGGAATCCATTTACTTTTCCTCGGTGTCTCATGTGCCGTCTATCCGACGGGTGATTGTCATGATGCGCCGGAAACCTTTGCGTCCGGCACTCCGGGCATTGACAGCAGATTGTGACGCCGGTTCCTCCCCTTGTTGCAGATTCCACAAAATCGCCGGTGGTAACAGCTCGCCTGTGGCCTGCTCGATCCTGAGAGTGCTTCACAGGATCGAAGAGCGCGCACAGGCACGCGCAATCAGTTTTGTCTGGCGCTCTTTGAGAATGAAGATTCCACTCTTCCTGCACGACCAGATGTTTTTCAGCGTCATGACAATTGGTGTGTGCACCCTGGAGGTCGCAGAGATGGCACCACCCGACAGACAGTGTTGTGCATGGCCGACCAGTGCTCTGGCAGGAACACCCAATGTTTTTGTACAACAACCCGTTCTGTCTGAACAAAGCGCTCGCCCGGCGGTGCCAGGCAGACAGGGCGGCTGGCAGCAACCCACTGCGGGTCCGGCCTCGACGCATCACCTGTTGTCTTGACGCCAGGCCATGCGAGGCGCTGGCGGACAAACTTGTCAGCTTCATGAGGTGCAAGCGCGGCATCGCACCGGTCCAATACCCACCTGATGATTCTGGACTGAAGAACCTGGACCCATGCTGCCCTCGATGCCGAACAAGTCCACCCGCAGAGGAACCATTGCTTGTCACCGCTCTCCTGCAGGACGGCCCTATGCCTGCCCGGTTGAAAGTTGTGGCTGGCGATTCAGGCAGCGAGCGTTCCTGTACGAACACACCAGAATCCACAGGGGGGAGCGGCCCTATGTCTGCCCGATTGAAAGTTGTGACCGGCGGTTCGTGCAGCTGGTATCAATGCAGGCACACATTCAGCAGGCGCACACGCACGACCTCACGAGAGTGCTGCCTTATGCCTGTCCGCTTGAAAATTGTCAGCGGCGATTCAGGCAGTCAGCGCACCAGAAAACACATTTGCGCGTCCACGCCAGAGAGAAACCTCATGTCTGCTTGTTTGCAGGTTGTCGCCAGCGTTTCTCACAGAAACAGGGTCTGCAAGGCCACCTGCGCACCGATCATGCAGAACGCCCTTATGCCTTCCCGTTCGAAGCTTGTGCCAACCGGCTCCGCACGCAGTCAGGCGCAAGAGGGCAGCTGGTCTCCCATACGAAAATCAAACCGTTTATCTGCCCTCATGAGGGCTGCGAAAGAAGCTTTTCATGCCAACAATCCCAGCAAAGACACCAGAGTACCCATACGAGAGAGAAACCTGTTGTGTTGTCCCGGGCGGTCTGCGAAGAACGGTTATCGCGCCAGCTCAACCCGCGCATACTTCTGCGTGGCTACAGAAACAGTCCCCGCTTTTCCTCACTACCGGCGCACGGGGGAACAGACGTCCCTGATGTGAGGAAAACAGACGGGAATTCTCGCAGCGCTACGGCCCCCTCATCGCTATACGCGCTGCCAGACAGAGGGGAGCCGCGTCTGACTGACGGGCAACGGACAGTGCGAGTCTACAGCTACCTTTTCGGCAACTTTGAGATGCGATTGACAGCTGCCTGTGATCTGCGTGCACATGCGCTGCCAGGCCACACAGGTCATAGATTGCACCTCGGCTCTATTGCGGCAACAGGCATGCAGCCCGCCGGCGCTGGCAACGGATTACAACAAGCTCTGGCACATCACCTGCAAAAGACGCCGCCCTTCCCCCTGGCGAGGCCCGGAAGACAAGCGCATCACAACACGAATCTTGTGACGCACCAAGCGGCACAACCTCCTCATCCTGTTTCTGTCCCGACTGGCGAAAAGGGTCGTGATCCAGAAAAGTTGCGGCAAGGTACCCGGGACGCCCGGGGCACTTTGTACGCTCATCCCATAACGCAGTCTGCCGGGGGAAAACGCCTCTGGCAGTGGCCGCAGTCGAACAGGGGCAAGACGCCCGTCCCGACCTGGGGGAAGCCGCCACCACTGACTACAGAGACGACAATGGAGCAGTGGAAGACATCCCGGTCCGCTACGCCAGCAAATCAATCAGCGCACAGGTCAAGCTTCCGTTACAGTGATCCATCACAGAATGAGGGTATACTCAAGCGCCCGACCAAACAGGCAAACGACAGGTCCAGCTCACGTCTGACAGTGGATTGGGAGCGTCGACTCACCACCTATTATCTGGACACCGGGCTATGAGGGGATTTGGCTGACAAGCTTGCCAGCTGCCAGAAGAGAAATCGCTGCGACACATCTGCCCAAACCAGAGCACGTCTGGACGAATGCTGGTGCTGCGGCACAGGGCGCGCTACGAAACCTGCTCAAGACCTCAGCCCGCACCGGCCACACCCTGTCACCGGCAGCCTGTGACACGCCTGCCCCTGTTCCCGTGACCAACTGTGCCGGAGAGCCGCCACTCTGGCGGTGGCTGCCATCGCCCCGGACAGAGATGCTCGTCCTGTCCAGTCAGGAGCCGGCGGCGGCCGGAGAGGATGAACACGGGCCCAGGTTCCGGTCGCTGCACAACGCCGAAGTCCATGCACAGGAAGATGCCTTCAGTTCCAGCGACAGTGATGCCTTGCAGAACGAGGATGCCTGGGGGGCGGCCGACCAGACGGGCGACATGTATAACTTTTGTCTTTGCGCTGGTTGGCATCCGTCGAGCAAAGACCTGCTTCGACGCCTGGCCATGCGCCCAGGCACATGACCGGCTGGTCATCATGATATGACAACACGCAAAGGGCGCGGTCCAACCGCGTACCAATGACTCTGGACGGGTACCAACCAGTGTTGCATTCGATTCGAGACAAGACGGCAGGAAACAACACCGGCTCAGAAACCTGTCCTGGACGGCCAGCACCGGCCAGGCGCGCAGGTGTAGCCGGAAGAAGCCACAAGGTCCGCCAGAGTGCCACTGGCGCAGGGGCTGTGGGGGGGGGCCAGGGTTCAGCGCGTCTTTTGAGGAGGCCCGCCGGCCGACAGACTCCTCTTGAGCGCCCTGCCGGTGACGAGGCTCTACCCCGTCCCTCTCCCAGGGGTGCAACAGAGCTACAGTGCCCGGGCGAGCGCCGGTCTGCGCTGCCGGGCCAAAGGGCGAATCCGGGGCTCGTCTGTCACCTTGAGGGCTCTGGCACAGACTTCCAAACCCGGCAGGGCCTGGAGATAGATGGTGGTATCCACAGAAAAAACCACAGCTATCACTGCCCGTTTCCCTATTGTGGCAAACAGTTCAAATGGCAGAAATCCCTGACCATGCATTGGCGCTTCCACACGGGAGAGCAGCTCTGTTTCTGTCCGGTTGCCGATTGCCGACGGGCGTTCAACTGGCCGGCATCCCTGCGCGCGCACCTGCGACTGCACACCGGAGAGCGCCCTGTTGCCTGCCCGTCAGAGGATTGTGACAAGCGCTTCGCCCAGCGGGCCTCCCTGAACTATCACCTGGAACGGTACCATGCCGCACATCGGTTCTTTGCCTGCTGGTTCCCCGGGTGCCAGGCGCGCTTTGCCCGCTGCCGTGAGCGAACAGAGCACCAGAAATCCCACATCAGTGGCAAACGCTATAGCTGCCCGCATGAAGGCTGCTCCACATCAGTTGGGCGCCGCTATAACCTGACAATGCATTGCCTCATCCACGCCAGAAAGCGTCCCTATGCCTGCGTGTTTGAAAATTGTCAGATGCGCTTCACCCAACGGACATCCCTGACCAATCACCTGCGATGCCACACCGGCGAGCGCCCCTATGCCTGCCCGTTTGAGAATTGTGGCCAGCAGTTCTCCCAGCAGGCAGCCCGGGACAACCACCTGCGCCGCCACGACCCCCGCCATACCTGCCCGTTTGAGGGTTGTGAACGGCGTTTCGCCCGCCAGTCATCCCTGAACAACCACCTGCGCCGCCACGAGGCCCGCCACGCCTGTCCGTTTGAGCAGTGTGACAGGCGGTTCAGCCTCCGGACATCCCTGAACAACCACCTGCGCACCCACAGCCTCAAGCACCCCTGTGTCTGCCCGTTTGAGCATTGCGGAAGGCGGTTCACCCAACAGTCATCCCTGAACAACCACCTGCATACCCACAGCCACAAGCGCCCCTATGCCTGCCCGCTTGAGCATTGCGCCAGGCGGTTCACCCAGCAGGCATACCTGAGCAACCACCTGCGCACCCACAGCCTCAAGCACCCCTGTGTCTGCCCGTTTGAGCATTGCGCCAGGCGGTTCACACAACAGTCATCCCTGAACAACCACCTGCGCACCCACAGCCTCAAGCACCCCTGTGTCTGCCCGTTTGAGCATTGCGCCAGGCGGTTCACCCAGCAGGCATACCTGAACAACCATCTGCGTCGTCACATCGGACAGCCGCGCGTTTCATCCCCGGAGCCCAAGGGTAAAGCGCCCCTCCCCACCAGCCGTCAGCAAGCAACACAGGGGCGATTGCACGCGAACAAACAGCGCTTCAGCTGCTCTTTTGAGAACTGCGACAAACGCTTTTCCACCCGCTATAACCTGACAGAGCATTATCGCATCCACACAGGATTGCGTCCCCATGGCTGCCCGTGGGATAACTGTGGGAAACGGTTCACCCAGCGCACTGCCCTGAACAAACACCTGCGACTGCACACCAAAGAGCGCCCCTATGCCTGCACGTTTGCCCCGTGCACAAAGCGCTTTGCCCAGCGGATCTCCCTGAAAACCCACATTCGCCTCCACACCGGCGAGCGCCCCTATATCTGCCCGCTTGACTCTTGCGGACGGCGGTTCCCCCAGAGTGCCGCCCTGGGCCACCACCTGCAACTGCACAGCAGCGCGCGCGCCTGCCCGAGGGAAGGCTGCAAGGCAAGGTTCCTGCAACGGGCACACCTGATCACCCACCTGCGGCTCCATTGCGCAAAACGGCTTTTGTCATGCCCGATACCCCAGTGCGAACAGCGATTTCCTACCCGCGCCAGTCAGGCACAACACCTGCAAACCCACGCCCGCGACCCATCCTTTCACGCTCCTTTTGAAGGCCCCGGCACAGGATCTGCCAGCGGCAGCCATGCCTGGCCACAGACACGGGCTTCTACGCAGAGACCGGACATCTTCTCGCCTCACATCCATGGAGACCCATTGAGAAGGCGTGCTTCGCCTGGCAGCCTCCCCCTGCTGCCTGCTGCCGCGCCGCAGACCGCCTTCAGACCGGTTGCCATACAGCCGCCCTGGGCAAGCGCCACCACAGGTGCGCCCCTCGGCCTGCCCCTTCCTCTTCCGGCAGTCTGGTTCCCGCCCATGAATATATGGCCCTGGCCGATGCTCGCGCCGGGAGCCTACAGCCTGCCTGGCTGGTATCCCATGACACACTATGGTGCGGGTCAACCATTCTGGTTGTGGTCACCTGTTCCCTACAGGCGGGAGCCGTCACCTGCGGCGGGAGAGGAGCAACGCTGACAATGGCTCCGTGCCGTCAGACCAGAGGCAAGGCCCGGTGCCGGCGGCAGTGATCCATGCAGGGACGAAAGTGAACGCCGGCACCGGGCCCCTGACACGAACACTGTGTCTGCCTTTGTGTTCCGGTTGACCCAGTGCGCGGCAAGCCCCGTCCTTCAGGACGGAGAGGATGTCAATGATCTGGTAGCGCGCCAGGGTCCACAGCAGCCGCCAGGCGTACACGCGCCGAAGCCCCCCAGATTTCCTGGCATTATCATGTGCAAAATCAATAACAGCGTTGTCCAACATAACAAGACAACAACTCTGGACGGATACAAATCCATGCTGACGCCATGCAAGACACTACACAACACCACTCTCTCAACACATGATCCTGAACAGACAGTGACCAGTCGGGCTGATGCTATCGGAACCCGGAAGATCCGGCATAGCGTCACAGACGCAAGGCCTGGCGATGCTGCCAGGTACACCATTTGCGCTCCCGGGTCACACACCAGCCGGCAAAGGCCTTTGCCCCATAGCGGTGACGACACTCTGCCGCCTCCTCATGCGCAAGGCAGCAAACGGCGGAAGTACTCAGCAGTGCCAGAGAACCCTCTGGAAAACCTGCGTGCAGAAGCGATGTTCGTCTGTCCATTTGAGGGCTGCAACAAACGCTACCATTACAACAAGAATCTGAACGCGCATTATCGCACCCATGGCGACGATCTCCCCCATGTTTGCCCGCTTGAAGATTGCAGGCAGCGGTTCACCCAGCAGTCAGAGCTGAAGACTCACCTGCGCACCCATACCAGAAAGAAGACCTATGTTTGCCCGTATGACACTTGTGGGCAGCGGTTCACCCAGCAACCAGACCTGAAGACTCACCTGCTCACCCATAGCGGAGAAAAGCCCTATGGTTGCCCGTATGAAACTTGTGGGCGGCGGTTCACCCGGCGCTCACACCTGAAACCTCACCTGCGCACCCATACCGGCGAGAAGCCTTATGTTTGCCCGCATCAAAGCTGTGGCCGGCGGTTCAGCCAGCAGTCCAACCTGAAGACTCACCTGCGCACGCATACGCAAGAGCGGCCCTATGTCTGCCCGGAAACAGTCTGTCAGAAACGGTTCAAACAGCGCATTGACCTGCAGGACCATATGCGCACCCATACCGGAGAACGCCCCTGGCACTGCCCGCATGAAGACTGTGAGTGGCGGTTCAAGCTGCACAGCGGCCTGAAAAAACACCTGCTCACCCATTCCTCAGCCTCAGGCCAGCTTTCTTCAAACCGGAAACGCCAATACAACGGAGGAATCGTCACCAGCACGAATCCAGGCGCATACCTGCAACCCACTTCAGAGTCCTCCCCTGTCGCAGCCCTTTGGCAGACTGTGAACTGCCCGCGACAAGAAGTGATCCGTGCGACAACCACTTTGAAGCCCGCAGCAGGGCACAGCAGCCTCCCTCTGCCTTTTATCCGGACCGGTGGAGAAAGCGATGGCCAGCCACAGGATCTGCTGCTGCCGCACGACAGCAACGCTGCACACCGCTCCCCTCCTTCCCAGCCCCTGCTGCCCGAGCCAGCCGCTATACAGCCCGCCGCGAGCACTGCCTCTGTGAGCACCCTGCCAGTCCTTGCTGCGTCGGCCTCGCCGGAGCCCATGACTATATGGCAGTGGCTGGCGCAGCCGTCCGGAGCCTGTGGCACTTGTGATTGTTCACCCACGACAAACTCTGTCGAGGAGCAAGAATTCTGGCAATGGCTGCAATCGCCCCCGGCAGAGGTATCCATGTCATTCAACAAAGGGTCAGCACGGGTGCCAACAGAGGATGAACTGGCACGGTTGCTCAACTTTCCAGACCCTCCCGGGCCTGGCTGGTGAAAAAAGGCCGTCGGGTGCGGCTCCCCGGCCTCATGACAGGCCAGGAGTACATCCACAGCCCCCAGCGGACAGGCCGGAGATATCCGGACTTTTGTCCTCCCGTTGACTCAATTCCACCCTGTCTGCGCCCTGCGTCCGTGCCTGTCCGTCCAGCCGACCGGCTTGTCAGGTTTCCGGGAGACATTCCTGCCACCGCTTTGTCCAGCGCAGGCCCGAACTGATGACCTGGGACGACTGACAATGCTGCACTCGACTCCTGGCAAGGCACTACACAAAAACACTCGCCCGGCGCACCTGACTGCCTGACTGGACGGACAGCAGGATGGGAAACCGGTGACAACGCCTCAACGGCACCCTGGCGCGAGAACCGGAGGGGAGGTCATATTCCAGCAGCAATGATCCATGCCCGCACACAAGTGCCTTCTCCTGACCATCCCGACAGCAGGCGGCTGCTGGAACTTTTGTCGTTGAGTTGGCCGGCACCCATCGACCAACTTCGCATAGCTGCGGCTGACCATGCCAGGAACAACCCAACCGGTCTGTTCTGTCATCGTGCAACAGTTGTGCACACAATAGACCGCACCATGAAACTGATGGTTCGCGATGGACACTGGCATATGCTCCCCTCGACCCAGTACCGGACTCCACACAAACAGCCCCGCTCAAGAGCGCAGTCCAGGCCCGCAGCCGGCGGCGCACCCTCTGGCTCTCCCCGCAGCAGACAGCCCCGTTTCGGGTTCAAAGGGAAAAATGTTGGAAAGGCAGCAGCGGAACCTGGTTTTTACCCTGACACTGTGCGCGGTTGCTGGCGACGCCCAGGTCCTGCCCACATCAGTGAGGCTCCGCTGCCTCCTCCTGTCCGGAGCCATGAAAAAGGCCAGAGTCACACTGTGCAAGGCCAGCAGGCAAAGACGATACACGTCTGCTTTTTTGAGAACTGCGTCAAAAGATTTGGTCATCGGCGTAGCCTGGTCGCCCATTATCGCAGCCACACCCGCTCCTACACCTGCCCGTTTAAAGGTTGCCAAAGGCCGTTTGGCAGAAAAGATGTGCTGACAGCTCACCTTCGAACGCATACCGGAGAGCGACCCTTTGTCTGCTCGGTTGAAGGCTGTGACAGGCGGTTCGCCCAGCGCAATGACCTGAGAGGCCACTGGCGCATCCACACCGGCGAAAAGCCCTATGTCTGTCCATTTGAAAGTTGTGGCCAAGGATTCACCCAGCGCCATTGCCTGCAAATACACCAGCGACGCCATACTGGAGAGCGGCCCTATACCTGCCCGTTTGAAGTTTGTGGACGAAGGTTCAGGCATCGGACACCCTTCAACGCGCACCTTCAAATACATACCGGTGAGCGTGCCCTTGCCTGCCCTTTTGAAGGTTGCCAGTGGCGATTTCGCCAATGGGCCTCCCTGATAAATCACCGTCGCACCCATACCGGAGAACAACCCTATGTCTGCTCGTTCGAAGGTTGTTCGCAGCGGTTCGCGCAGGCGGGCAACCTGACAAGCCACATAAGATCTCATACCGGGACAAAGCCTTTTGCCTGCCCTCATGAAGGCTGCACAGAAACCTTTACGCGCAAACATAATATGGAACGGCATCGGAGGGGCCACAGGAAAGAAACATCTCGTGCGCACGCGGGCAAAAGCCTTTCAATGCGGCTTGCGCAAAGACGCAGCCTGACAAAGCCCCGGCAGCGTGATGCCGAAGGCTGCACCCTTGTGCACGTACCGCTCCGGAAAGCCGATCAGCACCAGCGGTCATCATGGCAGCGGCGGCCCTGTGGGAAGGCTCGGCATCCCGGCCAGGGGAGAGCGCCACCTGCGGTTAACAAGAAGAACCGCTGATCGCCTGGAGCGCAGGAGCGGTCCGGTTCCAGGCGGCAATCAGCCATGACAGGACACGGACGTACCCAGGCACCCGGCCGAACAGACCGGTGCCAGGAATCGCTGTTGTTTTCCCGTTGGCTGGTAGCCATCGGCCAGCTTCCCATAGTCACGACCAGCCGTGCCCACAGCCATCCGACAAGCTTGTTGGTTCCATGGTGCGCCTTGTGCACAGCCGCCGTCCAAAGTACAACTGCTGGCTCCAGGCGGAGACTGACGCATGCTGCATTCAATCCGATACAAGGCCCCATACAGCGAAACGCGTGCACCACATCAAACGCGATCAACAATAACGAGCAGCCGCACGCTGTCTACAACAGGCAAGGGGGTGCGCCAATATATCAACGGCGCAGGCCTGGCGGCCTCTTGTCACAGCCCAACTCAGGCCCGGAAACGGCAAACCAATGGGAAGCAGCTTCTTGTGCCTGCCACCAGTGACGACGCGCCGCTCCTCCCTTGCCAGAGGAATCACCGGGAACTGCATCGCCCCGCAAGGGGAGCACCTGCGCTCGCCGACCGAAGCACGACAGCCAGCGGCGTCTGTGGTGTCCATGCCCCGGACAAACACGCAGGTCACCAACAGGAACCGGGAACAGGTTTGCGCCCCCCGGCCGACAAGCGGCACCGGATCGGCCCGCTTGCAAGTAGCAACAAGAACCATTTCAGCCAGCCGGGCGCCCTGAACATCCACCTGCGCATTCATACCAGAGTGCTGCCCTATGACTGCCCGTTTGACAGTTGTGGCAAGCGTTTCAAGTGGCGGACCCGCCTGACGAGCCACCTGCGCATCCACACCGGGGAGAAGCCCTATAGATGCCCGCACGACAGTTGTGGGCGGCGGTTCAGCCAGAGGGCAACGCTCAACAGACACCTTCACACCCATACCGGACCACAGCCCTATAGCTGTCTTTTTGAGAACTGCCATCAAAGGTTCGGACTGCTGTGGCAGCTGCAAATGCACTCGCGTGTCCATCGGGAAGAAAGACCCTATCCCTGCCCGGCTGAAGCCTGCACCGCATACTTCAAAAGGAAAACTGACGTCAGGAGACACCTGCGCATACATACGGACGAACGGCCCTATGTCTGCTCTTTTGAAAATTGCCGCCGCAGCTTCAGGCAGTCGGGTCACTTGACAACCCACCTTCGCATACACAGGGGAGAAAGGCCCTGTGTATGCCCTTTCATAGACTGCCAGAAGCGGTTTACCCAGCAGGCAACCCTGCGCAACCATATCCACCTTCATACGGGAACGCAGTCTTTTCCCTGCCTGTTCCCTGACTGCAAAAGGCGATTTCCCAGCAGCAGTCATCGCGCAAAGCACCTGCGAATCCACACCCGGCACCAAGCCTTCCAGCCGGCCCGGTGAGGGCAGCACAATTCGTTTCACAATCGGCGGGACAAGCGCGTCACCACCGGCGTGGAGCCTGTTGGCAAAGGTGCCAGCTCTTCATTCGAAAACAGAGAAGCACCAGCCCGGCGCAAGCATCACTCGGCGATCGAATACAGACCGGAACACACTTGAGCTTGTCGAGCGGCTCGACAGCACCCGCCCAGCTGCCACCCTTGTTGAGGTCGCAACTGACCACCAGTGCGACGGCTGCCAATGCATAAATCAGCTTGTTGCGCTACATGGCATGGCCGACATTGAGCCCGCCACCCGGAGCGCAGGACGAAATCAGTAGCAGTTGACCATCACGCAGCCGGTTGCGCCATTCACAATTCATGCAGATCTTTTGCAGGCTGTCCGCCAGCACACCCGCAACCTGCTGGACGCCAGGCGATATAACAAGGCTGTCAGTTTCATGAGGCGAACTATTTGCGACCATCCCATCGGCACCCGGGTCACGCACATCAGGCGAATATCGACAATGATGCATTCAACGCACCGCCGTGCACCGCACCGCCAAACTCGCTCAACAAATCCCGCAGTGGCCGCCAGGCTTTCTGATGACAAAGACGGCAGAGCACGCCGCCGCTCCTCTGCCAGCACAGTGACTACGGCCTCTTTGCCGCTTCATAAGGCTACTGGCGCCGTCAAACCACACACTGACGGGAAGCGGCATCTGCTCCGCCAGAGCGCGCAAAAACGGCACCTGCGCCTTTTTGAAAGCGGCAGTAGCCGCTTTGATGGTCCACAAAATCTGACAAGGCGGAGTGCCGGCCGCACCAGGCTACGGCCCCATTCCCGCTTGACAGAGATCTGTAATGAAGGGTCCAGCCGCAAGCAAGGCCGGAAAAGCGCCCCTCTGAGGCATCGCGAGAAAGGCCCCTTTATCTGTCCTCACAGAAAGTGCACACAAGTCTTTGCAACCGCAGACGGCCTGAACACACACAAACGCGCCCACGCGGCAGAAAGACTTTTTGTTTGCCTGTGGGAGGGCTGTGAACAACAGTTTGGCTCCAGATCCGACCGGGATCGGAGAAGGCACGAAGTGATGCATCACAGAAAAAAAATCCACGACTGCCCTTTTGAGGGTTGTGCCAAAAGTTTTTTGCGCAAGCAAGACCGTCTGAAACACCTGCGTATTCATACCGGTGACAAACCCTATCCTTGTACCTTCGCGGACTGTGAAAAGCGGTTTACGACAGCCAGTGCCCGAATAAGACACGGGTCGGTGCATGGCGGCCTGAGGCCGTTTGTCTGCCCTTATGAACTCTGTGGAAAGACTCACGCAAGAAAGGAACACCTGAGAAGACACCTTTTGGCGCATGGCATGCAGTGCCCGCGGAGTTCGGCTCGCGTTCGGGCATACGCAACAAACGCAGGCCCGGACACACATCTTCAGCAGCACCAGAAGCCCGACCGCGACCAGCTTCCCGGCATCGATGCCTCGCCGGCCGAGCACTCCCCGCCGGCCATGCGCAGCCCGCCCTCCCCGCAGGCCGTGCACTCCCCGCAGGTCATAGATACCCCGCAGGCCATAACTGCACCGGACAGCCAGGCCCTTCCCAACAGGGAGTCTGCCACCTGGTCATCAAGCTCAGACGCCCGTCCTCCCACCGGACCAGAGCCCACCGGTATCTGGCCGATGGCGACACAACCGCCTGGCCAGAGCACTGTATATGACGGCTATCCCATGCCAGCCCCTGGCCCGAACCTGCAACTGGGACTGTGGCACTACTGCCTGCCCGACGCTGGCCTGAGACAGGGCGGGTGGCCCGGCTATCACAGCAGTACCTGGCGGGGTTATCACAGCAGTGCCTGGCCCGGCTATCACAGCAGTGCCTGGCGGGGCTATCACAGCAGTGCCTGGCCCGGCTATCACAGCAGTGTCTGGCCCGGCTATCACAGCAGTGCCTGGCGGGGCTATGCCGCCCCCTTCACATTAACCGAACAGCCAGCTTCCACATACAACTTTTATCCTGCCGGCTATCCATCCATTGACAGGCTTCCACCCGCCCCGCGCCTGCCGCGTCCTCTGGCCGAAGCATGGCACGCCTGTCCGCCTGCGCTGCCCCCGGTAACAACACAGTTCTACGACAACTTGACGACTGAAACTGAAAGGAGCTGGAACAGTGCAGCATTTCACTGAAAACAAGACCTCTCATGCGGCAAACCACGCCAGCCTCCAGCCCGTGCCGATGCAGGCTCCCGCCCCAGTCGGCAGCCGGCACGGCGTAAAGGTGCAGCACTGCCCCGCCCCCCCATCATTGACTGTCTCCCTTCCCAATCCTGGCGAGGTCTTCCCGAGGCAAGCCAACAGGCAGTGTCTTGTTACGCCCTGCATCAATGTACCCCCGGCTCCCGTTCCCCGCCCGGCCCCGGAAATATTGTGCAACCCCGACCTGTCAGCAAACCCGGAGCACGAATGCCTGAACCCGACCGGGAAGCTCGCCTGTCCTTTTCAAGGATGCAGCGGCGTCTTTGATTTCCCCTACAAACTGACACAGCACTGCCAGCTTGCTCATAGCAGACAACGCGTCTTCGCATACCCGATACCAGACTGCGGCACAAGGTCCCCCAGCAGATCACATCAGCAAAGACACCGGCCGAAGCATGCTGACGAACAGCCCTTTGCCTGTCCTGTTGAAGGCTGTCCAACACTGTTCAAGAGAGGCTACAGCCAAGCAAAACACTATGCCCGGTTCCACAGCAGCAGTGCACATGGTGCCGGTCCTTTTGCTGGCTCTGGCATGAACTTCAAAGACAGAACCCGCCCCGGCCGCCAGCTCTTGACGAACAGCAGCGCACACCGGCCCGGTCCTGACCCTGTCCCGAACCCGGGAGAGAGCAGCGCGCCTGCCAGGCTTCTTGCGCAGCCCCCGGAGGCAGACGACAATCGCCAGGCTGGCATCAACTCTGTGGCCACACATCCCCCAGCGGCAGTGCCCGACAGAAAAAGCATTGCATACAGGGATGCGTCCAGCGGCCGGTCGGCTCAGACCAGCCTGGCACCGCCAGTCATGCAGCGCACGACAAACCAGCCATCGCCTGCGCAACAGGACAACCAGAGTGGCACCGGTCGCTGCCAGCCGGAGACGCATCCTGCTGCACCCCCACAAGCTCGACAGTGCCAGCCTTCAACCACCCGGGAGATGTCTGTCCCCTCCCACAGCACTCCTCCAGCATTGGAAGAGACGGAACTCTGGCGGCGCCTGTCATCAACCAGCCAGGAAACCACCATTGCCTGCTGCAGGGCGCCGGCGCCGCCCCATGAGGAAACCCGGTTGCAGGAGCGCCTGTCGTTGACCACACACAAGCTCCCCGTCCCCTCCCGCCGGGCGTCACCACCGGCCTACGAAGCGGCCGAGCTCCTGCTGTGGCTGGCCTCTTGTCCCAACCCGGAGCAAGAACCGGCCTGAAACCTGTCGATGGCCGCCAGGGGACTGGTACAGGCCAACACCCTGGGTGTTTTCCATTGCCAAACCCTGCTGGCCAGCGCAATCAACCTGCCGCTTGCTCTGCGCGGCCAGAACTAACGAGCTTGTCAGCCGGGCGGCGTGACAAATGCCCAGGCAACTGTCAAAACTCTTTCCACTGGTGTCCTCAAGAGAATATCGACAATGCTGAGTCCGACTTCTTCCCACTCATTGACGTCAGTCCCGCCCGCACTGCCGGAGAAGGTCGGCTTTGACGGTGACACAAGTGCCGGAACACCGCAGCCCACGGCCCCAGCCCAGCACAGTCTGCCAGCTGGCCGGTACAAGCCCGCGCGCCAGTCGCGTCACCCGGCCCGTGCCAGCACCACTGACTACCGGAGTGCCTGCCCTGTCGCAGACTGCCCGCAAGGGTTCAACTGCCCGAAGGAAAGACGGCGTCATATGTACACCCATGACGAGAAAAGACCACACGTCTGTCCTGTAGAGAACTGCACCAAACGCTTTGCTCGCCCCAGTGGCCTGGCGGTGCACCACCGCAGCCATACCGGCGAGCGCCCCTTTACCTGCCCGGTGCCAACTTGTGGCAAAGCATTCACCACCTCGGGACAACAGAAGGTGCACCTCTACGTCCATACCCGATCCACTGCCGAGCGCCTGCCTCCTGAAATCTATGACCTGCTGCTGTCTCAGGCCAGTGGCTGGCAGCAGCGCAAGCCTCCCGGCAGCAGACACAGGGTCTATAGCTGCCTCTTTGAAGGCTGTAGCGCGTCTTTTCGTCGCCCGGCAGAGGCCAGCAGACATAGTCACACCCACAGCCAGGAACGCCCTTTCTCATGCCCGGTACCCGGATGCAGCACGGCATACAAGATAGGCTATCACCTTGACCGGCACCTCAAGACGCACGCCCTTGTCCAGCGACAGCTTGTGGCTGCTGCATCAGCCCCCGGGGACCGTCCCGGCTCACAAGCCCGTCGTCAGCCGCTCCAGGCAAGCGATGACCAACACGCGTCCGCAGACCGCTCAGGGCTCACCACTACCGCAGAGCCCGATCAATACCGATATGTCACACTGAACACAGCATCTGTGACCGATCAATTACACCCCGGCAGTGCTGAGTCGGTCTGGCTGGCTCCCACCATGGACAGCGGCCCGTCGTCACCAGGATCATCGGTATCGGACACTTGTCCGGGGAATCTCCCTATGACAGATCCTGCGCAAGAAAACGCACCCGCAGAGCCTGGGCCCACGCCTGATGCAGACCAGGTGCCCGTCGCGCCAGCAAGCGATCGCCTCCCGCCCACTGCAGAGAAAGAGCCGCCGATAATAGCCAGCTCCGGGGGCCAGCAGTCGCGCCCCGGCACGGCAGGATCAACAGCAGCTGCCGATGCCTGCGGCAGTCATCCAGGGCAAGACCCCGAGTCCCTCACCCAACCGCCACAACAGGCAGTGGGTGGCTGTAGCCTGTCCTTGTCACTTGAGTGGCATCCGTCCTGCACCGAAATACAGCTGCAACTTTCACTGCGCCGACGGGATTAGACGTTTGCTGCACAGGACCGCAACAAAGGCTGTATCGCCCCCGACCCCTTTCCCAGGAACACCAGGTATGCACCAACAATGCTGAATATGGATAACCCGCACTCGTCGCCGCCATCCTCGCCCCTGCTACGGGAAGCCGTCAGGTTCACTGATCACACAGGGATCAGGACGTCCCTCCACAGCGCCGACACACAGCAACGCATCCGCCTGACGCAAGGCCGTGCGTCGCAGGGCAGGCGCAGACCCGCTCGGCAGCCTTGTTCCCGAACGCGTACAGCTGCCACGGACAGCCTTGCCAGCCCTCGTGCCGCCGGCCAGAAACAGCTCAAGTGGCGGCACGCGACACTGGACCCTTTGCCGACGCAGAGCCAAAAACAGCTGTATGCCTGCCGTGCCGAGGACTGCGATAAATCCTTTTTCCGCCCGGACCATCCAGAAATGCATTACCGCACCCATACCGGGGAGCGTCCCTTTCTATGCTGGGTACTTGGCTGCCAAAAGCAATTTACCTCCAGACGTCAACAGAAAAATCACCTCTGGGTCCATATCGGAGAAAAACCCTATGGCTGCACTTTTGAGGGCTGCAGCATGCGGTTTACCCAGGCCAGAAGCAGGAACAAACACATTAAACTCCACAGTAGAAAAGGCCCCTACAGCTGTGGCTTTGAGGGCTGTTGCCTGCAATTTTCTGAGGGTTTCACCAGACGACAACACCTGCTGCGCACCCATGTGGGAGAACAGACCTACAGGTGCCCCGTCGAGAACTGTGGCGTGCAGTTCTCCCAGGAGCACGAGAGGTACAGACACCTGCAATTGCACAGTGGAAAAGAGGACTACACCTGTCCCTTTGAAATTTGCAACATGCGCTTTACGGGTATTGGCGGCAGATGCCACACGCTGATTCATGCCATTCAGGTACCGCTTGTCTGTCCATTTCAAGGCTGTGGAATCCGGTTTTCGAGAGAGCAGATGCGGAACCAGCACTTCCTGCGACACTACGCAGTACAATGGCCGCATATTGCCTCTGCCCCTGCCTGCAAGAAAAACGGCCTGTCAGAACAAGGCGTCCAGCGCAGCGCGAAGACACAGGGCAAAGGTCAGCCCGGTCTTGACGCAGGCGTCAGGCGTCCGGCGGTCCTCCGCAAGCGGCTCATCCTCAACAGGACGTCTGTTGCCGGTGGTCGGGCAGGAAAACCCCCCGGGCTTCCGGGTGCCGACTCCGGGACCTGTGCCAACAGTCGGCCCGGATGCCCGACCCCAGCGGCGCACCCGGCTGCATCCCATCAAGAGCTGAACCAATGGCCAAGGCTCCAGCCAGCGGCGGCTGCGGCGCGTCGGCGGGCGACCATTGGCTCCTGCTGGCGGCAGCCCGCTTCGGCAGCTCCGGCTGTCCGGCCATCCGGCCCCGGCACACCAGACGCGGGATCCCATTCCTGCTACTGCCTGCCTGGCTGACTGGGGCTACACCAAAAACCATCCAGGCTTCAGACGGCGGACACACCGAGCAGCTCAGGACCTTCTGATGGGACACAACACCAAGCGCGGCCGACTATGGCAGACGTCTGGCGCAAGGGGAGCACCTCCCCGTGCTGAACGACTGCCCGGCCCTGTACTGATGACTTTCTTTGGGAGCTGAGGATGCAACCTTCTTCTTCACACGCAATTTCACCAACAAAACTGACGGACCCTGTCACGAGCGCCGGGAATCGGCAGCCAACGGAACCGCCCCTCCAGCAAAGGCAGCGCAGCCTCAGGCCTTGCTCTCCGGAGGGCACCCTGCTGGAAGCCTTGCTGCAGGCTGACACCAGGGTGCAGCCTAAACCCCGTCGGGGCAGACCGAGAAAAAATCCCGGCCCTTCTGGCAGCTGTCACCAGACAGCGGAACAGGGCGTGCGCTGTCCGGTAGCCAGCTGCAGACAACTTTTGGCAAACAAGGCAACACTGAAAGTTCACAGTCGGTTCCACTCTGGAGCAAGGCCTTATGTTTGCCTTTTTCCTGATTGCGGAAAGGCGTTCGTAACCTCCGGGAGCAGGGGAAAGCATCATCGCGTCCATACCGACGAACGCCCTTACCCTTGTCTTTTTAAAGGTTGCACAAGCCGGTTCAAGGAACCAGGACACAGGATAGTCCACCACCGCGCTCATAAAAAAAACAGAAACTGGGCATGTACTGTCCCGGGCTGCACCCGGATATTCCTGAGGGAAAATGCGCTTATAACGCACAGTCTTGGGCACTACTGCAACGAACCTCCTCTGGATCCGGGGACGGCGGCTGCGGCATCAATTTTTTCACAAGCGTCCCCGACCAGTGGCGACTACGTCCAACAGGGAATCTTTCAACCGCATGGGCTCCTTGATCATGCAGGGCCCCGGGACCGAGGCCAGACGCGATCGCAGTCTGCTGCGGGAGGAGAGGCCGAATCGAGTGGCAGTCAATGGCAACCGGAACAGTATGCGCCTGCCTGTCCACCGGCGTCCGGTAGTCTGGTGCAACCTGCTGACGGAAGCAGCGCTCCGCCATGTCTGCCGACGACCTATGCCGCTGCCCCCCCCTTTTCGAACACCGATTGCCCCGGGGTGCAAGCCTTGGCGCAGAGTTCCAGTGCCCCAGGATTCTTGTCACAAGCGACCTGTGCCAGCCCTGCCTCGCTACGCATCTGGAGGCCGTTCCCTGTTGTGAGAACATCACTTACTCAGGAAATATTGGCTTCCAGAATGTCAACACCGGCTTTGGACGATCCGGCTGTGGCGAGTTTATCATCCAGTGAAGCGTCACTTTCCACTGGAGAAGCGCTCTGCGTGGACAGATCGCTCCCTGCTGGAGGGCAATTCCCTGCTGAAGGCCAATTCTCCGTTGGAGGCCAATTCTCCGTTGGAGGGCAATTCTCCGTTGGAGGGCAAT
>MPMQ01000174.1 GCA_002238585.1 Kistimonas sp. bin40 | reverse complement strand
TTCAGGCGAGGCCGAGGGCGCAGTCAACCGGGAGTTGCGTGCCTGAGCCGATAAGCGTCAGGTCCCGCGCAATGATCAGACTCTGGCTGTGCTTGCCTGTCTCGTACCCGGATTCGCGTGTGAGACAGCCTACTTTGGTCGCGTTCCCGGACGCCCGCCCGGGCATGCATACTCTGTCTGAATGCGGGTTCATAAGCAGTGCTGAGCACAGCTGCGGTCCGTTGTGCGGCACCTGCACCGCAAGGCCATGAACTGTCACCTGCAGCCGTGCCCATCTTGCCGGTGAACCAGTAGGAATAGAGTGACGCAGGCGGCGCTGGTGGTCGTGCGCAAGAGGGCTGCCAAGCTGTGCGGCTCCTGGCCCGGGAACTGTCGTAACAAGTTGAGGCTGAGCCTGACAATGACATACACGGAGGTCTGCCATGCAGCATGTATCAGGAAGATATGCAGGATATAAGAGACACCCCGTCCAGATGGATGTCAGTTCGCATGGTACGGGATCCATGCCAGGACAGGGTGCCAGGGTTGTGGGAAGAGATGTGTACATAGCGCCTGGTTCCAGTCCTGTTCAGACAGCCCGGACAGCGTCCTGGGTGAGCAGTACCCAACGTGCCGAAGCTGCAAAAATGCTCGCAGAGCAAATGCACGCCGCTATAGGAACAGATGACTTTTTTGCCACGCAAAACGTATCCGTGCTGGAATGCTTGTTCTTTTCGAGCGAGGAAACAGAGAAATTCAAGTGCCAGTATCCGCTGGAGCCTTACCGCATGGTCAGAGCAGCATTGGAAGATTTTGTTGCGCGAGAAATGCAGGAAGGGTTCAGTGCTGAAGTGATCATGAAACATTTTGTCGACGCTTGTGCGCAGGCAGAGGTGTCCAGCGTTCATGTTGAGGATATGAAGATCGCTTTTCGCGATATCACTGTGGGACAAGCCCCTGAAATGCCAGAAGCCTCCGACTTTATGGAGGTTCAGGAACCAAATGCCAGGCCCGTGCAGACCGCAGCGGACCGGGTGTGTATTCGTCGCCTGGAAGCTGAACTGAGGCAGGCGCGGGTGTCCGACGAATGGTTACAGGGCCAGCTGCAAACAGCAACGGACAATGTGCGCCAATTGCAGCAAAAAAGCGAAAAAAATGACGCAGACTACGGGGCACTTCAAAAAGATTACAGTGCTTTGTTGCAGCGCAATCAATTACTGGAGCAGCAGATGGTCGGCTTTCAAATCGCTGCCGATCCAGGTCAGACTGATGTGTCTTTACGGCAAGCGTTAACCGAGGCACAGGCAGAGCTGAATCGTTCAAAAGCACAAAAAGCAATGGATGACCGCACGATCGCGTCTCTTTCTCTGACACAGGCCCAGCTGCAAGAAGAATGTCGTTCACTACGAGAGCAGCTGAGGCAGGTCCAGGCAGGACGCAGTGCCCCGCCGGTGGCGAGCGCTGCGATTCAACCACAAGCCCGGGCAGAGGACGATAACCTGGATAACTATGGCAGCAACGCCGAAGTCAATAATCTCATCCGCACAATGACAATGCAGGGAATGGCCCGTGCGCAGATGGTAAGAAGGATAGTGCTGCGCCCAACACTGGAGCATCACGAACTCTGGAAGAAATTCT
>MPMQ01000173.1 GCA_002238585.1 Kistimonas sp. bin40 | reverse complement strand
TACAACCGACAAAATCATCAACCAGTCGATGATACCGTCCCGCTTGACACCGGGTGTTCGCCATCGCTGGAATTGCATCACCAATCCCTTTTTGTCCCGACTCTTCTCCTTTGAGCGCAAGACAGCAAAGGGAGCTCGAGGGTGCAACATGTCCTTCTGGAAAGAGGATGTACTACAGATCAATGGATTCAATCATGACTTTGTTGGGTGGGGACCCGAGGATGCAGAGTTCGTGTACCGTCTGCTGCATGCAGGAAAAAGGCACCTGCGTCTGAAGTTTGCCGCTGTGGGCTATCACCTGTACCATGCGCCGCACAGCAGGGAAGCACTGAGGCGCAATGACGCCATTCTGGAACACACCATGATCAACAAACTCTCCCGTTGCCCCAATGGAATCGACAGTTTTCTCTGAGCTGCAAACGCGCTGTCCAGCGAAGGACGCCCTTTTGTGCCCGCCTGTCCCGATAGCCATGAAAACAACGCAAGCGGCGAAGAAGGAGAGCGGCGAACCCGATTGCGCCAGACAGAGCCGGGCAGTCTCGCCTCCATCAGATGTCACAAAGTCACCACAACTGGCTACATGGTGGGAACCAAAAGCGCGGCCGGGAGGTCCAACTCAGCAAGAGCCGCCAGCCAAGAGCCAAGGGCTCCTCAGGGGGATGACCTGCCCTGCTGTACAGCCTTCAGATTTGGCTGCTTTTATGCGAGTTCCAGCCAGGATGCGCTTGTATTCGGTAAACAATCTGCATAATGGCCACCGCAAACCGAACGCCAACTCTTGCTGAAAACTGGACTTCCGGATGGTCTTGTGCACTATGTTCGCCTTTTTGTTCAAACAGAGTCTTGCGCATCCGGGCGGCATACTTTTGGCACCCTGTTCCTTCTGAGCAACTTTCCCGGTCGTGCAGGTTTGCAGTATGTCCGCCGGTCATCCTTGGCTCCACTGGCACCAACGCAAAGCTCAGCTCGGATGCTTTGTTCTTCAGATTTGTTCTTCAGATTTTTCAGGCTCTTCGCCGTTTTATGTGGATCTCATCGTGATATCTGATCGATAATCCGTAGCCACAGAAACTCTCAGATCAAGTTGTCACCCATGGATGGAAATCAGATATTTATGCCTGGCCCCGGTTTGCAGGCGCCCTGGAAAATAGTCGATCAACACCTTGATACAACGAGCAGCCCCAACGTGCTGAAACTCCGTGTCGGGGCTGAGCGTGGCAGTCTTTACCCTTGCCCTGAATGCGGTAACGCCTGTCAGGTACATGACTACAAAGAACTCACATGGCAGCATTTGAACTTCTTCCAGCACCACTGCCTATTACTGCCAAGGTGCCCAGAACACGCTGTGAAGAACACGGGGTTCACCCTGTCAATACTCCTTGGGCAAGAGAAGGAAGCCAGTTCACGCTGCTGTTTGAGCAGGCACTGCTAACACTGGTCAGAGAGATGCCGGTTAAAACCTGCGCCAAGTATGTTGGTGTGAATGACAAGCGCGTGGACAGATTGCCAGAGCCTGGTGGTTTACCGGCACGGATGATCACCTGTACCATGCGGCAGACTCCGGAGAGGCTACAAATCGCGGTCACACCATGGTGGACACCCAAGTACCCACAGTGGC
>MPMQ01000039.1 GCA_002238585.1 Kistimonas sp. bin40 | reverse complement strand
CACCGTTATTTTTGATAGAGAAAGGACAACAAATGTCTACTGCTACCGGCACTGTAAAATGGTTTAACGACGACAAAGGTTATGGCTTCATCGCTCAGGACAACGGTCCTGACGTGTTTGCCCACTTTCGTCAGATCAAGAGCGAGGGCTTCCGTTCCCTTACTGAAGGCCAGCAAGTTCGCTTCGCTGTGACCCAAGGTCAGAAAGGTCCTCAGGCTGAAGATATCGAAGTGATCTAAGACGACAGTCTTTCGTTACTTTTTTCACCTCCCGATGAATAAAAGGGGGTGAGCGAAAAGGCAGCTCCTTCGGGGGCTGCCTTTTTTTTGGCGAATAACCGCATCTTTGTCTCCTGGCAGGACCTGCAACCGACCTGCCGTACATTTCTGCCCATCCACCAGCAAATCACAAGCAAAGACTCCACTCACGGCAGCTATCTGTGCCTGACACATCCCTCCTGTAGCCCATCCTGTAAACGGGTTTGTTATAGATAGTTGTCAGGTCCCGAACGATTACGCAGACCTGGAATGAATAATTCAGGCTTTCTCCCTGCCTGCTGCACACAAGGAAAAAAGGACATGCGCTTCGACTCCACCAACGGTCTCTGGCTCCCCCGGCGTGCCGCAAGAGGCATCAATGCGCTCTTTTGACATCCTTGTCAGCATGAACGGCAGACATATCCGCAGAACTCACAAGTGAGCGCTGCTCATTGTTTGTCAAAACGCCCGAACTTGCAGCAAGCGCCAGCCGGTCTGCCAGTCCAGCCGCCATGACATAGAAGCCGCGCATCAGGAAAAACAGAGGGAACTTTCCATTCCGGCTTCCCAGTGTCTCACCCTCCGCTTCGGTAAAGTGCTCTCCGTAGCGACAGTTCAGAGCAGGGTGGCCGGGGTAGAGTTCCCCCGAGGGACGCCCGTTGTCGGCAAAGTGCTGGGCGAAGCAATCCTTGTTTTCCTGCGGATTTTGACGGGCAGTCCAGTAGACGATTTCACGGGCGGTGAGGGGCAACCATTGTTCATAGGTCTTTGCATCCGGAAACAGGGATTGCAGCCGGGTACCATCGCACAACAGGCCATGCAGCAAACTATCGAAACTGTCCGCAACAAGCCGCGCCATAGCCTTCACCGCCGGCGGGTTACGGTAGTGGTAGCCAGGTTGCTCGCGGTGCAATCGGATGCCGTGCAACAGACCGCCCAGAAGGTTATGGGCCAGCGCATTCACGAACGAAGCTCGCTGGCCATAGCCGGGCAGGGTCCAGTGCCCCTCTCCCGACTCGACATAGCAGCGGATATAGGGATAGAACTCCAGATCACCCAGATCACGCAGGCCGGACCAGCCCCAGTCGGATGCCTCAATGGCTTTGGTGTTCCACAGGTGCAGGGCACCGGGGTAGGTCTTCTCGGAATTGAAAAAGGCGCTCAGCACCAGTTCCGGACGCGCCTCCCTGTCCCCGTAAAAATGATGGTACAAGCGAATCGTGGAGGTGTGCATCGCCCCCAGACTGCTCCAGACCCCCAGGTCATGAAAGGCTCGCATCAGCCCTTCCCGCGCCTTGTCATATCCACCCGCACTGTCCGCCTGCCAGGCCAGGGTATCGTAGCTGTGATCCCTGGTGCTGAAACAAAAGGCCAGGCAGCCGGGACACCGCTGGTCGTTCCGGATTTCCAGTGGATCAGAAAAATTCCGGGCTGCCGCTGGCAGGGCCTCCAGCGGAACGAAAACAATCCCCTCCGGTTCGGGAATCTCACTTCTCAAGCCCAGCGTTTTCTGGTGGGCCAGAGCAAAGCGCTGCACAGCTTCCTCGGCCGCAAACACAGCCAGTGACTCTCCTTGGCGCTGGAACTTCAGGTGGCCACAGCGTCCGTGCTCGGCATCATCCCGCACCAAAGTCCGTCCTCCTCTGACTTGCCAGTCCCCAGCCGTGCCAGGCCGGGAAATCTTCAGTGTGTGCCATACGACTTGCCGGGCTACGGCCAGAGTCTGCTGATCCATCTGGTCCCGCAGATTCATGCCGTCCTGCTGCCGGGGCAGTCTGAAGTGGTGGCAGAAAGCCAGCTTCTTGCAGACCTGGCCTGGCAACCAAGCCGCCCGCCGACTGCAGTGGGCTTCCTGCATGGGGTCCAGAAGGGCTTGAGGATCCATGTGGAAGTCTGGTACGCGCAGCGCCTCGGCCAGTCCCTCGCTACCAGCATTGTCCAAAATCATTGCCCGCTGCTTTTCGCTCAGGCAGAAAACCTGATTCCGCTTCGGCACCAATATCAATGCCCAGGGTGGCAAGTCCTCTTTCAATACTGGCGGCACACAACACAGCGGATTTCTCCTGACAATGCCCCTGTAGACACGCTCATACAAATCCTCAACACCGCCCCACTGACGGGGCAGAGCAGGGGAATCATGGTCATCCATGCGCTGGTAGACATCCATCTGCCAGAAGGCTTTTATCCACTCCGGATGCCGCCGCTCCACGAAGGAAAGGGGCACCCCATGCAGACTGCACGGATCGCGCGCAATGGACTCGGCATAGAGTTCATCCGTACGCTCATTTTCCTCAATGCGGCTCAGCCAGTCCGTCTGGGTTTTGAAGGCGTCCCACAACCCCCACTCACTGAGAAACTCGGTTGAGGGTGGGTAATGGTAGGGAGAAGAGTCATTGCGCAAGGCTTTATCAAGCCGCTCATGGGTGTACAGCTGGGGGGGAATACAGTCAATGGCAGGTGGCTTCCTGTGTGCCAGGGCGCGATCCACCCGGGCTGGCGTACGGAATCGGGTCGCTATGTGGCCCAGTGTCTCGCCCGACTGCTCCAGCACCAGATCACACAGCTGTTGGTACTCCGGCTCCTCTACCTCCTGGCGGAAACGACGAAGGAACCAGGGATACAAAGAGACCGCCAGGCGGCGCAGCTCAGGCGTCACCTGATCGTCAGGCATTTCATCAAAGGCGAAAGGACTGCGTCTGATCCGTTCCTCCAGTGTTTCCGACTCCCTGTCCAGCGGAATTTTTTCCTCTTTTGCCTGATATATCAGCTCGCTTGTATTGACTTCATTCATGCCTTCGAGCAAAGGCTTCAACCGGGCGAGGTTTTTCATTTCTTTGGGCATATACGAAAACCACCGGGGACGGTGGCGCACAATCACCGCTGCCGTCTCCGGACAGCGCATCAGACCCGGCGCCCGCGTTTCGGGAAGCGTGCGGACCAGAGCCGATACCAGCCGCGTTGTTCCCGTCGCCAGCAGTCTTTTCAGATGCTTGTTACTGACCTGGAGCCATTGAGATCCATTGTCCGAGTCCAGACCGCGGTAGAGCATGTGCTCAAGCAGGCCCGGATCCGTGACAGGTGCACGATCGTAGATGTGCGCCACTATCTGTCGGTCCCAGTGCGCGATCTTCCGGTGACGCTCTGCCAGCAAGGGGCCCGCCAGCCGCTTGACCGCCTCGCTGGTGCCACCAACCTCCCGCTTTGACACGGGGCTCGACACCGCCAGGGCACTGCCAGGCTTTGGAGCACCAGCGTCACGACTGCGACAGGATGACAACGAAAGGCACTGTGTCATGGCTTCTGGCAGCCGTTCAGCGCCTCCCGGCTGTGATTCTTGTGAAGCCCCGGTGCGCGGCTGTGCGCACCACCTGGACGTGGAGGAGAGTGGGAGCATGGATACCTTGGCCTCTTGTTCTCGTTCTGTTCTGTGTTCCCTGCTCTGTTGCTGGATTACACCGCCAAGAGAGCCGGGTGGGTATTGGACCTGCATCCCTGCCACAAGTTTCCACACAAAAATCTGAACGCGACACAAAGACTCGCCCTCGCCCCACAGGCGAGAACTTTCCTCCGCTCCGGCACGGCCCCCCGGCACCACTCCTGTCCTGGGAGGCCATGAACGCAGCGGCCGGCCACCGCCCCTCCGCCAACAGCCGCTCAGGATTTCTCCTGCTCCTGCTGCGCCTGTTCTGGAGTCCCCAACCGGTCCGCCAGCCCACCAGCCATGACATAGAGGCCGCGCACCAGGTAGAACAGAGGGAACTTGCCGTTATTGGTGCCCAGTGTTTCCCCCTCTTCTTCGGTAAAGTGCTCACCGTAACGGCAGCTCAGGGCGGGATGGCCAGGGTAAAGCTCAGCCGAAGGCCGTCCGTTCTCCTCAAAGTGGCAGGCAAAACAATCCTTGTTCTCCTGCGGGTTCTGTTGGGCAGTCCAATACACGATTTCCCGGGCTGTGAGGGGTAACCACTTTCCATAGGTCTCTTCATCCGGAAACAGGGTTTTGAGTCGGGTGCCGTCACGCAGCAGGCCATGCAGCACATTGTCAAAAGCGTCCTCAACACACCGGGCCATGGTCTCCACCGCCTCCGGATTGCGATAGTGGTAAGCCGGTTGCTCACGTTGCTGCCGCATGAAGTGCAACAGACCACCCAGCAGGTTATGGGCCAGGGCATTGACGAAAGAAGCGCGCTGCGCATAGCCCGGCGGAGCCCATTGCGCCTCGCCCGACTCGACATAACAGCTGATGAAGGGATAGAACTCCAGATCGCCCAGATCACGCAAACCGGACCAGCCCCAGTCAGACCGCTCGATGGCCTTTGTATTCCACAGGTGCAGGGCGCCAGGATACGCCTGCTCGGCACTGAACAGTGCTCTGAGCACCAGCTCGGGGCGCAGGTCGTCCTCACTGTAGAAGTGGTGGTACAGGCGAATGGTCGAGGTGTGCATGACACCCAGGCTGCTCCAGACCCCCAGGTCGTGAAAAGCACGCATCAGACCTTCGCGGGCTCTTCCGCCGTCAGCCTGCTCACCATCGGCCTGCCAGGCCAGGGTGTCATAGTCATGGTCTTTGGTGCTGAAGCAGAAAACCAGATAGCCACCGGGGCCTGGCGGATCGTCCATGACGTCCAGTGGATCAGCGAACTCTCTGGCCGCCGTCGGCAAATTCTCTGGTCGGACCCAAAATATCCCCCGGGGCTCGGGAATCTCACTTCTCAATCCCAATATTTTTTGGTGAGCCAGAGCGAAACGCTGCACAGCCTCTTCAGCGGCAAACGTAGCCAGCGACTCCCCCCTGCGCTTGAACTTCATGTGAACACAGCGTCCGTTTTCTTCCCTCACCAGGGTGCGCCCACCCCGAACCTGCCAGCCTGCCGCCCTGTCTGGTCGCAAGCTCAGCAGCGTCCGGGATACAACTTGCCCCGCAATGGCCAGCCTGTGCTGATCCATCTGGTCGCGCAGCGCCATTCCCGCCTCGCGGTGAGGAAGCCTGAATCTGTGACAGAAAAAAAGCTTCTTGCATATCTGAGCCGGCAGCCAGGCGCTCCGGCGCGTGCAATGCGTCTCCTGCATGGGATCAAGCAGGGCCTCCTTTTCCAGATGAAAGGGAGCTGCCCCCAGCGTCTCGCCCAGCCCTTCGCCACCACCATTTTTCAGGATCATCTCCTTGTAGGTTTCGCCCAGACAACAGAGCTGATCCCTCCAGGGAGCCAGCATCACCGCCCAGGCCGGCAGTTCTTTCAGTAGAGCTGGCGGCACCTGACAGAGCGGGTTGGCTACCACAAAGTGTTTGTAAACAAGAGATTCCAGCTCCGGGGCTTCACGCCGCTGGCAGGGCAGGGCTGGCCAGTTGTGCTCGTCCATGCGCAGATACACATCCGTCCGGAACAAGGCGCTCAGCCACTGAGGATCCCACCGCTTCATAAAAGAAAGAGGCACCGTGGCCAGCCTGGCAGGGTAGTCAGTGACAAACGCTGCGTAGCGTTCATCGGTGCGCTCGCTTTTCTTGATGCGGCTCAGCCAGTCGGTCTGGGTTCTGAAAGCATCCCATAACCCCCAGTCACTGAGAAATTGGCACGAAGGGGCTTCATGGTACGGAAAGGAGTCGTTCAGCAGGGCTTTTTCAAGTCGCTCCCGGGTATGCAAATGCACGGGTATGGCGGTGATTTCAGGCGGCTTCTTGTGTGCCAGTGCCCGGTCCACCCGGGCGGCAGTACGCAACGGGGGCGCTATGTAACGCAGAGCCTCGCCCGAATTCTCCAGTGCCAGATCACACAGCTGTTCGTATTCGTGCGTGTCTACCAGCTTGCACAGACGCGACAGGAAACAGGGTTCCTGCGCTATAGCCAGGCGGCACAACCGGGGTGTGAGCGCTTCATCGGGCACGTACGCAAAAGATGCCGGGTTGCGCCTGACTCGTTCCTCCAGCGTTTCCAGCTCCCTCGCCATATGAGGATTGTCTTTTGTTGCTTCCCATATCAGTTCGTCCTTTTTGCGCTCCTTGATGGTCTCCAGTATGGGTTTCAAACGCTCAGCAGTTTTCATGGCTGCTGGCATCCAGGTAAAGAACCGGGGACAGTGGCACAGAATTACCTCAGCGACGCCCGGCAGACGCATCAGGTATGGCACCCGGCCGCACGGAAGACTGCGGACCAGGAACTCGACCAGACGCCCTTTTGCCGTCGTCAGAAGCATCGCCAGTTGCTCGTTACTGACTCTCAGAGGATCGGCCCGATGATCAAAGCCCAGGTTGCGGCAGGCCATATGTTCCAGAAGCCCGGTCTCCGTGACAAGCGCACCACCGTAGATATGCTCCAGCGTTTGCTGCTCATAGCGCGCGATGCGCTGGTGCTGTTCGGCCAGCGAGGGACCTGCCAGCCGGATAGCAGCCGCGTGCCTGTCGGCCGCCTCGGGTGTCAGCACGGGAGCGGACATTGCCGGCACCATGACGCGCTCGCGAACCGCCGTTCCGGGGCCGCAGCAGGATGGCTGCAAGGGGGAGCTGGCTATTGAGACCGATGGTCGCCCGGTGACTTTGGGCCGAGACCCTTGTGGCGATCCGGCGCACGGCTGCGCGCCCCGGGGTTCAGTGCAGAGGAGAGGAGTCATGAGTACTTTCGCCTGTTTTGCTTGCTCGCTTCTTTTCCCGTTTACTGCGAACAGAAAAAGAGACAGGCCATTGACTCTACCTCTTGCATCAAGTTCCCACGCCGGTTGCCAAAGGAACAGACAGACAACCCTTTGCCATCCCCGCTGGCTTCAAACACCTGCGGCACCCGTCTGTCCGGGGAGCCTTGCTTCCCGTCCATCCGGAACCCATGCCCCCAGAGCCAGGAGCCGGAGATGCAGCAGCCCACGACTGGCACCACCTGGCACCACTCAGGACGCCGCTGACTTGTGCTGTGGCTGTTGCTGATCCGCCAACCGGTCCGCCACGCCGGCAGCCATGACATAGAGCCCACGCACCAGGTAAAACAGAGGAAACTTGCCGTTGTTGCCCCCCAGATTTTCACCTCCCTCTTCGGTAAAGTGCTTGCCGTAGCGGCAGCTCCGGGCAGGATGGCCCGGGTAAAGATCCGCCGCAGGCCGTCCGTTCTCCTCAAAGTGACAGGCAAAACAATCCCTGTTTTGCTGCGGGTTTTGTTGCGCTGTCCAGTAGACTATCTCCCGCGCTGTGAGCGGCAGCCATTGTTCATAGGTTTGTTCATCTGGAAACAGGGTTTTGAGTCGGGTGCCATCACGCAGCAAGCCGTGCAGCAAATTGTCACAAGCATCCTCAACACACCGGGCCATGGCCTCGACCGCCTGTTGCTTGCGGTAGTGATAGCCGGGTTGCTCGCGTTGCTGCCGCATAAAGTGCAACAGACCACCCAGCAGGTTCTGGGCCAGACCATTGACGAAAGAGGCGCGCTGCGCATAGTCAGGCAGAGTCCATATCGCCTCACCCGATTCGATGTAGCAGCGGATAAAGGGATAGAGCTCCAGATCGCCCAGATCACGCAATCCGGACCTGCCCCAGTCTGACTGCTCGATGGCTTTGCTGTTCCACAGGTGCAGGGTGCCAGGATAGGTCTGCGTCAGATCAAAGAGCGCGCTCAGCAAGAGCTGTGGGCGTGAGTGGCTGTCTTGCCCGAAATCATGGTACAGGCGAATCGTGGAAGTATGCACAGCCCCCAGACTGCTCCAGACCCCAAGATCATGAAAGGCACACATCAGCCCGTCCCGGCCATTTGCGCCACCGCCCTGCGCATCATCGGCCTGCCATGCCAGGGTGTCGTAGTTGTGGTCTTTGGTGCTGAAACAGAAGGCCAGACAGCCGGGGCACTGCTGGTCGGTGCGAATTTCCAGTGGATCAGTGCAGTCCCGGGCCGCCGCCGGCAACGCCTCGAGCGGGACGAAAACGATTCCCTCTGGCTCGGGAATCTCACTTCGCAAACCCAGGGTTTTTTTATGGGCAAGGGCAAAGCGTTGCACCGCCTCTTCGGCAGCAAACTCAGCCAGTGGCTCCCCTTTGCGCTGGAGCTTCATGTGGACATGGCGCCCCTGATGTTCCCGCACCAGAGTCCGCCCTCCCTTGACATGCCAGTCGCCGCCATCTGTGTCAGCGCGCCAGGTCGGCAGCGTCCGGAGAACAATTTGCCAGGCGAGTGAAAGACTGTGTTGATCCATCTGGTCCCGCAGATTCATGCCGTCCTGCTGCCGGGGCAATCTGAAGTTGTCACAGAAAGCCAGTTTCTTGCACACCTCGGCTGGCAACCAGGCAGCCCGTCGGCTGCAGTGGTGTTCCTGTATGGGATCGAGCAAGGCTTCGGGATCTATGTGAAAGGGAGTTACCCCCAGTGCCTCAGCCAGCCCTGCGGCACCACCGTTTTCCAGAATCACCGCCATCTGCTCTCGACTCAGGTAGCGCCGCTGCTCCCACGAGGGCGCCAACATCAAGGCCCAGGCTGGCACTTCCACCTCATTCTGCAGTGCCGCACGCATCCCGGTGAGGGGACTCCTCTTGATCAGGTGCCGGTAGGCAAGGTTTTCCAGGTGCTCCATGCAGTCCTGCTGGTAGGGCAGTGCCAGGCTGTTGTGCTCATCCAGACTCTGGTACAGGTCCATTCGCCAGAATCTGTGCATCCATTGCGGATCCAGGCGCTCCGCAACAGCCAAAGGTACCTCAAACAGCCGGCCCGGGTGCTGGGCGATATAGTCAGCGTAAAGTGCATCCGTGCGTTCAGTCGTTTTTATGCCACTCAACCAGTCGGTTTGCGTTTTGAACGCATCCCACAGCCCCCATTCATCAAGAAGCTGGCAGGACGGGGCCTCGTTGTAGGGCATCGAATCCTTGAACAGGGCTGTCGCCAGTCGCTCATAGCTATGCAAGTGCGCGGGAATCGCGGCGATTGCCGGTGGCTTCGCGTGCCTCAGCGCCCGGTCCACCCGCTCTGGCGTGCGAAACCTGATGTCAATGTGGGCCAGTGCCTCCCCGGATTCTTGCAGCGCAAGATCGCACAGTTGCTCGTATTCCTGCCGGTCTACCTTCTCCTGGAAACAAGGGAGCCAGAAGGGATTGATTGATATAACCAAACGGCGCAGCTCGGGAGTGACCTGATCGTCAGGCATATCCTTGAAGGCTATTGATCTGCGCCTGATTTTTTCCTCCGGGGTTTCCAGCTCACCCGCCAACTTCGGATTGTTTGCTGTTACCGCTCTTATCAATTCGCATCTGTCGTATGACGTCATAGAGGGAAACAGGGATTTCAACCAGGCAGCAGTTCGCATTTCTTTTGGCAGATACGAAAAGTACCCGGGACTATGGCACAGGATCACCATGGCCATATCAGGAAGGCGCATCAGGTCCGCCACCCGGTTTACAGGAAGACTGCGAACCAGCAAAGATTGCAGCCGCCCTGTTGCTCCGGTCAGAAGTTCCTGTAGCTGCCCGTTGCTGACCTTCAGCAAATCGGGCCTGTGACGAAAATCCAGATGCCGGCAGGCCATGTGCTTGAACAGATCCGGCGCCGTGACGGGCTCATCGGCATATAGATACGCCAGCGTGCGCTGATCGCACCAGGCGATGCGCTGATGGCGCTCGGCCAGCAAGGGGCCAGTCAGCCGGGCAACCGCCGCGCGAGCCTCCGCTGTCACTGGAGCCAGTACGGGCCTGGATGCCACCAGGGTTGTGGCGCGCTTGAAGAGCGAAATATCAGGGGTACTGGCTGATGGTTTCAAGGCGGGGAGAGTGATGGGTGCCAGCAGCTGTCCGCTGTTTCCTTGATGCGTTTGTTGTTGCGACCAGATGCAGGGCTCTGCGATTTGTGCTCCTGTGCCGGATACTGGGATCATGGGCTCTTCTCCTCTATTGTTTTTTCCTTTTTCTGGGCCTGTCCTTGCCTGCTACGAAAACAACAGGGCAACACTTTGGACCGCTCCGGGTCCCCCAGGTTCCCATGCACGATTCTGGAGTGACCAGCAAGAGAAGAGACTCCTGGCATCCCTGCCCGCCAGGAGCCGGGAGCTTTATGCCGTACTCACGCAGACCATTTCAGACTCCCTGTGAAAGGGGTGAGCTATCAGGAGTGGCCAGCCGGTCTGCCAGCCCGGCGGCCATGACATAAAGGCCGCGCACCAGATAAAGCAGAGGGAGCTTGCTGTTGTTGGCCCCCAGATTTTCGCCATCGGCTTCGGTAAAGTGCGGGCCGTAACGGCAGCTCCGGGCAGGGTGGCCGGGGTAGAGTTGTGCACAAGGGCGTGCATTGTCCTTGAAGTGCTGGGCGAAGCAGTCGTCGTTTTCTTCCGGATTCTGTCTGGCGGTCCAGTAGATCATTTCACGGGCGGTCAGGGTCAACCATTCCTTATAGGTTTTTTGATCCGGAAACAGAGCCTCCAGCCGCACGCCATCCCCCAGCAGGCCACCCAAAACGGCATCGAAGCCCTCTTCCACAACCCCGGCCATAGTGGCCAGTGCCCGTTCATCGCGATAGTGGTAGCCTGGTTGATCCTGGTGCAGGCGCATGCTGTGCAAAAAACCACCCAGAATGTTCTGGGCCAGCGCATTGACAAAAGAGGCCCGCTGGGCATAGTCAGGTGCTGTCCAATGGGCATCAGATGACTCTGTATAGCTGGTCATAAAAGGGTAAAGCTCCACGTCTCCCAGATCACGCAAGCCGGAGTACCCCCAGTCCGAGGCTGCAGTGGCCTTGGTGTTCCACAGCTGCAGGCTACCAGGATAGCCTTCTTCTGGATCAAAGAGTCCGGTCAGCAGCAGCTCCGGCCGCGACTCCCCAGCCGCCAGAAAGTGGTGGTACAAGGCGATGGTGGACGTATGCATGACACCCATGCTGCTCCAGACACCCAGGTCGTGGAAGGCATGCATCAGCCCTTGCCGGGCCTGGTCGCTGTCGCCCGACTCGCCGTTTCCGGCCTTCCAGGCCAGGGTGTCATAGCTGTGGTCTTTGGTACTGAAGCAGAACGCCAGACAGCCCGGACGTCCCTGGTCATCCCGGATTTCCAGTGCGTCTGCGAAGCCTCTGGTTGCCTCGGGCAGTGCCTCCAGTGGCACAAAAAAGATGCCCTCGGGCTCGGGTATCTCACTCCTGAGACCCAGCGTTTCCCGGTGGGAAAGGGCAAAGCCTTGTACCGCCTCTTCGGCAGCAAAGGTCGCCAGGGACTCGTCCTTGCGTTGGAACTTCATATGGATACAGCGTCCATCGCTATCGCGTACCAGAGTGCGCCCTCCTCTGACTTGCCAGTCGTCACTGGCGCCAGGCTCCCGTGTTTCCAGCTGCCTGGACGTCACTTTCCGGTATATGGACCGCGTGTTCTGATCCATAGCCTTGCGCAGTTGCTGCCCGTATTGCGCACGCGGTAGCTGGAAATCGTCACAGAACGTCAGTTTCTTGCGCACCTCGGCGGGAATGGATGCTGCCCTGCTGGTGCAGTCATTCTCTTGTATGGGATCGAGTAAGGCTTCAGGATCTACCGCAAAGGGCGGTGCCCCAAAGGCAGCGGCCAGCCCTTTGGTGCCAGCGTTGCGCAGGATGCATTGCCGGTCTTCATGGGAAAGAAACCTCATCTGTTTATCCTGACTGGCCAGAGCCAGTGCCCAGGCTGGCATGGCCTGCAGCCGGGTTTCGGGCAGGAGCGCCATACACTCGCTGTTTCTTGTGACAAACGCAGCCAGGCATTCATCACTTCGTAGCTGCGGGAGGGGAACATATCTGTGTTTGTCCAGGGGGGCCCTTATAGTGTCGCTCCAGGTGAGCTCCGACCATTCCGGATGCTGATAGAGCACAACACGCGGTACAAATTCCAGTCCATGAGGAAAGCGAACCATGTACTCATGGCACAGGGACTCGGTCCGCTCTTCCTCCGGGAGAAAGGCCAGCCAGTTTTCCTTTTCTTTAAAGGTGTCCCACAACTGCCATTGGTCCAGAAATGCCCGGGGAATTTTTTCCTCGTACGCATGTGAGGAGGGTGCACACCTGTCCAGAGCTATTTTGAGACGGCTGTGCGTGCGCAGGGATGCCGGAATGGCCAGGACATGAGGGGGGGCAGGATGTGCCAACGCCTGATCTACCCGGGTTGCGGTACGGTATTCTTCAGCGATGTACTTGAGGGCACTGCCCGAGTGCTTGAGCGCAAGGTCACACAGGGTCTCGTACTCCTGATCGTTCACATGGGTTCGGCACCAAGGCAGAAGAGCTGGGCTGCGCGATACAGCTCGCTGACAGAGTGAGAAGCTCAGCTGCTCTACAGGGATCGTCGTGATGGATTCAGGATCCCTGCTGATTTGCCGCTCCAGTGTTTCCAGCGAACGCAGCAGTTGCGGATTCTCCATGCTGATCACCTGCAACAGCGCGCACCGCTGAGAGGAAGGCAGCGTCTTCAGCAGTGATGACAGAGAATCCTTTGTTTTCATCTCCTCTGGCAGCTGATTGAACCACCAGGGGCGGTGGCCGATGAGCACCCGCGCCAGGTTCGGGTCTTTCATCTGGCGCAGCAGCAGGCTGCCCGGCAAACAGCGTACCGCGTAGCCTGCCAGCCGGCTTCCTCCTCTGGTCAACATCTCATTGAGCTGCTGGTCGCTGACCTGAATCAGCTCAGGTCGCTTCGACAAGTCAACCCGACGGCGCAGGAGATGAGCGAGCAGCTCACAGCAGGTGACCGGCTCGCCACCGTAGACACACCGCAAAGCCTGCTGCTCCCGTTGGTGGTACACCTGATGACGCTTTTCCAGCAGGAGGTCTTCCAGCTGCTGATCAGCGGGGTGCGGCGCTGCCGGCTGTTGTGCCGCAACCGGGGTGACAACACGGTCAGCGATGGCAGGGAGAGAACCCGATGGCTGCTGCGAGTCCGCCCCTGGCATGCGTGCAGGGACGTCGACCGCCGGCTCAGGGGTCTGCTCTACGGACGCCATAGGCTCGGCTTCTGCGGGACCGAACTCTGCGCTACGCTGCCTGGCCTTGAAGGAAGATGATAATGGATCCATGCCTGACCTCCCTGTGGCAAGTTCTTTGCTCCTCCCTTCACATTACCCTGTTACGCCTGGTGAGCGCGACGGACAAGTTCCCGTCATTGTTTGACTGTCAGAAAAGGTGTGAACATGCGGTTTGCCTCAGTACTGAGGCTGGGTTCCAAGCTGGTGCCTGTCCGAAGACCAGTGGAAATTCACCAGCAACCACATCCATAACCTGGTCATGTCAGGTGCCTGGCACTGCCTGGCCGAAGGTGACAGTAGCTCCACGCAGAGAAGAAAACCTGTGCGGCTAGTTACTGCTGTACCTGGCAGACCGACAATGCCGCGCCGCCGCGCCGGGGCTGCCCCCGCCCATTGCGCCAGCGGCACGACCGTCTATACACGGACGGGCCGAGGAAGACCGCCTGCTCAGCGCCATCGCCTTCGACAACCGACAACGACACCGCAGCTCTACCAGTAATCAGCAGCCTCTCCCCACTCGCCCGTGATGCATGAGTGTTCAGGCGTTGAGCAACATGGGGTTTTTGTCACCAATTGAAAAACCCATGCCTTAACCTGCCTTTTTTCCATTCGGCATTCTGTAGCTGTCAGGTCCCGGATGAGTTTCTATTCATCACGCGTCGTGCATTATTTGTGGGGTGTGCCGCAATGAGTGATCTCATAGACGCACTCTGGAGTTAATCAGAATCAACATGCAACTGCACAAACGCGCCACGACTACTCCGCACCGTCGTACCTATATCCAGTCTTCTCCTTTGCCCATTTCGCCCCTGGCAACTGAACCGGGTGCCCCAAAAGATACGATGCGCCGCTGGAAGAAGCGCAATACGGTGGAAGATCACTCGCATACTGCTCACCATCTGCAAACCACACTGACACCCGCTCAGAAAGTAATGGTCACCGCCCTGTACTCAACCCTTTGGCTTCTCTTGAATGAGCTGTTGGTAGTCGGAGTTCATTAACGAGGAGGCCTCAGGCTCCTCTCTACACCGTCTGCTTCGGCGCAAGAGGGTTTCTTGCGTGCCTCGCCAGTCCGAAGGCCGGTCAGGTTACAAACCGCTCAAGTCCCATGAGCCGGGATTCCTGCACGTTGATGTCAAATGCCTACCAAAGATGGCTGGTGAAAAAAGACATCGCTATCTTCTCGTTTCCTCGTTTTCTCGTTTTTCCGTTGCCTTTCCATTGATCGTGCCACTCGCTGGGTATTCGTCCAGGTCAGACAGAACAAAACGGCCTTATCCGCCAAAGCTTTCCTGGCAGCCTTACGCAAGGCCTGCCCGATCAAGACAGGCTGTTGATCGACAATGGCAAGGAGTTCACTGATTGCCTGTTCGGCCCGCGAGAGAAGTCTTCCAGTGAGCTCACCAGTTTTATCAACTCTGCCACGCCTTGAGCATCAAGCACCGCCTGACCAAGCCGCACCGCCCTCAAATCAATGGCATGGCAGAACGCTTCAATGGCCGGATCGCAGTCGTTCTAACAACCCATCGTTTCGATGGTGCCCAGGACATGAAAACCACCCTGCTGCGCTACGCCTGGCTCTGTAATCACCACTTGCCCCAGAAGGCCCCTGGACTCGCCACACCGGTCGATACCACGAAAAAGTGGTAGACCGAAGTGCCTGGATTATTCGCTTCAATTCCACGCAACCATACGGGGCCTGCCGCCTGCCCCACCCAAGGAGTAATTGACTGAATAGGATGTGGAGTCACAAGGGATAGCCTCTTATCTTTTCAGTCTTCTCTTGCACGTAGGTTTTTTTCCTATCGGTCTTGGATGCAAAGTAGAATTCGTTAACCGCAAAATAAATTAGATCCTCTGAAAAGGCTTCCATCAGAAAGAAGACAAACCTCTTTAATTCTCTGAGATCGTCCATACTCAGATCAAATTCAGAATCAGATTTCTCTATCTTATTGCCATGGGCAACTTTGTTTCTGGTTTTCAACAATTTATCATCAACAAACTTGCTTTTGGTGTCGATGCTATCAATAATCAATTCCAATGATACGCAATATTGACTTGAATACATGTAAGTTTAGATTGTCTTTTGTGTTAATTATGGATTTGTCTTTTTCGCTTGAAAAACTCCCTTTTTTCACAGAAAACACCTTGGTTCCAAATTCACCAGCCGCCTCCAAAAAATTTAGTTCGTTAGTAAGGGTTAGTGTGTCGCTTGATTTGTACATCTCTTGAATTAAGCCTTTTAATGCTATGGCTTTGAAGTTTTCGGTCAAATCTTTGAGGCTGATTTTCTTGTTCGAGACGTGTTCAAGATACGCCTTACATGCATTTTTCACAAACCCTTCCCAATGGGAATAGAGAAGGAGCAATGTCGCCTTTATGATCAGAAGCTGATTGTCGTTTGTTTCAAGTAGAAGCATATTGGAGATCTCTTTCTTTCTCCACGCCAAATCAGCTTGAAATTTCTCCATCAGCTCATTTGATTGCCCCATGATCACCGAAAATACTCTCTTGAAAAAGCTGTTAAGTCCTTGAAACGTTTGATTGGCTTGATGCCTCGACCCAAAGAAGCCTGCACTTTTTTCTGCGAGTAAATCTCCTTTATTTTTCTCTTAAGACTATCATCATCTTCTTTTTCGATTGCATCAATATTGGCAGCTACGCCAGACGCAACCATTTCAAAAGCGCTTACATTGAACGCCCCGGAAAATTCTCTTCGCTCAATATCGTATTTTTTGAAAGCAGATTCACCAAGAGTCGATTCTATCTTGCCAAAAGTTCTTTTGAAGATTTTTTCAAAATTATTAAGATCGAATTCTTTCATTAGTCTTATTGTTTCTTTGTCAATAAAGTCACTAACTACAGTAGTACTTATCGGCTCGTACTTGCTAAAATCAGTGTTGCCTTCCAAACCAATCATCAACCTCAACACAAGCTCCATGTGGAACTCTTTTTCAATTTGATGTTCCTTTAATGAATCTATGCAGTTCAAAAAACTTGCGTCTTCTTTAAGAGCGTTAACTTTTTCGTAAAAATCAGGTCGTATCATTAGCATCAGGCAGTTTCTAACCTCTTGGTCAGATAGCTCGGTGCCTCCTGTATTAAGCCGTTGGAACAGTTCATATTGAGCTTCATCACTGTTTTCAGTCAGGATTATATTTACTTTTATTTTCGCTTTCCTGAACTCTCGTTGAGTGGTTATTGGTAACTCAGTCCAAAACCTGTCTTCGAGTGAGGGAATGTACTTACAACGCGTTAATCTTAGCGGTTTTGATTCTCTCAACTCTCCTACCAGCTGAAAAATGGTTGAGAGTCTCTGGACCCCATCAACAACATGCCAAGTGCCGTCCGTTTTCTGAGCAACAAAAATTTCTGGTATTGGTATACCTATCAATATGGATTCGATCAACTTGGTTTTTTGTTCATCCTTCCATCTAAATAATCGTTGAAACGCCGGATCGAGGGTGATTTCGTCGTCTCGATACAGATTAATTAATTCACCGATAGACATTGAATAGTCATCGGTTTTGACTGTCTGTCTCGCCGACAACAGCTCTTCTTGTATCTTTTTTTGTATGTCTTCAATGTTCGGCATTACCTGCTCCAAAATTATTTTATTGAATATGGACCTGAAAATATAGCGCCACGAGATTCAATTATGTAGCTCTCATGCATTCCATCCAATCTTCGGATTTCTGCTCAACATTAGCCGCGCTTTCAGATTCAGCACTATCCAAAAAGGGCCGGCGCACAGCAAACCAACTGTACAATCTTTGAGATGCTGCTCAAAATTAATTTGTTGTTCTTTTGCCAACTCCAAGGTTCTATTCCTTAAACGCTTTCTTTTATCCTTAAAACCCTGTTGACAATAACGTTATTCTGTTTTTCGTCGAATTTTTTGAATTTCAACACCTTTTCTCCTATTGATTTAACTTGTTCACGTGTTGGAAATCGCATGACTCTAATTTCAGTAGCGTTTACTTGGGTGTTGCCAGATATGCACCTAAAGTAACGATCAAAGATCGAGGCATTGAAAACAGCACATAAACCATAGGCTTCTTTTTTGGTGAAATCGCCAGATCTTACACCAATGTAATTAATCTTGTTTCCAAAACAAATGAGCTCAAGATCAGGAAAATACTTTGCCAGATAAACTCCAGACACCAGACGACGCTTCTCATCTTTGGAGGAAACCCTCTTTAGAAGAACATAGTTTTTATTACTCAACGTATGCTTTTCGTGTTGTTCCTTTAGTTCAAAACAAACATCCTTTTTATTTCCGCCAGTCCACAGCGCGGCATAAGGCGTAACATTATGCGGCCTGTACAGCGGCACCGTGTTACTTTTGTTTTCCGTTGAAACAATAAAGTTTCGAGCTCGATGCTCAACCACTGGCCCGGTTGAAATATAGTAACCCGAATCCGTGAACGTCGATTCCAGTTGTTCAACCTGCCTCAAAATATTGGCTTCTGCCAATGATGCAGGTATTCTTATCAAGCTTTGATCGCTTGATCGATCAACTATCAATCCAGCTTGATATTTTTGAATGGTTGCACCTGTCAAACTTGAATCGCAGTCACTAGCGCGAACCTCAACGTCTGCATAAGTTGCGGCTTTCACAAACTTGCAAATAACGTTTTCCTGCAAAACCTTGTTAGCATCATTTTTAAAAACTCTATCACGATGTTTGAAAATATGAATCTTTTCAATTGAAGTGACGTTTAACAAATAACTCCTGAAGTTTTTGAAGTAGAGTCCATTGGTGAAACTACGGGGAGTAATTGCCACCATTTGACCTGTTGCATCAAGGCTGGAAGCAACAATAGCCATGAATGAAGCGTATATATTCGGATCATCACTATACAAATCACTAACGGCTTTTGCGTAAGCCGAAGTTTTTACATTGTACTTGAAGTAAGGCGGGTTAATTACCGACACATCAAAAGATTCTTTCTTGTCTGGTCGATCCAGCACAAAATCACTGTTTCTGACCTCAAAGGTAAACACACCCTTCCTTGATTGGTAAAGGCCTTCAATGATTTTCAGTGTCTTGTTCAGGTGCATGATAACTGAAGAATCGAGCTCATATAAAACCGCGTGAACAGTCTTGCAGCCCAACTCCAATAGTCGTATAGCTGTAGCTGCTGTCAAAATTCCTGTGCCGGCACCAGCATCAAGAGTCTTTACCTTTGCCCCTTTGGGCTTATGAAGCATCGAAGCCATATAGTTGGCGACAACCGGACCGGTGAAAAACTGACCTAGTGCTTTTCTTTCTTCAAGTGGTTTTGAATATAGGTACATGCTCTGAAGTTTAAGCACCTCATCCATTGGGTCTGAAACGCCGAGTTGTTGAAGCATTGACTATACCGTTTCATCTACCCGGCTTTTCCCGGGTCCATGCGCCTTGTTGTCTTGTTGTTGTTTTTGAGCAATTTCCTGCTTGATAAGCTCGGTTTTGCTGATTTCCCGGGTTCTCAAACATCGCCCAATTTCAGAACCCCTCCATCCCTCCATAATTACCCCTCTTGGCCCCTCTTGAGGTTCCGCTCCTGTCTCAGGGCAGAGCTCACCGTAGCCGACAATCTTCCCCAGGCTCACCAAGCGGCCAAGGCAGACAGTGTGAACTTCTGGTGCTCATTTTTCTTCAGGCCGCCGTCCCACCGAAACGAATCGGCACTTGTCGCTACGGGAGGATGGCCCGACTCCGCACGAATGCTAGCCCTCATCCACCCGGCGTGCAAGACACCTTCCCTTTCTGCCGGGAACGGCCTTCCGCTTGTTGCACGCCGGTATCCGGCTATTTGCTGCACTCTGCCGCACCAGACTTTCAGCAAATTCCGCTCGATTTCCCCACCACTGGCAGCCAGCATTTTCCACAGCAATCGTCCTTTCTCCGTACAGCGTCTCCCCGGTCTGGCTGCACTTATCCGTATTGACTGACGTTGCCGAAAGACTGTATGCCAGACCGGCACTGCCGTCCACAAACAAATTGTAAGCCTTTGTACCGCAGTGCCACTGCTCCTTGCGGGCCTGGTGAGTCTGCAGATCATCTTTACCTTGTGGGCTATTGGTTGAGGAAGGTGCTGCAATGATGGCGGGATCCAGCAATTCGCCTTTTTCAGCCGTACAGCTGCCCGTGCCGGCCTGCGGTTAATCACATCAAGCACACTCCGTGCCAACTGACGCGATTCCAGCAACAGACGTGCATGCATCTTTTCGCAGGCCACGCCTGCTTGTTACGAACAGCCGGGCAGGCCGCTCCTGCACTGACTTGCTCTGTCCCCCGTGCATACAGAACCAGTGACAATTTACCAGTAACCACATCCATGACCTTGTAATTTCTGGTGCGTGGCACTGCCTTGCCCAAGGTGGCAGTAGCTCCATATAGAGAACAAAACCTGTGCAGCTATTTACTGCTGTACCTGGCAGACCTACAATGCCGCGCCGGGGTTGCCTGCCCATTGCGCCAGCGGCACGGCCGTCTATGCTCGGACAAGCCCGGGAAGACCGCCTGCACAGCGCCACCGCCTTCGAAAACAGACGATGACACCGCAACTATGTCAGTAAAATCAGCAGCCTCCCCTCACACACCCATGATGCAGCAATTCCTGAGCATCAAGAGTCAACACCCCGATCTCCTGCTTTTCTACCGCATGGGTGATTTCTACGAGCTGTTTTTCGACGATGCCCGCAAGGCCGCCCGCTTGCTCGATTTGAGCCTGACCAGTCGCGGTCAATCCGCAGGCCAACCCATTCCCATGGCTGGCGTGCCCTTTCACGCCGCCGAAGGCTATCTTGCCCGCCTCGTCCGGCTGGGCGAATCCGTCGCCATTTGCGAACAGATCGGTGAACCCACGCCCGGCAAGGGGCCCGTTGAGCGTCAGGTCGTGCGCATAGTAACCCCCGGCACAGTCAGCGATGAGGCGCTCCTGGATGAACGCACAGACAACTGGATCATGGCAGCACACAGGCACGCCGACAGCTTCGGACTCGCCTGGCTCGACATTACAACAGGCCAGTTTCTGGTAACAGAGCTGAAAAATGAGCAGGATCTGTTGGGACAACTGGAACGAATCGATCCCCGCGAGTTGCTGCTGGCCGAAGGAACCCATTGGCCCGAGGCTCTCAAATCCCGCAAGGGAATTCGCTGGCAATCACCCTGGCACTTTGACAGGGATAGCGCCTATGCTCTCCTGACCCGCCAGTTCAAAACCCACGACCTGACAGGCTTTGGCTGTGAGCATCTGACGCTGGCAGTAGCCGCTGCAGGCTGCCTGCTACAGTACGTGCACGACACCCAGCGCACCGGATTACCTCATCTGCGTGGACTCGCCTGGGAATGCCAGGATCACAGCCTGATGCTGGATGCGGCCAGCAGAAGAAATCTGGAACTGGATATCAACCTCAGCGGCGGCAGAGACAACACACTGCTGTCGGTCATGGACACCACCGTCACCGCCATGGGCAGTCGGCTGTTGTCACGTTGGCTGCAAACCCCCTTGTCCCGGCGGGAACCTCTGCTGCAACGTCAACAGGCCATTGAGGAGCTGGTAACCCTGGGGCTATATGAACGGCTTGGCAAAACACTGCGTCAGGCCGGCGACACAGAGCGTATTCTGTCACGGGTTGCCCTTGGCTCAGCGCGTCCCAGAGATTTGCTCCGTCTGCGTCAGGCGCTGGCCTGTCTGCCCGATTTGCACAGGGAACTGCACGCTGTCAGCTCCGACCGGCTCAGCTGGCTGGCCAGTCGCATTCATCAGTTTCCGGAAGAGGTCGATCTTCTGACCCGGGCCATCATCGACAACCCCCCTCCCTTCATTCGTGACGGTGGCGTCATAGCCCCCGGTTACGATCCGGAGCTCGATGAATTACGCCATCTCAGTGAAAATGCCAGTGACTGGCTGCTGATGCTCGAGCAGCGCGAAAAACAGCGTACCGGGCTGAGCACTCTCAAAGTCGGTTTCAACCGGGTGCACGGCTACTATATCGAACTCAGTCGCCGTGAATCCGATGCCGCCCCCGCCGACTACGCCCGCCGTCAAACGCTGAAAAATACCGAACGGTTCATTACACCAGAGCTCAAGGAGTTCGAGGATCGGGTGCTGTCCGCAAAAAGCCGGGCGCTTGGCCGGGAGAAGAAACTGTACGAACACCTGCTGCTCGACCTGAGCCACAATCTGGAGAAGCTGCAGGATTCCGCCGCCGCACTGGCCGAACTGGATGTGCTTGCCTGCCTGGCAGAGCGCGGTCAGACCCTGAATTTTTGTCGCCCGGAGCTGACAGACTGCCAGCAACTGGATATACACGAAGGCCGTCATCCAGTGATCGAGCAAGTGCGTAATGCTCCCTTTATTCCCAACGATGTTCAACTCAACAGCCAGCAGCGCATGCTGATGATCACCGGCCCCAATATGGGCGGAAAGTCCACGTATATGCGCCAGACAGCCCTGATTGTGCTGCTGGCACACATTGGCAGCTGGGTGCCCGCCACCCGGGCCTCCATAGGGCTGGTGGACCGTATCTTTACCCGCATAGGCTCATCAGATGATCTGGCCGGTGGTCGCTCCACCTTCATGGTGGAAATGACGGAAACGGCCAACATTCTGCACAACGCCAGCCCGCGCAGCCTGGTCTTGATGGATGAAGTCGGCCGGGGCACCAGCACCTTTGACGGCCTGTCGCTGGCCTGGGCCTGTGCGCGCCACCTGGCGGCTCAGGTATGTGCCTGTACGCTGTTCGCGACCCACTATTTTGAATTGACGCAGCTGGCCCAGGAAAAGTCGGGCATTGCCAATGTTCACTTGAGTGCCATGGAACAGGACGGACGCCTGACATTCCTGCATCGTGTTCAGCCGGGGCCCGCCAGCCAGAGCTATGGTCTGCAGGTCGCCCGACTGGCCGGCGTGCCCCAGCCGGTCATCGACCAGGCCCGCATGCGCCTGCAACAGCTGGAAGAAGCCAGCGCAGCGAGTGCCTCCACAGCTGGACTCAGCGAAACGGGGCAACCACCAGCAACGGTGCCGCCCCAGGCTCTGCCGGCGAGCAGACCTGCTGTCGCCCAACCGGATCTGTTTGCCAATCAAAACAGCGCGCTACTGGAAGCCCTGGAGCGTATGGCGCCAGACGATCTCACGCCCCGGCAAGCTCTGAAGCTGCTGTATCAACTCAAGGAATTGAGTTGCCAGACGTCTGGTCCTGAATGCGTTGTATGATCAGCTGCCTGCCGGGCTCGCTGGAAACAAGCTCTCAGTGCAGCTGACTGCCCGGATTGCTTGATTCCAGATGTATCGCAGCCTTGAAAGTCCTTAGTCGTCAAAAGAGGCGACAAGTATTCAGGCACAGCGGGACCTCTATCCTGACACTCCTGATTACAAAGGCCAGTGACAGAGGTCCTTTTTGTTCCGAAAAAAGGCTGCCAAAAAGTAGAAGAAGCCCGCAGGGAGACGCCCCTGCCTGAAGGTCAGTGCCTGCACCTGTTCGTTCCGACAGTGATGGCACGAGAAGCAACAGTACCGGAATACCGGGAATACCGGGAATACCGGGAATACCGGGAATACCGGGAATACCGGGAATACCGGGAATACCGGGAATACCGGGAATACCGGGAATATCGGGAATATCGGGAATATCGGGAATATCGGGAATATCGGGAATATCGGGAATACCGGGAATATCGGGAATATCGGAAAACCTGAAGAGCCGGGAGAGCCGAGAGAGCCGGGAGAGCCGGAAGGGCCGGAAGGGCCGGAAGGGCCGGAAGGGCCGGAAGAGCCAGAAGAGCCGGAAGAACCAGAAGAGCCGGAAAAGCCGGGAGAGCCGGGAGAGCCGGGAGAGCCGGGAATACCAAGGACTCAAGGAGGGGAGTAGACCCGCCCAGCCTTGGTGCAGACCGGGCCGCTCATTTCAGTTCATTTCAGTCCCTGTTCTTGTTTTCCTGAATCCACTCGCGCAGCTGCTGGGTAAGCTCTGCGGCACTGCTGGCCTGACTGTCCAATGCCGGCCCCACCTTCACACGAACTGTGCCTGGTCTTTTTATCCAGCGACCAGAAGGCCAATAACGCCCTGCATCATGAACGACAGGCACAACCGGAGCCCCCGCAGCCTGCGCTGTAAAGGCCGCTCCACGATTGAAACGACCCGTTTCAGGCCAGGGATGCCGGGAACCTTCCGGAAATATCATGACCCATTGATTCCGCTCCAAGCTCTTCTTCCCTGCCTTCACCACCTGCTGCAAAGAGGAGTGCGCCTCCTTGCGGTCTATAGGAATAGGGTCCAGTACTCTGAATGCCCAACCAAAAAAAGGAATCTGCAAGAGCTCCTTTTTTATGACAGTGGTCTGAGGACTGGCCAGGGTCTGCAGGAAGAAAGTTTCCCAGGGCGATTGATGATTGCTCACAATCACACAGGGCCGGGCTGTAATATGCTCCGCTCCTTCCAGGGCCCAGCGTATACCACAGCATAAACGACAAAGAACAACCGTCATCCGGCAGAACGGCTGAGCCAGATAGCGGTGCCGGGCCTGAACCGAGCGGGTACAGGGGGCCGCGAGAATCACCCACAGACACCAGGGCACCCCATACAGAATCCACAAAACATAGAAGAGAAAAGATCGCAGCGCACAACAACCTGTCCGTATCATGGAAGTCCCCGTGTTTACTTCAGAAGGAAGCGGCTGAAGTGGGACAGACTGTCGAAAACAGATACGCTCTCCCTGTTGATCCCCGCCTGCAGCGTTCTTTGGCCTTTGCCGGTCCTCACAAGAGCTGCCCGACAGCCACAGCCGGCAGCCAGTTCCATATCGCAGGGCGAATCACCTACCAGCCAGGCACCCTCAGCCGAACAGCCCAGCCGCTCCTCAATCTGCCGCACCAGCCCAGGGCGCGGCTTCCGACACTGGCAGTCATCCGCTGGTGTATGTGGACAAAAACAGATGCAGGACAGCTCCCCACCCGCCCGGCGCACCTCCTCTTCAAGCCGGGCATGAATGGCGTCCAGGACCGCAGGCGAAAAGTATCCCCGTCCCACGCCGGACTGGTTGGTCGCCACCGCCACAGCATAGCCGGCCCGGCACAAGCGGGCGATGGCTTCAATGCTGCCGGCAACAGGCGTCCACTGATCGACAGAGCGTATGTAGTCGTCCGAGTCCTCGTTGATAACACCATCACGGTCGAGAATCACCAGTTTCATCTGCTGCCCTTCAACAACGAAATGTCAGCGACTTTCAGGAACAGGGCTCTCACCTTGTTCAACAACATGTGGCGGTTGTTGCGTACCTGCTCGTCCGCATGGTTCACCAACACCTGGTCAAAGAAAGAGTCCACCGGCTGCTTGAGGCCAACCAGACGGTGCATGACCTGCTCGTACTCATCACTGCCAAAACTCTCTCTTTGCACAAGGTCCTCAAAACCACTCAAAGCTGCCAGAAGGTCCTGCTCTGCGCCTTCCTCCACCAGATCAACAGCCAGCTCGCCACAAGGGGGAGGGCTGCCTGTCAGCATGTTGGAAACACGCTTGTTGGCACTGATAAGAGCGGCAGCTTCCGGCAAGCCCATAAAGCCGGAAACAGCCTTGATGCGCTGGTCAAAGTCGAACGGACAGCGCGGCTCCACCGCCCGAACCGACAAAAAGACATCAGCTTCAACGCCCGCGTCCTGGTACCAGGCGCGCGAACGATCCCAGATAAACTCAACCACCCGGTCAGCCAGCCCCTGTGCGGCGGGCAGTGCAACACCCTGCTCCTGCCAGGCCAGAACAGCTTTTTCAGTGACAACCCGCAAGTCAACAGACAGCCTTTTTTCCACGATCGTGCGCAGGATCCCCAGGGCAGCGCGCCTCAGCGCAAAAGGATCCCGGCTGCCCGAAGGCACTGCCTTGATCCCGAACAAGCCAACAAGGGTGTCTATCCGGTCGGCCAATGCCAGCGCTATCCCCGTACCTGTGCCGGGCACTTCCTTGTCGGCCGCCTGCGGCATGTACTGCTCATGCAGAGCCAGACAGACATCAGGGTGCTCTCTTTCGCTCCGGGCATAGTACATCCCCATGGTCCCCTGCAACTCAGGAAACTCCTGCACCATCTCTGACACCAGATCTGACTTGCTCAGGCATCCCGCCCTGTGCGCCAGCTCAGCATCGAAACCGGCTTGCTCCGCAATGAACGCAGCAAGCCTGGCAACCCGCTCCGTTTTGGCGAACACAGTCCCCAACTCTTTCTGGAACAAGACCGATTTCAACCGGCTGCGCGCCTGCTCCAGGCTCGATTTGAGGTCAGCCTCATAAAAGAAGCGTGCATCCGCCAGCCGGGCTCGAATCACCCGCTCGTTTCCGGAAACAACTCCCGATGGATTCAGGCTTTCTATGTTGGCAACCGTGATAAAACAAGGCATCAAGGCGCCCTGCTCGTCGACCAGGTGAAAGTACTTCTGATGGCTCTGCATGGATGAAATCAGAGCCTCGGCTGGCATCTCCAGAAACGCAGCGTCAAAGCGACCGGTCAGAGCCACTGGCCACTCCGTCAGAGCCGTCACTTCATCCAGAAGCTTCTCATCAATCACGGCCGTCCCCTGGGCGCGCCGGGCAAGATCTTCTATCTGTCGTCGTATCTCAGCCTTGCGTTCCTCATAGTCAGGCATTACATGGCCATGTGAAGACAACTGCCGCGCATATGAGCCCGCCGTCGTCAGAGTCAGAGGGCTGTTACAGTGAAAACGATGCCCCCATGTTTCCCGTCCCGAAGAGGTTCCCATGATCTCAGCAGGCACCACTTCCTCTCCCAGCAGCATCACCAGCCAGCGCACCGGTCGCACAAAGCCTTTGCGTCGCACTCCCCAGCGCATACGCCGCTCAACAGGCAGCGCTTCCAGGGACTCGGAAATAATTGACGGAAGCAGACTGGCGGTGGACTGTCCGGGAGTGCGCTGGTGGTAAACCAGCCAGCTGCCCTTGTCTGTCTGCAGCCTGTCCAGCTCTTCGACAGTGACACCACAGGAGCGGGCAAAACCCAGCGCAGCCTTGCTCGGGCGCCCTTCAGCGTCCAGGGCAACCTCCAGAGCCGGACCCCGACGTGTGGTGCAATTATCCGGCTGCCATGTCTCAAGTTTTGTTATCGACAGTGCCAGACGACGTGGGCTCGCAAAAGAGCGGTGCTCTTCATAGGTCAGGCCTTTTTGGGCAAGGCGGTTCAGTATCTCTGTGGCAAGCGCATCAGACAGTTGACGCAAAGACGTCGGTGGAAGTTCTTCGGTACCCAGCTCAAACAGGAAGTCTTCTGTGGCCATTACGCACTCTCCTGCAGTGCCAATGCTTGCTGCCGAACATCATGATCGGCCAGAGGAAAGCCCAGCGCCTTGCGGGCCTGAAAATAGGCCCTGGCGACAGCACTGGCCAGACTGCGTACACGCAGAATAAATCTTTGCCGCTCGGTGACAGAGATGGCTCGCCGGGCATCCAGCAGATTGAAAGCGTGGGAGGCGCGCAGCATATACTCATAGGCTGGCAAGGGCAGGTCGAGTTCCACCAGGCGGTTCGATTCCTGTTCGAAAAAGTCGAAATGTTCAAACAGGGTCCGGATGTCTGCCTGTTCAAAATTGAAGGCTGACTGCTCTACCTCATTCTGATGGTAAACATCCCCATAGGTCACATCTCCATCCGGCCCCCTGGCCCAGACAAGATCATAGACGTTGTCCACCCCCTGGATGTACATGGCCAGGCGCTCCAGGCCGTAGGTGATTTCCCCGGTGACCGGGTAGCACTCCAGGCCGCCCACTTGCTGAAAGTAGGTAAACTGGGTGATTTCCATACCATTCATCCAGACTTCCCAACCCAGCCCCCAGGCACCCAGGGTGGGAGATTTCCAGTTGTCTTCCACGAAGCGGATGTCGTCAGCCAGGGGGTCTATGCCCAGACTGCGCAGGGAGTCCAGATACAACTCCTGCATGTTTTCAGGACTGGGTTTCATCACCACCTGAAACTGGTAGTAGTGCTGCAGGCGGTTGGGATTGTCGCCGTAGCGCCCATCGGCAGGACGCCGGGACGGCTGCACATAAGCCGCGTTCCAATTTTCCGGACCTATAGCCCGCAGAAAAGTGGCAGGGTGAAAAGTGCCAGCGCCCACCTCTATGTCCAGTGGCTGCATGAGCGTACAGCCCTGCTGCGCCCAAAAAGACTGAAGCTGCATAATAAAGCCCTGAAATGTTCTCAGATCAGGGGCGCCCGGATTGGTCATGAAATTACCTCGAGCCAGGTTCGGCGGCGCTGGACAAAAACACAGCGTCCGCACAGGGAGAACAGGGAGAATGGCAGAAATAATACAGGAGATGTCCCGCTGAGTTCAGGCACCGCTTGCCGGGGAATGCTTCAGGCATCCAGGCCGGACTCTCCGCCAGGATGCACTTTGCTGTCAGCACGGCTTCCAGTCGGCATCAAGCTCAGAAACAAGGAGCCTGCCGCGCAGGCTGTGGGGCATGGCCTCGCCTATGACGACATCAGCGAAATGGCCGATCATCCGTGGAACAGTGCAGGAGAAGTTCACTACCCGGTTGCAGGGCGTGCGTCCCTGGAGCTGACCCGGGTCTTTCCTTGAATAGCCCGTCACCAGCACACGCTGCCGGGTTCCCACCAGGCGGCGGCTTATTTGTGCCGCCTGCCGGTTCAGTACGGCCTGCAGCTGGTGGAGACGCTGCTTCTTTTCTTCCTCGGGAACAGAGTCTTCATACTCTGAAGCCGGTGTTCCAGGCCTTTTGCTGTAAATAAAGCTGAATGAAGTATCAAAGCCGACTCTGGTCACCAGGTCCATGGTCTCGGCAAACTCCTGCGCGGTTTCTCCAGGAAAGCCGACAATAAAGTCTGATGACATGCTCAGCTCGGGACGCACAGCTTTCAGCTTCTGTACCCGATTCAGGTAGTCATCCCGGGTATGGTTGCGCTTCATCGCCGTCAGGATTCTGTCCGAACCGCTCTGGACCGGCAGGTGCAAGTGACTGACCAGTTCCGGGACTTCCTGGTAAGCTTCCACGAGATTGTCGGAAAATTCTGTCGGGTGGGACGTGGTGAAACGAATGCGATCTATACCATCAAAACCCGCCACCAGCGCCACGAGTTCGGCCAGATCCGCGCAGGACCCATCCTTCCGGCGCCCCTGGTAGGCATTGACGTTCTGTCCCAGGAGATTGATCTCACGTACCCCCTGTTCGGCCAGTCCCGCACACTCGGCCAGAACATCTTCCACTGGTCTGCTGATTTCCTCACCACGGGTGAACGGCACTATGCAGAACGTACAGTACTTGCTGCAGCCCTCCATCACGGAAACAAAGGCTGTGGGACCCTCTACACTGGGCTCTGGCAATCTGTCGAACTTTTCGATTTCAGGAAAGGTGACGTCTACCAGAGGAATGCCTCTGGCCTGGGTGGCGTCGATCATCTCAGGAACGCGATGCAAGGTTTGCGGCCCGAATACCAGGTCAACGTAGTCCGCACGCTGGACTATGGCCTCTCCTTCCTGGCTGGCTACGCAACCGCCAACACCTATGATGAGATCCGGCTTCTCTTTTTTGAGTTTTTTCCACCGGCCCAACTGGTGAAACAGTTTTTCCTGGGCTTTTTCTCTGACTGAGCAGGTGTTGACGAGCAGAACATCGGCGTCTTCCGGATTGTCGGTCAGCTCCATGTGATGCGTGCAGCCCAGCAGGTCTGCCACACGAGATGAATCATACTCGTTCATCTGGCAACCGTAGGTTTTAACAAAAAGCTTCTTTGTAACCATGGGTCAGAGTAATCCACTCGATAGAAAGCTGTTCATCAGACAAGCAGGAAAAGTAGACTCAGTATCGCCGCACAGAAGAGGCAGGGCCCCGTGCCATGTCCGCCACGGCCCCACCAGTCAATCTGGTAAGGCAAGGCTATGAGGCTATGAGGCAATTGCAAACCAGTCAGAGGCAATCCAGTGCTGGCTTCCATGGAGGACCACCGCGCCGACACAGCAGCCCGGAAGGTGCTACCAATCGCAAGCCACAATCCACATTCATGCACGGCCCCATGCATGAATCTTCACGTGCCTGCACGACTCAGTGCGGCAACCCCGTTGCAGGAAGGCACTGCTCCTCTGTAGCCGATCTGCCTGTAGCGATCTGCGCTGAGTGCTGATGCCCCATCCAGGCACCGAGTCGATCCAAACCAAAGGAAAGATGCCGAGAACTCCTCAAGGCTTTCTCGACATCAGTTCATCACCAGCCGCCGTCCAGCTGGCACAGCCTGCCAATACACCAGAAAATCACGCCTCCCTCATCGGGACGCATTTGTTCTCAAAAAATTTTCCAGAAAAGAAGTATCGCTTGCTTATTTGACCGGAACGCAGAAGACACACACTAGCGTCCAAGTCTCAATCTGGTGCCTGGGGGCGGAATCGAACCGCCGACACGAGGATTTTCAGTCCACTGCTCTACCGACTGAGCTACCCAGGCCCGCCTACCCAAGAGGAGGAGGAGAAGAGCCGCCTATTAGACTGCCTCTCGCCCTCATAGTCAACACCGATGACAAGATATATAAACAGAATATGTTGAAACAAGTCATGCCTGTGCACTCTGGGCCTCTGTGTCTGCTGCGATTTTCTCTGCATCATTGCTAAAGAGCGACGGGTGCGTATCCTTGCTGCGGTCAAAAAAGGACGGCACGAACCAGCATATACCCTCATTCCCAGTGGCTGCCACCAGCTTTTCATCGGCTGCTATGTTTTTTGATACTACGGCTCAAAGAAGGGCTGAGTATCAGCAAACGCGCAGGTATCTCCAGTGTCAGCAAGCCGAAACTCTACATCCAGACTACCGGGGGAGAAAGGTTCCCCGTAGCCAGAATGCGCGCAGAAATATATCTCAACACTGATCGATTCAGGCAAGCACTGTAACAGGAGTCAACCTCAGAGTTCGCGGGCTCTATTTCCCTTGAAGCGCCCTGCCCCATAAAAAGATCTGGTATAGTCAAGCGCGCCTGGCCAAAAACATGTCACTTGTTGTATAACTTCTCCAGACCGGGAACCATTTCCAGTATGCTGTCCTCTTCGCACTCTTTCACCCAAATGGCAAAACCTGCGGCTGCGTCAACCAGCGGTGCACCTGACAATTCGGTTTCGTTGTCATCTGAAGCACCCTTGGCCGAGCAGGTTGTCTCGGTTGGCAACCGCCCTGGCTTGCCCGACATGCCTAACGAAATCCTGCAGCTCATCCTGGACAATCTCGAATCACGTGATCTATACGCAGTCTCAGAAGCCGGTGGCAGCCCTGCGCGGATGGCCAACTATCTGATAGCAAACAGGAACGATGATCGCGCCCTGAGCAACTATGCCCGGCAGACTGGCTACACGGCCGAATTGTTCGATCAGATCTACACCCTTGAGGGCTGGAAGGAAATTCCGCAGATACAAAAACTGGCCGACTTCAAGCATGTGGAACTTTTCCCGCTTTTGTTTCAACAAGCTTACCAGGATGTCCTGCAATCCCGGCAACTGAGCCTGGTCGAGCTGGAGCCAGTTTCGCTTGCAAGCCTCGCTGTCCGGGCGAGACGCACAGCCCGCGCTCAGATAGAGGGGTATTGGATAAAAAACGCGTTGTGCGAAGACGCCTATGCCGTTGGTTATAACCGCGCCGGTGAAGTGGGCTTGTTTCAGAAAGATCCCAATACCGAAAAACTTCGACTCTCTCAAAACGCCTTGCAAAACACCATGCAGGACGCAGAGCTGACAAAACAGTATCCATGCGGCGAATCAGTGTCCTTTGACAAGCGACACAGTACGCTAACACGGGTCTTTGCTGATGATAATCCTGCGCAAAGAATGCTTATCGACCCCATTTCATCCGACCATCACGGCAGTGAAGCCTTTGCCGTATGCAATGGTGACCAAGTTCTGGTGTGCAGATACAACCGGGAAAAAGATGCCTTTGATAAAACCCTTGTTCAGCTGGAACATATCGCCTCGCAAGTCTGCCTGACTCCGCCGCCACACGACCTATTGGTGGTAACTCTTGAGATACCAAGCAATCAGGGCAGCCAGCAGCTGCAGTTCTACAGGCAACAAAAAGGGGGCGACTACAAGCTCGTGCGTACGATGAAGAGCCCGGCCCGGGCACCAGAGTTCACAGGCCGTGTATTGGTGGGACCGGACCGGAACAGAGAGGGAGGGAGACGACAAGTGCTGGTACGGCCCAGCTCGTCTTCGAACTCAGACGAGGCCGTGCACACCTTCAGTTTGAAAACCCCCTTCACGCCAGCAGTACACCCCGATGGCCGTCACGTGCTGACGTTAGCCGAAGGGAAATTGCACCTGCACGACACGGAACAGGTTGATAATGCGGAAATCTATAGCACTGATTCCGCTCCAACTCCTTTAAGGGCAGCAGAGTCAGTACAACTGGACCACGCAGCCCCCTACTCTCTGAAACTGGAAAACCCATTCATGGTCATGGCACGCAATCGCCGATTCGCGCTGGTTCCCAAGCCGAAGAAAACACAAGGCACCACAAGCCATGCTGGTTTTGCCGGCAGCCGCTGGAGGTGGTTGACGGGCTGCTGCCCAGGATTTCACTGACACTCCTCCTTCTTCCAGCCAGGTCTCAATGGCCCGCGCCCAGCACATAAAGGTCTGTGCTCAAGAGACGTCAGCAGCTTGCGAGCC
>MPMQ01000038.1 GCA_002238585.1 Kistimonas sp. bin40 | reverse complement strand
TTTCTTACAGCAGACAGCAGATGTGGCCCAAGCAGGCAATCACACCCAAGTCTTCGTCTGCCGCCTCAGTGGACAGCACCTCCCCGGAAAGGTTCCCCAGCATCAGATTTTTTTTCGCGGAACAATTTCGACAGGCGACAAGGACAAGCTTCTCTAAAAAAAAGAGAAGGTGAAGCTCAGAGCACACCAAGGGGGAACCAACAGGCACAAACGCGACAATAACCTATCTGATGACAGCTACCAGCAGCTGGAGCACCGCCAGTGCACAGCCTCCAGCCGCCAGATCATCCAGCATAATCCCCAGCCCGCCGGTCACTTTCTGGTCCAGCAGCCGTATGGGCCAAGGCTTGAGAATATCGAACAACCGGAACAGCACAAATCCCGTTACAACCCAGAATACACCGGCTGGCGCCGCCAGCATGGTCAGCCAGAATCCACAGAATTCATCCCAGACAATACTGCTGTGGTCATGGACTTTCAGGTCCGCCGCCGTACGCCCGCACACAGGAATGCCCAGCACAATCGCCGCTGTCAACACCGTCAGGTACCCTGACAATCCCAGTGTTTGCAATGGCCACCAGAGCACAACAGCCGCAAGAGTGCCGCAGGTACCAGGTGCCCAGGGCGCCAGTCCGCTACCGAAACCAGAAGCCAGAAGATGGCACGGATTGCGAAGATCAGGTTTTCCGGTGGTTAAAGGCATGGGCATATACAGAATGTCAAACGGTGCAAGGGAAAGCAGACTGCGCAAAACACATCTGCAAACAGAGGAAAAATGTCAGGCACAACGCTATAGCTCGTTTGCCATCCTGTCAATTTCACCAATTCGGTTCAGGTGATGGAACTCTCAGCCCCTCACGGGACACCAACTCCCTGCGTGTGCTCCTGAATGGCCACCATCGCTGCACCTGCGTATGTGCCGGGAGAAGGTGAGATGGACATCAAGAGATGCGTACACAGCTCGGGAGCCCAGCTTGCAGAGAGGTGCACTTTTCTCACAGGTTTCATCTGGACCCGGACTTTGAGACGAGTCGCTCATTCGCAGGTTTGACAAAGGGTGCACATGCAGGGCTGTCATTGATTCACTTGCTTCGACAGGAGAACAGCCCTGATGCAATCCGTTGCTACCAATAGCCCAAGCCCTCCTTGTGCCCATTCGTTCAGTGTCCTGCGGCAAAGCCGCAGAAGAAAGCCCAGACCACCCGCACTTGATCCCATTGTCATAACCGCCGTAAACAGTCTCAGTCTTGCTCCTCATGGCAAAGAGGGCCCCCCACTGGAAAGCCGGTTCCGGCTGGCGAAAGACGCCTGTCTGGCCTGCACACTGGACACGCATCGCGTTGGCTCTCTGCGAGGAGAAGGGGTTTTTGGCGTGGTCTACATAGTGCCGCACCCCGCTGACGCCAACCTGCAGATCGCCGTCAAGGCCAACAGAAACCGGGCCGCCTACGACATGCTGCGCCATGAGGCCGAGTCCGCAATGGCATTCGATCATGCACGCCTGCTCCGTTACAGAGGCTTTGCCGCCAGGCCCAATCCGCTGAACCCGCTGATCCATATCTACATGGATGCCATGGAGTACTCCCTCGCTGAGTTGATCGAGACAAAGAGACCTTCTGTACACCGCACCCTGGCGCTGCTGCGCGATATTGCCCAGGGGCTGGAAGAATTGCACCGCCAGGGGAAAGTGCACAACGACATCAAGGCCGACAACATTCTGCTGGACAAGCAAGGACGGGCTGTCGTTGCTGATTTTGGCCGCACGCAGGAAGGGCTGGCGCAACTGGACCAGATTTCGCCGGTCTATCCGCCCGAAATGGAGCCTTTCAATCCACAAGGACTGGAGCTGTCGGATTGCTGTAGCTCGCCGGACTCGGGAGTGGGACGCTCCACGCCCGTGCCGCATTCTCCAGCCTTTTCCCCGGCCCTGCTGGGACGCATTGATATGTATGGACTGGGATACATAGGGCTGCAGCTGCTCAGTGGCAAGCGGTTTCCGATGGTCTGGTCCAATGATTCCCAGGGGCACCCCGTCAGTTACCTGCCTGCCATCATGGCGCCCCTGATGAAGAACGCCGGTCCACATGACGCCTTGCTGCCTGAGTGCCTGACCAGGTTGATTGAGCCCTGTCTGAGCACCAATCTGGAGCTGCGTCCTTGTGCTTCCGAGGCCATAGCGATTATTGACAGCCTGTTGTCTTCCGTCAACAACAAGGATTCTGATCATGGATCAAAGGAACACACTGGCGAAGACCCGGGAAATGCCGATCACCGCTCCCGTCAAAAGTGGCGAAACCCGCCAACCGAGGGTATTTCACCGTCAACCAGCAGCTGCCCGGCCCGGTCGGTGACTGCACCGATACGCGTCAGGGGAACGGGACTGCCCGCAGGGGCGGGAAGCGATTCAGGCCAACAAAAGCACAGTACACAGTCATCCCCCCCCGCCAGGGCCATGGAAGCTGCGCGCTCACCACAGGTTGCCCGCAAGGCTGATGAGACAGGCAAGGCTGAGCCACGCAGCTCGGCTCCAGTGCCCGAGGCCCGCAGAATATGAGGCAGATCACCGACCAACCCGTCTGACAGGTCCATGGCAGTAGTCGCACCCTGGGCCAACAGCCAACGGCCCAGTTCTATCTGTGGAACAGGCTGCCAGTAGGAGGCCAGCAGTTGCCGCGCCGCCCTGCTGTGGCCGGACTCTTCGTTCAGGACAAACGGCAGGGCGGCACGGGCATTGCCCAAAGTGCCACCAACATAAATACTGTCGCCGGCCCGGGCGCCGGAGCGCGTCAGTGCCCGTCCCTTTTCCACCAGTCCCTGCACATGAATGCTCAGCGCCAATGGCCCCCGGGTGATGTCGCCGCCGGCCAGCGACAGGCCCAACTGCCCGGCCAAGGCCGCCAGCCCCCGGCTGAAGGCTTCCAGCCAGGCAGGCTCTGCCTCAGGCAAGGTCAATCCCAGAAAAAAACTGTGGGGACGCGCTCCCATGGCCGCCAGGTCACTGGCACTGAGGGCCAGACAGCGCCAGCCAATCAGAAAAGGGTCACCATGGACCGGGAAATGCACATCGGCCACGAAAGTGTCCAGACTCTGCGCCAGCTGCCAGTCAGCCTCGTTTTCCCTGTGCGGCACGGACAACAGCGAGCCATCATCGCCCGGCCCCAGATCCAGTGGCATCCCGGCGCAGGTCAATTCAGGGCGCGCGAAAAATGCGCGTATCAGCTCGAACTCGTTCAAGTCTTGTCGCTTACGAGGTCACTGGATCCGGTACCCGCCGGGCAGCAGGGCCCCGGCCAGACTCCTGGGAACGCAAGCGCCTGGCCAGTTGGTCGAGAATGTTGTTGATGTATTTGTAGGACCCCTGGGCACCATATCTTCTTGCCAGCTCTATGCCTTCATTGATAACCACCCTGTAAGGCACTTCGAGTCGCTCCATCATTTCGAAGCACCCCAGTCGCAGGGCCGCGCGCTCAACCGGGTCCAGACGGTCAAACTCCCGATCCAGAAGGGGGACCAGCGTCTTGTCCAGAACGCCAACTTGCCGGGCAACGCCAGTGAGAAGATCATGAAAAAACTCACCATCGATTCGGGTCATGTCGTTGCGGTCACGAAACTCGGCTTCTATGGAGCTGACAGATGCGCCCGCCATTTCCCACTGGTAGAGTGCCTGCAACGTCAGCTCCCGGGCACGGCGACGCTGTAGCGCTTTCCTGTCGGTTTTACCGGTATTGGCCGCCGACTCTTTCTGCACCGATACACCCTGAGCCACCGATGTGCTCTGAGTCGCCGATGCCTCTTGATCCAGCGATGCGCTTTGGGCCGTCGCTGAACTCTGATCCACCGGTGCTATCTGATCCATCGATGTGCTTTGATCCACCGATGCGCCTTGAGCTGCAGATGTGCTCTGATCCACCGATGTGCTTTGATCCACCGACACGCTTTGCGCCGCTGATGCACTCTGGTCCACCGGAGCACCCACCAATGCACTCTGTCCGCCTGTGCTCTCCGTGCTATCCATCTGCCACCTCCAGCGCGTCAAGAAGGCTGACCATTTCCAGCGCGGCCAAGGCCGCCTCGCCTCCTTTGTTTCCCATTTTGAGTCCCGACCGCTCCAGAGCCTGCTCGACTGTATCGGTCGTCAGGATGCCAAAGCTCACCGGCACCTCGAAATCCAGCATGACGCGGCTTAACCCCGAAGCGCATTCACCCGCTACGTAGTCAAAATGGGGAGTGCCTCCGCGAATAACGATGCCAAGGGCAATAATGGCCCGGAAGCACTTCTGACGCGCCAGCTTCTTGGCCGTCAGTGGCAGCTCATAGGCCCCCGGACAGCGGACCAGCGTCAACTGCTCCTCACTGACCCCGTGACGCTTGAGTGTATCCACCGCACCGACAGTGAGATGGTCTACCAGTGTCGCGTTCCAGCGCGAGGCTATGATGGCATAGCGGCCCGGTCCGGACGTCAGCTGACCTTCAACAGTCTGTATCCCGGGCAACATACCAGTCACCATAGTCAGTCTCCTGTATTCAGATGGCAGGGAGCATGTATCAGCCTGCCCCTGAAGAAAAAAATCGAATCACGAACGCGCGCCTTCCCACCGGGCAGCCCCGGAAAAACGCAGGTCCGGTTTCAGACGCCGACCTCCTGGCTACAGGGTCTTTTCCCTCTGAAGAGCGTTTTGGTCATGCTTTACGTAGGCGACAAGGTCCGCCAGGGTGCCCATTTTCAGGCCGTGCCTTGCTGCAAAGAGCTCGAGGTCAGCGCGACGGGCCATAGTACCGTCATCCCGCATTATTTCAACAACCACAGCACCGGGTGCCAGCCCCGCCAGACCAGCCAGCTCCACACCGGCCTCGGTATGCCCCGCTCGCTTGAGCACCCCCCCCGGGTTGGCACGCAGGGGGAATATGTGGCCAGGGCGAACCAGATCACTGGCGCGCGAGCGCGGATCAATGGCCACCTGCACCGTGCGGGCCCGGTCTGCCGCCGATATGCCCGTGGTCACCCCCCGGGCCGCTTCAATGGAAACAGTAAACGCCGTCCCGTGCGCATCCTCTCCCCGGGCTACCATAAGCGGCAGCTCCAGTCGGTCACAAAGTGACGCCGCCAGCGGCATGCATATCAGGCCACGCGCATGAATGCACATGAAGTTGATAATGTCCGGCGTGACTTTCTCCGCCGCAACAATCAGGTCCCCTTCATTTTCGCGGTCTTCATCATCCATCATGATGATCATCCGCCCCTGGCGAATCTCTTCAACCAGCTCAGTTACCGGACTCATGATCACAGGTTGTTCCCCGCAGACTGCTGTACGGATTCCAGAGCCGGTGACTGCGAAGAACTGTGCAGCAGACGCTCAAGATAACGGGCCAGTATGTCCACTTCCAGATTCACCCGGGTCCCCACAACATAGTCGGATACAATCGTGTGGCGAGCCGTATGCGGAACAATGTTCAGACTGAACAGGGCCTTGTCCAGACTGTTGATTGTAAGGCTCACGCCATCCACCGCCACCGAACCTTTTTCAGCCAGATAACGTGCCAGCCGCTCTGGCGCCTGAATCTGGCAGCACAAAGACAGGCCGACCGGTTCCAGAGACGCTACTGTACCTACTGCATCAACGTGCCCACTAACAATATGGCCACCGAAACGTGTGCTGGGCAGCATGGCCTGCTCAAGGTTGACCCGGTCACCCACGACCATCTGTCCCAGACTGGTCCGCTCCAGGGTTTCGGCGGACACATCGGCCTCAAAAAAGGCGTCTGACAGCCGGATCACCGTCAGACAGACACCATTGACCGCCAGGCTGGCACCCAGCTGGACACCCGTAAGGTCCAGCGTATCCGTTGCGACTTCCAGCCGTACTGTCTTGTCATCCAGCTGTTGCCGTTGCTGGATACGTCCTATGGCCTCTATCAAGCCGGTAAACATGAAGTTGTCTCTCCCAGATCAGCTGGCCGGATGGGCCAGAATACGCCAGTCCGGACCACAGGCCGTTATTTCTTCTATGACCAGATCCTTCTTCTGGTCCATATCCGTCAAGGGCAGCTGCATCAGGGGTCTGGCATCGCTGCCCATCAAAGTGGGAGCCATGTAGATCACCAACTCGTCCACCAATCCTGCGGTCAATACCGCACCTGCCAGCCTGGCCCCGGCTTCCACCATGACCTCATTGCACTGCCGACGCGCCAGCTCCTGCATGAGGGCGACCAGATCCACCTGCCCCTCGATGTCCGGAAGCACCAGAACATGGGCCCCGGCCTGCTCCAGCGGCCGGGCGCGGGCAGCAGGTGCCTCCACACAGGCCACCAGAGTCTGCCCCGGGCCCGCAAGCAAGGCAGCGGTGGGGGGAGTGCGCAAATGGCTGTCCACTATAACACGCAGCGGTTGCCGTGCTGCTGCCCGTTCCGGCTGTGGAATCGGCATCTGCTGCGGACGCAGATTCAGCAAGGGGTTATCGCAAATAACAGAGTCAACACCCGTCACAATCGCACAGGAACGTGCGCGCCACAGCTGGACATCCGCCCGGGCCTCGGGGCCGGTAATCCAGCGGGAGGCACCGGAAGCCATGGCGGTGCGTCCATCCAGACTCATCGCCAGTTTGCACCTTGTCCAGGGAAGACCTGCGGTCATGCGTTTGAAAAATCCGGCATTGAGCTTTCTGGCTTCAGCCGCCATAAGGCCGCAGGAAACCTCTATGCCAGCCTGCTCGAGCAGAGCCAGCCCGTGCCCATCAACCTGCGGATTGGGATCCCGGGTCGCGACCAGCACCCGACTGACGCCGGCATCCGCCAGCGCCAGGGCACAAGGCGGCGTCAGCCCCTGATGGGAACAGGGCTCCATAGTGACATAGGCCGTGCAGTCTCTGGCGCGCGAGCCGGCCACCGCCAGTGCACAAGCCTCGGCATGCGGCCCTCCGATGGGACTGGTGTGCCCTTCGCCCACAATCTGCCCGCCCTTGACCAGAACGCAGCCTACCCGCGGATTAGGCATGGTGGTGTACAGTCCCAGCTGGGCCAGCTGCAAAGCGCGAGCCATGAAACTGGCGTCATCCTGTTGTGATGGACGCTCCGAACCCTCGTGCATCAGTGCCTTCCGGTCAGGGGGTTGTTGAATGGTGACTCATGAGCGGTTTCATGCAGGGCACAGAGTCCTGTAGCAGACACTGCCTCCCGTGCCACATGACGCCTGGCCTGCAAAGACACCGGCCGGTGGGATAGTACTCCGCTACGCGCGCAAAAGCACCCGGGCTACGTGCGCAAAACACCCGGCGCACAGCAAAGCTGGTTCTGTCCTGCGATGCAACCACCAGGACGTCCACCTGGACGCCCTGGACGCCCTGGACAGTGACGCCGCCAGAACAGGAGCACCGGTCCGTTGATTCTGTTAAAATCGCCTCCCGCCCGGCTCTTGCAATACAGGTTCCTGATACACAATGGCAGTGGAAATCCCCACAGACAGTCAACTTCGTCACATGTTTGTGGAACAGCTTCCCCTGCTGGACGTGCGCGCCCCTGTGGAGTTTCAAAAGGGTTCTTTTCCCGGCAGCACCAATCTTCCCCTTCTCACAGACGAGGAACGCGCAAGAGTCGGAACCTGCTATAAACAGCAGGGCCATGACGCCGCTGTGGCCCTGGGGCATTCACTGGTGTGTGGCGAGGTCCGCGCACTGCGGACCCAAGCCTGGGTTGAGTTTGTACGTCGTCACCCCGGATGCTGGTTGTTCTGCTTTCGGGGCGGAGAGCGCTCCCGGCTGGTGCAGACCTGGCTGAAGGAAGCCGGCACTGCGTGTCCACGGATAGCAGGAGGCTACAGGTTCCTGCGTACCTGGCTGCTGGCGGCCATGGAACGCCTGCTGGCCGACGATTGCCCGCTGCAGGTGCTGGGCGGCCAGACCGGCGTCGGAAAAACCCGCTTTCTGGCGGGCGTGCCTCGCGCCCTTGATCTGGAAGGCCTTGCCAACCACAGAGGCTCCAGCTTTGGTCGTCGCCCAGGCGGACAGCCAGCCCAGATGAGTTTCGAACACCGGCTGGCCATCGACCTTCTCAGAAAAGAAACGCAACCAGGTCCCCTGCTGGTGGAAGATGAAAGCAGGCTGATAGGCTGCCTCTCTCTCCCGGATGCTCTCTTCAACAAGATGCAGCAGGCCCCCGTTTTGCTGCTGGAAGAACCGCTGGAAGTGCGGGTCCAGATCACTTTCGAGGAATACATCGCCAAAAACCTGGAGGAAAGCATAGGCATCCACGGGCCTGAGCAGGGGTTTTCACACTTTTCCCACCAGCTGATTGACAGCCTGGATCGTATCCGCAAGCGTCTGGGCGGCAGCCGCCACCAGCAGTTACGCACAACCATGGAACAGGCCCTGTACCGGCACGGCACCCACCAGGATCCCGACGGGCACAAGGACTGGATCAGCACACTTCTGACCAGCTACTACGATCCCATGTACAGGCACCAGCTGGCCCGCAAGCAGCACCGCATAGTGTTCCGGGGCAACCGGCAACAGCTACAGCAGATGCTGCCACTCCCTCCTCCCACCCTCGCCAACCTCAGACTCTGAATCGGGCTCTGTCATCAACTGTCAGGCGCAGGGGGGCGCTCCAATCCTGACGCCGGTCGGCTTGACAGGGTGCGTCGCCGCGCTGAAGACGGTGGCTCATTGAACCCCCTGCGCGGTCGGGAATTTCTGTACCGGTTGCCACGTGCCCGCCTCCTCCGGCTGATTTTGTGCCTTACGCGCAGAGGACGGGCAGCAGGATCAACATCTTCTACCGGCGCCGATTCATCCATGGATTCTGCGCCCTGCAGCCTTCCCGATGCGGGCGCAGAAGACAGCGTGCTGCGACTTTGAGGACTTGAGGAGGAACCTGAGGCCAGACTGCTCTCGCTGGTGAGTTCATCGTCACCACCCCCTTCACCGATAGAGGGCACAGAACTGGATACAGGCGACTGCGCAGACCGATGGCTATCGTCCGGCACCAGGTCAGGCTCTTGTGCCGCATCGCCAGCGGTAGAATCGGCCATAACAGGCATCAGATCTTGCGGGTCCGCATCGACCTCAGATGAAGGAGACTTTTCTTTCATGGGAACACTGGGAGTGGAGACTGAGGGAACTTCAAGTGAAGGACTGTTCTGCTGCAATTCAGGCTCAACGGAAACCGATCTTCCCTGTCTATCCTGTACATCAACCTGTACATCAACAACCTCTGCCTCTGCCTCTGCCTCTGCCTCTGCCTCTGCCTGTACCTCAGCCTGTACATCGCCCCGTCCAGCCTGCCCATCGATCTGTCCGTCAGCGCGCGCTGCTGCGGCATCAACAGGCGTAAGGCTGTGCTCAAGCCTGTCATGCACGTCTGAATCTGAAGATGCCTCCTCTCTTGGCGCGATGACGCCAGAGGACAATCTACCCACCTCTGGCAGCGGCACAGGTTGCGACAGTCGGAACAGTAAAGTCTGGGCGTGCAGGTCAGGAGGAAGAAGCAGCTCCAGCATAGCCGCTGTCTCCAAAGCCCTGTCTGCCTGGCGGAACTGGCGCCGGACACGCGCGTTCTCTTCCAGGATGACAGGGTCAGCTTCCCGATTACAGGGCACAACGCCCCCCTCCCTTTGACCTGCCAGCAGTAATGCTTCAAACAGCAGCTGGACATGTGCCGCGTGGGTCATGGACGAGGCCAATGACAGCAGTGACTCTCCCGGTCGCTGTTCCAGCTCAGAGTGGCAGGCATAGCCCTCCCGGGACGCTGCCGCCACCAGCACCTCCTTGTCTTTCAGGGAACGCAACAGACCAGCTGCCAGCTCATCTGCCCTTGCTTCGGCCCGACTCACGAGGATCGTCACCAGACGGGTGAGATCCAGATGAAATCCTCTGGCGTACAAGAGCGCGCTGATGCGGGACAAGGCTCCTTGTAGTGGAGGGCAAGCGCCAGCCTCTTCGTCAAGTGCATGCAAGGCCGCAGCATGACAGACACAGGCTGATGCGTAGTTTGCGCGCTGGGATGCGAGACCTGTGTCTTCTCTTGCTGTGGGGAGAGCTCCTGCAATCAGATCACACACAATCGGGCAACTGCCCTGCAATTTTCTGTAGAGCACATTGGCCGGTGTGTCAGACTGCGCGCCCGCCCCGTCGAAACCCTCATCTGCCACCACAAATACGGCCAAAGACATCGCCAGAGACGGCGCATCCACACCCAGGGTGATGAGCGCGTCAACAACCGTCACCTTGTCCAGAGCAGCTTTGTCCGGTTTCAGATGGTAGACAAGAATGTCCTTGTAGCTCTCCAGAAAAGGGCGCAGCTGCTGATCCATCCCGGACTCACCCAGCTCCCGGGTGAGTTCCGTCACCATGTCTTTCAGCCCCAGCCCGACCTGAGTGGCCAAAGCCTCTGACAAGCGGGAACGGTAGCCAGGACTGTCCAGCAAGTGTTCCAGCCAGACCTCCATCGTACGAGGATCTTCCAGTGTCTTCGCCAGACAGCGATCGCCATCCTCCCGTAGAATGGCCTGAACCAGCAAGGCCGCAAGCTTTTTGTTCCTGCAGGCCAGAGCGTTGGTTTCCAGAGCCAAAGCCAGCACCGCTCGCGCCACCTTTTCCCGCGTCTCTTCGTATGTTTCCCCTGCCGATCCGGACGGCACGAAAACGTCAAGGAGCTTCCAGTAAGGCTCGCTTTTGCTCGCCAGGAGAGATCGGACATCGTCTACCTGTGCAGCGTACGCCTCCTGTGAAGGCGCCTCCAGCACCCCGTGAACAGCTTGCATGACAAGCGCATCCTTTGCTGCCGCCTCATCTCCACTGATGAGTGTCTGTACGGCTATTTCTCTGTCGGATAAAGGCCGCATAGCTGCGCCGCGGCCAAGGCTGAACAGGTTGGTCACCGTACTCAGCAATGATGAGGGTCCGCTTGTATGCAGGGGGAGGCTGTACTCTTTCCGGGTACTGGAGCGTGTCAACCAGTGCATCCACTTTCTCAGTCGTCCCGGCTCGGGTGGCTGTTGTCTCCCGGTATAGTCCTGCAAGCGACGGACTCCTGTGGAGGTCACTTGTGTGTCCATATTGATGTCTCCTCGGTGTCGTTCTCCGCAAAGACAGGATCTTCAACCCTGCCCCTGTGACTGACACCGGAACTTCAGTAGGGTTCTGACACGCCAGGCAGCAGAGCGGTCTCTTCCCGCACGAGTCCAGAAATGAAGACGGGAAAGACCCATGGCTTCATGCGGGAAACGAGGAAGATGAGGAAGATGAGGAAGATGAGGAAGATGAGGAATATAGGGAAACTATGGAAACTGTGGAACTACGGGAACAGCAAAACCTATGGAAGATGCAACAGGCGATTGCCTGATGGCGCGTTCTCCCCCGGGCCTCCCGTATCAGACGGAAGATCGCCCGGGAAAGGACTCTGCGCACAGCAAGGCACCCAGCCGAGAAGCCCAGGCGACGAGTGACCGCCTGCACTTCCTGCTGCTGAAACTCTCTGTTGGTACCTCGCGCTCACTGCAATGGGCAAGCCTGCCGACACAACGGCCGCAATCTTGTCAATCCAGGTTCCCGCTCTCGATATCCACAGGCAAAAACCGCCGCACGGGCCGATTTTTCCTGGGCCTGCAGATCAGCTTGCCAAACTGATTGCGTCGCTCAGGGCGCCCCGGATGTGGTACCACTTCCCGTCCATAGCCCCGCAGCCTGCGGAACTGCCGATAACCACGCCCCTGGTAGACATTCCCCTCCGGCTCCTGTGGACTCCTTCCCGCGCTTTCCTCATGAACACTCGTGTAGATGTATTGGCTCATTACGATTCTCCTTGCGACAGGATGGCACACTACACGGCAAGCCTCCGGCCAAGGGCTGGAGGCTGTCCCGGACTGCAATTATAAGACAGAAGGCGTGTAATAGGCAGAATACCGCTCTTTTTACCGGCACTCAGCTGATGAGTGATTGAATCTTGGTTTTTATCAGATCAATGGCGATCTGATTCTTGCCGCCACGCGGGATGATGAGATCGGCATGATGCCGGGAGGGTTCGATAAAACGCAAAAACATGGGACGCACCGTCTCCATGTATTGTTTGATCACCGATTCCATGCTGCGTCCGCGACGCAGGATGTCACGCTTAAGACGACGCGTAAGACAGATATCAAGAGGGGTATCCATGTAGAAACGCAAGTCAAACAGCTCGCGGATATCCGGCTTGACGAACAGTAGTATGCCCTCGTATATCACCACAGTGGCCGGTTCGACGAGACGCGTTTCGCTGCGACGGTTGTGCTCTTCGTAGTCGTAGAAAGGCACCTCCACAGGCTGCCCTTGTTCCAGCTGCTTGAGATGCTTGTACAAAAGAGCGTGGTCTATGGAATCCGGATGATCATAGTTGGTCTTCACCCGCTCCTCCAGCGTGAGGTGAGACTGGTCTTTATAGTAGGAGTCTTCGGATATCATGATCAGATGTTGGCGCGGAAACTTCTCGATCAGTGTTTCTGCCAGCAAGCTCTTGCCGGAAGCAGAGGCACCGGCAATGCCGACAAGAATTGTCTTTTTTTTCAAGCTGGCCACTTTTTCCAGTCCCCTGTCTTTGAATTGAAGCGATAGACTGGCCGGCAGTATAACGAATCCACGCCGGGCTTCACAGACGCAGCGCAGCACCAGGCCCCTGAGAGGGCAAAACCCCGACATCAGGACGCAACCCTGCCCCCTGCACGGGCCCCTTACAAGCGGATACTCCCACGGGGCTGCATTAACTGCGCCCTGTGGAACCGAAGCCTGCGCCGCCGCGCTGACTGTCGTCAAAGTTCTCGACTATCTGCAAGTCAGCCTGCACCACGGGAACAACAAGGAGCTGGGCGATGCGATCACCAGGCTGGATGCTGAAGGACTCGGAACTCCGATTCCAGCAGGACACCATCAGCTGCCCCTGGTAATCTGAATCTATAACGCCCACCAGATTCCCCAGCACTATGCCATGTTTGTGGCCCAGACCTGAACGCGGCAGTATCACAGCAACATAGCCGGGATTTTCAATATGAATAGCCAGGCCCGTTGGCACCAGCTGCGTTTGCCCCGGTGCCACTTCCAGCGGATCCGTCAACATGGCGCGCAGGTCCATACCGGCAGAACCTGCGGTTGCATAGGCTGGTAAAGGAAAGTCCTTGCCCAATCTGGTATCAAGAACACGGGTTTTCAGTTGAAGTCTGTTATCTTGCATGGGGCATCAACAACCGGTTTGTGCCGTCTTCTGGCAGTCGGAAGAAAAGCGTTTGTGTTCATCACAGTAACGGGCAATCAGTGCCACCAGCTGGCGAGCCAGTTTGCGTTTACACGCTTGCGGCAAGACTTGCTGTTGATCAGGGCCAATCAGCGTCACAGCATTCTCGTCACTGTTGAATCCTGTAGCCGGATTCGCCACATTGTTGGCAACGATAAGGTCCATCTTTTTCTTCAGGCGCTTGCTGACCGCATTGGCGAGCATGTCGTGTGTTTCCGCAGAAAAACCAACGACTACGGGGGCGTTTTCAAGAGCAGCAACAGCAGCAATGATATCCGGGTTGCGTACCAGCTTGAGTTCCATTGTCTGCCCGGCATCGTCCGGATTTTTCTTGATCTTTTTGTCGGCCACTGTCTCGGGACGATAGTCGGCCACCGCAGCACATCCTATGAAAATATCACAGTCGCCCACCGCCTCCATCACGGCTGCGTGCATAGCGCATGCATCTGTAACGTCCAGGCGCGTCACCCGGTCTGGTGTCGGGAGTTGCACAGGTCCGGCAACCAATGTGACCTGGGCTCCTGCCTCTTGCGCGGCCTCCGCCAGAGCAAATCCCATTTTGCCGGAGCTATGGTTGGACAGGTAGCGTACCGGGTCAATCGCCTCACGGGTAGGTCCGGCCGTAATGAGGATACGCCGGCCCGACAGCGCCCCTGTTTCGAACCGGTTTGCCAGATGGCGGACGATGTCCGCAGGTTCCAGCATACGCCCGGGCCCCATGTCGCCACAGGCCTGAAATCCCGTATCGGGACCCCACAAGGTGACGCCACGCTGCGCCAACTCTTCACAGTTTTTCTGCGTTGCAGCATCAGACCACATGCCCTGGTTCATTGCCGGTGCAAGGCAGACAGGCGCTTTGACAGCAAGGCACACCGCCGCCAGCAGGTCATCCCCCATACCGGCCGTCATGCGGGCGATGAAGTCCGCACTGGCAGGAGCGACCAGCAAGACATCAGCCCAGCGTGCCAGTTCAATATGGCCCATTCCCGCTTCAGCCTTCGGGTCCAGCAATTCAGTATGAACTTCATGACCGGACAATGCCTGCAACGTCAGGGGAGTGATGAACTCACGGGCCGCTGACGTCATGATCACACGCACCCCGGCGCCTGCTGTACGCAGCAGCCGTATAATTTCCGTCGCTTTGTAGGCCGCAATACCGCCAGTCACTCCCAGCAAAATACGCTTGTTCTCCAGCCTCTGCATGGCACACACCGAGCCTTACTTTTCTTGAAAAGGACTGCATTATGTTTCGAATGGCCACACCAGGGTAGCCCTGTACAACTTTTTTTTGGCTGAGAAGGCAGCCTTTACATCTTTTGCCTATATTGCATTGGGATCGCGCTGTGATTGTGCCATGCGTTGGAGTCACCCCATATGAGAAAAATGCGCTGGGCCGCTTTCCTCATCCCGCTTCTGCTGTCGGCCACAACGCATGCTGGCGGCATGGCCGTGAAGGCGGGGTATCAGTTTGGGGTTTCCGATAGATCTCTCCACGAGATATACGCCTGTCTCGAGCACTTCGTTCCGTTAATCCCCAACGCGGGCCTGCGCCGTCAATGGCTCAGCGGCCAGGCTTCGGAATTCACCAACTCAGATCTGCTTCTCTACTACGAATTATTGGAAACAGATCACCTTGGTGTGCAACTGGGAGGAGGCCTGCGGCGCCACTCCAAGGGACTGGAGATCAACATGGATTTACCCGACTCCATGTCGTCCATCAAGGATACTTTCCCGCTGCTTTTTGCACACGTCTATTTCATGTTTTCCGACAGACTGGGCAGCTATGCCCAGCTGGAAAAGGGAAGCGGCAACCATGCCCGCTTCAAACACATGGAGGTCGGCCTCTCTTTCGCACCCCTATGGGGCATTGAACTGCGTGCTGGATACCGCCAGTACCAGGCAGAGTCCGAAGGTGCTTTGATGCTGGCGGTCCCGGATACCTCAGGCTTCAGCCTCGGCCTGCACGCTACTCTGGGATTTTGAACCAGTATGGCAGGAAATTGTGGGCACGCAGGACTTGTCGCAGTGCCCCCTTGAAGGCGCGAGCGAGCGGGAAGCGGATGCGACCCCGTGTGGGCGGTCATCAGGACTGCGAACATTGCAATCAGGACTGTACGTCTGGTTATTCGCGAACAGGCAGGACGGCTCTGCACGAGCGGAGCGGTCGCCTTGGCAGACGCCAGATCCAGACAACAGGTGTTGCCGACTTCCCCGTGTCGACTACGCGCGGGGTCCTGCGAACAGCCAAAACAGGGCGCAGCTGAGTTATGGCGTCTGGTTCTGCGGGAGCAGGAAAAGCGGTCCCGGACGAGCAGAGCAGCACACGCTGGTGCACGCCGGATCCAGGCAACAGCTGTTGCCGGCTTCCCCGTGTGCGCTGCATGCGGAATCTCGCGAACAGCCAGAACGCTCTGAACCCTGGCATTCGGCCGGTAGATTGTGCGCAGCGTCTTGCCAAAAGTCAGCGCATCAGCATAGGATGCCCTCTCTCTATACTGATGCTGGCCTTGTCCCCCGATGAACGATTTTCAGTATGACTTTCTGCGTTTTTCTGTCGAGCAGAACATTCTTCAGTTTGGCAATTTCACTTTGAAGTCCGGCAGAAGCTCGCCCTTTTTTTTTAATATCGGGCACTTCTGCAGCGGCCAGGCTCTGGCTTCAGTGGGAGAGTTTCTTGCCCGCGCCATGGTGGAGTCAGGTATCGTCTGTGACATGCTGTTTGGCCCGGCCTACAAAGGCATCCCTTTGGTCACCGCAACCGCCATCGCGCTGAGCCGCAATCATCATCAGGATTATTGCTGGTGCTTCAATCGCAAGGAGGCCAAAGCACACGGTGAAATGGGTGACCTGGTGGGAGCCCCGCTCGCCGGGCGCGTTACCATCGTGGACGATGTCATCACCGCCGGAACATCAGCGCGCGCATCCGCTGTACGCATACGCCAGGCCCAGGCGCTGCCTGTGTGCACACTGGTGTGCCTGGACCGGCAGGAACGCGGCGAGGGACAGCAATCAGCAGCGCAGCAGCTGCAAGACGACCATGAAAACATGTCGATCATCAGCATCGCCAATCTGACCCAGTTGCTGGCATTTGTTCAGGACAACCGCCAACTGGCACAACACAGTGCTGCCATGACGGATTACATTCAGGGCTACGGCTGCGCTTGATATTCTGGCGGCGCATGCGGCCCGGTTGGTGTATCGGCAGGTACGATTCCCGGCCAGCCCCGGGCGGAGAGGATCCGATTGCCATGAATGCCAATGGGCACACGCGTTGCCAGCCCTGGGCAGGGCGGGACTACCAGATTGCCATAAATGCCATTGAGCGCGAGAGCCACCATGAATGCCGTTGAACACAAGAGCTGCCAGCCCCCGGTGAGCCGGGGGGGGACCAGACTGCCATGAGTGCTGTTAAGCGAAGCGCGAGAGCCTCCGGCGAGCCGGGGGTGGCCAAGTGGCCAAGAATGCATTTGAGCACGAGAGTGGCCAACCTCGGGCTGGGCGGAGGTTAGCAGATTGCCATGAGTGCCATTCAGCGCGAGAGCCGCCAACCTCCGGCGAGCCAGAGGTGATCAGGTGATCAGGTGATCAGGTGATCAAGAATGCATTTGAGCACGAGAGCCGCCAGCTTGCCATGAATGCCCTTTAGCACGAGAACGGCCAGCCCCCGGCGGGCTGGTCTCTGCTGTGCAGCACAAACCGGCCTGCCGTGCCTACGCTGAAGCACATCCTGGAGAGCTGTTGTCTCTGGCTGCCATCAGCATCCCCACCAGTCGCACCCCGAATCCCGGCAACAGGCCAGTCGCACAACACCGAAAACGCTCAAGTCGACTCTCTGTGGCACAGCAGGCGGACGGGCCGAAGCCCGACTTGCATCCCTGCCTGGTATCAGTTCTTGTCATCGGCAGCCGAGTTGGCAGCATCGGGCGGAATAAGATCTTCCCGCCTCAGCTTGGCATGAACAAGCATGGCTGATGCAATATAGATCGACGAATAGGTTCCTATGCCCACACCAACAAGCAGGGCCAGCGAAAATCCTTTAATGGCATCGCCTCCCAAAAAGTAAAGCGCCAGCAAAACCATCATGGTGGTACCGGATGTCGCCAGGGTGCGCCCCAGCGTCTGGCTCAGGGAAACATCAATGATTTCTTCCAGACTACTGCGACGCAGTTTGCGGAAATTCTCGCGAACCCTGTCGTACACAATGATCGTGTCATTCAACGAGTAACCAATCACAGCCAGCAAGGCGGCCAGCACGGTCAAATCGAATGTCAAACGAAACAAGGAGAAAAAACCAAGGACAACAATGCTGTCGTGTGTGAGCGCAACCACCGCACCCAGTGAAAACTTGAACTGGAAGCGAAAAGCAATGTAGAGCATCACCAGAACCAGGGCCAGAAGCATCCCCAGCCCTCCCTGATCCCGCAACTGCTCACCCACCTGGGGGCCTATAAACTCAATGCGATTGACGGTCAGGGTGCCAGCATAGCTGTCGGTCAACAGCTGACTGATTTTATCGCCTGGATTCATGCCGCTGCTGCCGCCTGGAACGCGGATCAGAACATCACGGGTCGAACCAAACTCCTGGACCATCACATCGGCATAGCCCTGCTCCTCCAGTTGCGTACGCAGACCCGCAATATCAACAGGCTTGTCGTAGGAAAGCTCAACCAGGGTGCCGCCGGTGAAATCCAGCCCCAGATTCAAGCCGTTTATACCCAGGGATACAACAGAACCCAAAACCAGAATGAGCGATGTGCAGACCGCAACAACCCGCCACCGCATGAAATCGATCACCCGAACCGAACCCGGTGCTGAACCTCCTGCACCCTGCCCCGATGCCGTTGTGACAGGGCTTGCTTTTCCGGAGCTGGCATAGGCCATGGCTCACATCTCCTTACGCCTGAGAGGGCGTCAAATCAATCACCAACCCTATATCGACAGCGCTGTTATGCGGCGACGACCGTATATCAGGTTCACCATGGCGCGACTGAAAAGAATCGCTGTAAACATGGAAGTGAGAATGCCAAGGGACAAGGTCACAGCAAAGCCGCGCACGGGTCCCGTACCTATGGCATACAGAATAACCCCGACAATCAGGGTGGTGATATTGGCGTCAAAGATCGAGACGAACGCACGCTGAAAGCCTTCATCTATGGCTTTGTGAGGTTTAATACCGCGTCGGACTTCCTCCCGGATACGGGAGAAGATCAAAACATTGGCGTCCACGGCCATCCCCAGGGTCAGCACTATACCGGCGATGCCCGGCAGTGTCAGCGTCGCTCCCAGAAGGGACATGATGCCCACAAGAAGCACCAGATTAAGAGCCAGCGCCAGGTTGGCAATCACACCAAAAAAGCGGTAGACAACCAGCATGAACAGGACCACCGCACCAAGACCTACCAGGGTCGAGGTGATTCCCATCCGGATATTTTCCTTACCAAGGCTGGGCCCCAGCGTACGCTCTTCCACAAAATGCATGGGAGCGGCCAGTGCTCCCGCGCGCAACAACAGCGCCAACTCCGAGGCCTCCGCACGCGACTCCAACCCTGTAATACGAAACTGGCTACCCAGCACAGCCTGGATAGTCGCCAGACTGATAATGCGCTTGTCCTCACGGTAGGTCGGCACCAGCTTCTCGGTCCATTCGCCGTCAACCTTCTGCCGCTGCGTGCGGTTACCCACAAATTTCTGCTCGATGAACAAGACGGCCATTCCCTTGCCTATACGGGACCGGGTTGAGCGCGTCATCAGGTCTCCACCCCGGCTGTCCAGAGTAATATTGACTTCGGGGCTGTTGGTTTGCAGGTCAACACTGGCTCGGGCATTGGCCACCTGGTCACCGGTCATGATGATGTCTCTTTCCAGCCTGGCCACCCGCTCCGCTCCCGAGCGGAACCGGAAAGTATCATAGGTCCCTTCGGCGGCATTGGTATCCGCCGCCAGACGAAACTCCAGATTGGCCGTTTTTCCCAGAATCCGCTTGGCTTCTGCTGTATCCTGGACACCAGGCAGCTCAACAACGATATGCTTGCGTCCCTGACGCTGGACCAAGGGTTCTGATACCCCCAGCTCATTCACACGATTGCGAATCGTCGTAAGATTCTGCTTGATGGCATAATCCTCCAGCTCCCGCACCTGCTGTTCGTCAAGGCGGAAACTGAGCAGATACTGATCACCCTGGACACGCTTTTCCAGCTTCAGGTATCCAAACTCCTTGCTGACCAGACTCTGGGCTTTATCACGGGCCACCTCAGTCGCGAAACCCAGCTCCCGGACACGCCCCTGCTGAACGGGCTGCGTACGGTAACGGATGCGTTCCTTGCGCAGCAGGGCTCGCATTTCGCCCAGATACATATCTGCCCGGGTCGCCAGCGCCTTGCTGGTATCCACTTCCAGCAGGAAGTGCACGCCGCCAGACAAATCCAGCCCCAGCTTCATGGGAGCTCCCCCCAGAGCTACCTGCCAGGCAGGCGTGGTGGCAGCCAGATTAAGCGCCACGACATAGTCCGGACCCAGCTGTCTGGCCACAATCTCCTTGGCTGCCAGCTGGTCCTCCTGATTTACCAGCCGTATAAGGAGAGAGCGCTGTGCGTCTGCGGGTTCGGCTTTGCGTACCGCAATGCCCGCATTCTTCAAAGCAGCCACAGCCTTCTTGAGTTGTCCCGCAGCCAACCGATTCTCTGTACTCACTCCAGAGACCTGGATCGCAGGATCCGCCGGATACAGATTAGGCAGCGCGTAAAAGATGCCCAAGCCTGCCAGCAGAAAAATTGTCAGGTATTTCCACAGGGGGTATTGGTTCATGGAGCTCCCCAGTTCCTTGTTTCCAGTTGTATAGGGCCGGTCGTCGCTTGGCGACAAGCCATCGTTGATCGCGAGGAGTTGATCGCGAGAGCTGCGGCACTGTCAGGAAAGCAGGTCGCTTTCCACATCCGACGTCAGGGGTTTTGTTTCACTACGCGATCTCCCCGACCGCTACCAGGCACAAAAGGTAGAACAGAGAGTTCCCGCAAGAGAGACAGGCCAGCTGCGAAGGTCGAAACAGAGCCGGAAACAGAGTTTCATCTGCCAGCCAATCCTCCGGCCCGCCTGATGCAATCGCGTCTTCGCAAGTCGCGTCTTCGGTCGCCGGCTGCTGTTTTCCTCATCGCATCCTTCGTTACGGATTGCGGACAGCTTGCGGTAAAATACAGGACAACTTGAACATCCCTTCCGGTGAGCCGCGCCGCCAGAGCCACAGCCGGACAACCACTTACTGGATCGTTTTCATGGTGCCTTTGGGAAGGGCCGCTGCGACAGCACTCTTCTGAAAACGCAGCTCAACATTCGAGCCGACATTTAAAGTCAGAAAGTCATCTGTGACAACAATGACCTTTCCGATAACCCCACCGCTGGTCACAACCTCATCGCCTTTGGCAAGATTGGCCAGCAGCTGCTTGTGCTCTCTGGAACGCTTGTGCTGTGGCCGCCAGATCAGCAGCCAGAAAATCAACAGGAAACCACCCAGCATCAACAACTGTCCGGTAATCCCGGGACCCGGTGCCGCCGCACCTGGCGCTGCCAGAGCTTGGTCAATAAAACTCATGATTTCATCCCTTCATGCAGCCCGTTTGCGGGCCTCGTAGAACACAGTCACAAATTCTGCCAATGTACCCTGTTCAATAGCTTGCCGCAATCCGGCCATCAACCGCTGATAGTAGGAAAGATTGTGCAGGGTATTGAGCATGGAGCCGAGCATCTCATTACATTTGTCCAGGTGATGCAGATAGGCCCGGCTGAAGTGGCGACAAGTGTAGCAGTCACAATCAGGATCCAGGGGCTCCTGCGCCTGCTTGTGACAGGCATTGCGAATACGCACCGTCCCCTGCGCCGTAAACAGATAGCCGTTACGGGCATTGCGTGTGGGCATGACACAATCAAACATGTCCACGCCACGCAGCACAGCTTCCACTATATCTTCAGGAGTGCCCACCCCCATCAGATAACGCGGCGCCTGGTCCGGCATCCGGGGAGGAAGAAAATCAAGAATGCGACGCATGTCCTCTTTTGACTCCCCGACAGACAGGCCTCCAATGGCGTAACCATCAAAACCTGTGCTCAACAAACCATCGAGTGACGCCTCTCTCAGCGACTCATACAAGCCACCCTGCACAATGCCAAACAACGCGGCAGAACTGTTGGCGTGCGCCTCCCGACTGCGTTCTGCCCAGCGCAGCGACAGCGCCATGGAGTCGCGAGCCCGCTGCTCGTCAGCATCCCCCGGCGGGCATTCATCGAACACCATGACAATGTCGGATCCCAGATCTTTCTGGACACCTATGGAAGACTCCGGGGTCATGATGACGGGCGAGCCGTCTACTGGCGATCGGAAGGTCACACCTTTCTCGCTCACCTTGCGCAGCTTGCCGAGGCTGAATACCTGGAATCCGCCAGAATCTGTCAATATAGGCTTGTCCCAGCCCATAAAATCATGCAAAGAGCCGTGCTCCCCTATAACGCCCGTACCGGGACGCAGCATCAGGTGAAACGTATTGCCCAGCACAATTTCAGCACCCGTCTGCTGCAGATCACGGGGCAACATGGCTTTCACGGTGCCGTAGGTGCCCACCGGCATAAAACAGGGGGTTTCTATAGTCCCGCGCGGGAAAGTGAGCCTCCCCCGGCGCGCCTGGTCACACTGCCCCAGCAGTTCAAACGCCATGCGACATTTGCGAACCATCTCTCGTGCTCTCCTCTGAATTCTCCGACCCGCCACCCATGCGGGAAACGCGTCCCCGCCAGGGTATCCAGAACGGAAACGCCCCGCAGCAGAAGCTGACAACAGGTGATTAAAATACCTGTTTCATTCGTTGAACAAGCTCCCCGCACGTTCGCAGGCCCCTGTCTTCATCGTCCGCTCCTGCCAGGGACGCCAGGCATGAACTACCTGCTGGTCTTTCCGGCTCAACAACTCTTCCGGCTCAACAACTCTTCCGGCTCAACAACATGGCGTCACCGTAACTGAAAAAACGGTATTGATGTTCAATCGCTTGCTGGTAGGCATGCCGGATTTCCTCACAGCCGGCAAAGGCAGATACCAGCATCAGCAATGTCGAGCCCGGCAGATGAAAATTGGTGACAAGCCGATCAACAACCCGCCAGCGGTAGCCCGGATAAATAAAAATATCTGTCTCTCCGGTAAAGGGCGCCAGAGGGCCCGCTCCGGCAGCGGCCTCAAGGCAACGCAGTGATGTGGTTCCCACAGCCACCACCCGACCGCCGCGTGCACGGGTCCGCTCCACGGCGGCCACCGCATCGGCGGACACCTCAACCGCTTCGGTATGCATCCGGTGCTCTTCCACCTGCTCGACCCTGACCGGCTGGAAAGTCCCTGCACCCACATGGAGAGTGACAAAGGCTGTTTCCACGCCCCTGTGTTCCAGCGCCTGAAGCAGGGGTTCATCGAAATGCAACCCGGCTGTGGGTGCGGCAACCGCCCCTTTTTTGTGGCCAAAGACAGTCTGGTAGCGCTCCCTGTCACTCAGCTCATCACAGCGCCCCATGTAAGGAGGAAGTGGCATATGACCGTGGGCATCCAGCAGATCCGGGACTGTCTGATGGGCCTGGGCGCCTTGTGCCGGAAACTCAAGCACAAAAAGTGCATCCCGCCGTTCCACCACTTGAGCTTCCAGCTGTTCTTCCAGTCGCAACCGACTACCTGGCTGTGGGGATTTGCTGGCGCGAATATGGGCCAGTACCCGACGGGAATCAAGGATACGCTCAACGAGAACTTCCACCTTGCCACCGCTCTCTTTTTGTCCGTGCAAGCGGGCCGGAATCACACGGGTATCATTGAATACCAGCAAGTCCCCCGGATTCAGGCAGTCGACTATATCCTTGAAGTGACGGTGGACAAGCTGGCCCGCCGCATCCAGCACCATCAGACGGCTGCTACTCCGCTCTGGCTTTGGGTAACGGGCAATCAGCATGTCAGGCAATTCATAATGAAAATCACTGACACGCATACCGGATCGTCCACCTTGAAGAAAAACAGGCTGCGCAGCATAGCGAAACCGGTGGGAAAAATCAGCTTCCCCTTGTGTCGCACAGGCGTTTTTCGCCAGAAGCCGCCCTCCCGATGCATCCCGGTCAGGCGCCAGGCTCTCACTGCTGCGTACAAAACGTGACAAACCTGCTCTGGACCTCAAGACCTGCAAGGCAGCATACTGCACGCATGAACGAGACGTTTTCCACCACACCCATTACAGGCAAGGCCGGGCAAGGCAGACGCATCAGCGTGGCCCCCATGATGGCCCTGACCGACAGACATTGTCGCTACTTTCTGCGACAGATTTCCCGCAGCTGCCTGCTCTATACCGAAATGCTGGCAACAACGGCCTTGCTGCACGGCGACCGGGAACGCTTGCTGGCCTACAGCCCACAAGAGCATCCGCTGGCCCTTCAACTGGGCGGCAGCGACCCGGATGAGCTGGCCGCATGCGCGCGGCTGGCAGCGGATTACGGCTACGATGAAGTCAATCTGAACCTGGGCTGCCCCAGCAGTCGGGTGCAGCAAGGCGGCATAGGAGCCTGCCTGATGAAACAACCGTCCCGGGTAGCGTCCTGCCTGCAAGCCATGCAAGATGCCGTGTCTGTGCCTGTGACTGTGAAAATACGCCTGGGTGTCAGCGGACGAAGCAGCCAGCAGGAGCTGGTCGACTTTGTCGGCTGCCTGGCAAACGCCGGCTGCCAGACTTTTGTTGTGCATGCCCGCATCGCCATCCTTGAAGGGCTCAGTCCACAAGAGAATCGCTCTGTACCGCCCCTGGAATATGAGCGTGTCTATCAACTGAAGCGATCTTTTCCGGAGCTTGAGATCATCCTCAACGGAGGTGTTACAGATCTGGATCAGGCCGAGACACATCTGCGGGAGGTCGATGGCGTGATGCTGGGCCGCGCCGCCTACTATACGCCCTGGGTGCTGTCTGGTGTGGATGAACGTTTTTTTGGTCAGCCTCACCAGCCAGATCGACATCAAGTGCTGGAGAGCATGGTATCTTACGCCAATGCTTACATAGCCAGCCGTGACACACACCGCCTGAGCCATATATCCCGTCACATGCTGGGCTTGTTCAATGGCATCGCGGGAGCACGCCTTTTTCGTCGCTATCTCAGTGAACGGGCACACAGTCGGCAAGCCACAGCCGAATTGTTACTGCAAGCAGGTGAACTTTCCAGGGCCGGCAGCACTCAAAGTTATATGTCTGTCAGCCAATGAGCTTCCCGAAGGGGACGGGAAAAAAGATAATATGCAGAAAAACCAACCAAAAGGAGAGTGAATAACAATGAAAACGTCAAAAAGAAGTTTGCAGGAACGCCTGGACAGCGACGGCATCCTGTGTGCCGAGGGCTTCCTGTTCGAGATAGAACGGCGCGGCTATATGGCCTCTGGCGCTTTTGTGCCCGAAGTCGCTCTCGAAAACCCTGAAGCTCTGCGTACGCTGCACAAGGATTTTCAGCACGCCGGTTCCGATGTGGTAGAAGCATTCACCTATAACGGCCATCGTGAAAAAATGCGTGTCATCGGCAAGGAACACCTGCTGGAAGCGCTCAACAAAGCGGCCCTTGATATCGCGCGCGAGGTGGCGGAAGACGTCCCCGAAGGGGCGGAGCCCAACCTGTTTGCCGGCAATATCAGCAACACCAATATCTGGCATCCCGGCCAGAAAGACACCCACCGCGAAGCGCGCAAGATGTTTGATGAGATGTGTGCATGGGCGGTCGATGCGGGTGTCGACTATATCATTGGCGAGACCTTCTACTATGCGGAAGAAGCGTTCTGCGCTCTGGAAGCCATCCAGCAATCCGGCCTGCCTGCCGTCATCACTATATCGCCCATGGGCGAAAACAAAATGCGTGACGGTTGGGACATCGTCGATACCTGCGCCGAGCTGGAGCAACGTGGCGCACTGGTCACCGGCATGAACTGCTTTCGCGGCCCCGCGACCATGATGCCCTATATCCGTGACATTCGTGCGCGCCTGAAAGGCCATGTGGCGGCATTGCCCGTTACCTTTCGCACCACGAATGAGCATCCGACATTCTTCAATCTGCCGGATAACAACTGCTGCAGCTGTCCATCACCGCACGGACGTCCGTTTCCGACGGCACTGGAGCCGATGAGCGTCAATCGTTATGAGATACGCTCCTTTGCTGAAGAAGCCTGGAAGCTCGGCGTGCGCTACCTGGGTGTGTGCTGTGGTGCCGTACCGGCCTATATCCGCGAAGTCGCTGAGGCCATGGGAAGGACGCCGCCTGCCAGCAACTATCGAGAAGATATCTCACGGCAATTTATGTATGGCTCGCACGAACGTCTGGCCAAGCACAACACCGACTACGGTGACCGTGCCTGATCTTGTGCAAGCAGCCGGACAGCCTGCGCATGGCAGGCTGTCCGGCACCGGCTCGCGCAGCGCGACAGCGTCCGCTGCCGGGCCGCTTTTGAACTGATATTCAGAACAACAGTGTTTTTATCCCAGACATTCATCCAGGACATATTCATTCAAGACCTATTCATCCAGGATCCAGGACCTATTCATTCAGGACCTATTTGTTCAAGACCTGTTTATTGAAGGCATAATTGAAGGCATATAAGGACAAAACAAACAGCCAGGTCCGGCTTATGTGCGCCAGGATATGATCCCGGACAGCCTCCTGGCAAGATGCGTACTTTACTCATCAAGTGGGCACAGGTGTTGGCCTGCGGCCGCCGTCGCCCGCATCCATCCAACCGGGAAACAGGGGAGAAACAGCGTGACCAACCAGCTGGAACAGCTCAAAGAATTGAGCACTGTGGTTGCTGATACAGGCAGCGTGGAGTCAATCAAGAGCTACAGCCCACAGGATGCCACGACAAATCCCAGCCTGCTTCTCCAGGCCGCTTCCTTGCCCGAATACGCAGAACAGGTGCAGCAAGCCATAGCCTTCGGCCAACAGCATGATGGCAGCAATGCCAAACGGCTGTCTCTGGCAGCCGACAAGCTGGCGGTGTTGATCGGCAAGGAAATCCTGCAACTGGTGCCAGACTATGTTTCAACGGAAGTCGATGCCCGCCTGTCATTCGACACCTGGACCACTGTCTCACGCGCGCGCAGACTGATCGACCTGTATCGACAAGAGGGTGTCAACAGCAAACGGGTCCTGATCAAGATCGCCGCCACCTGGGAAGGCATCGCTGCTGCCAGGCAGCTGGAACGTGATGGAATAAAGACAAACGTGACGCTGCTGTTCGGTATGGACCAGGCACGCGCCTGTGCCGACTCGGGTGTCTTTATGATCTCCCCCTTTGTCGGGCGTATTCTCGATTGGTACAAGAAAGCAGATCCCGAGCGCGTCTGGAGCGTAGAAAACGACCCGGGAGTACAATCGGTAAGGCGCATCTACAACCACTACAAAGCCAACGGTTACAGCACCACTGTCATGGGAGCCAGCTTTCGCAATATCGACCAGATCCGGGCGCTGGCCGGCTGTGACCGCTTGACTATCAGCCCCACACTTCTCGCCGAACTGGAACAGAGCTCGGCACCTTTGGCAGCCGGACTCAGTCCCGGCCAGCCACAGAGCGAGGACCCCAACCCGCCTGTCACTGAGCCTTCTTTTCGCTGGGCAATGAATGAAGACGCCATGGCCACAGAAAAACTGGCGGAAGGTATACGCAACTTCGCTGCCGACCAGGTGCGGCTGGAACAACTTCTGGATCCATCCCACACACCGGCCCGGCAGTAAGCAGGGGGCAGGAGGCAGAGCAGCGGGGGAGACCCTGTCCGCCAGGACGCGTTTCTCGGCCAGACCCCGGACGCAGCCAGCTGGAAGCTGCTACACCGTTCCTGGCTGAAAGCCGCAAGTTCCGGGCAGATCAGTGGATAATCCTGCTGTTTCACGGAGTCCATACTATAGTCGGAGGAGGATAGCAGGGACTGGCCCTGTTTACTCAGGGAAGGATACTCCATCATGGCTACGGACCAGCCTCGAATACTGATCGTCGAAGATCACCCCTTGTTTCGCATGGCCCTCAAAACGGCTTTGTTACAGTTTGATCCTGACGTCCATGTGGTGGAAGCCGATACTGTGTCGGCCATGCAGGCCGCGCTGGAGGGCCGGAACAGCCCCCGCATGGTACTGCTGGACCTGGCGATGCCAGGGAGCTGCGGCCTCTCCGCTCTCCTGCACCTGCGTGGCCAACACCCGGAGTTGCCTGTCATAGTCATCTCTTCCCAGGATGACCAGCAGACGATGCGCCGGGTCAAGGGCTGCGGTGCGCGCGCGTTTGTTTCCAAGGCATCCTGCATGCTGCGCTTGCGGGAAGCTGTTGCTGAGGTTATGAGCGGCGCCACCTGGTTTCCGGAGCTTGACGCCACTGGAGAAACGGACCTTCCACAGCCCGACGCCTTTGAACAGCGGATAGCCGGCCTGACACCCCAGCAGTTCCGGGTTTTGGGTATGGTGACTGAAGGTCTGTTGAACAAGCAAATTGCGTGGGAGCTGCACATTTCCGAAGCGACAGTGAAAGCGCATCTCACCGCCATTTTCCGCAAGCTGGGTGTACGCACCCGGACCCAGGCCGTGCTGGCCGTGCAACAGCTGGCAGTGGACAAGGATGCTGGTGCAGACGACAGTGCAGACGACAGTGCAGACGACAGTGCAGACGACAGCTGCGCCGCTAACGACAGCTGATCAGATGCAGGCGCGCCAGCTTGGCTGGCAATAGCTCCTTGCCCTGCCGTAACACAGCCGGATGCCATCACTTTGGTGTGCAGGTCTCCGGCCGCTACGGCAGGGCAGCCTGTTCCCGGGTGTGTGACAACAGCTTGATGGCCTCTTTTTTTTCCTCCAGCCGCGCCTGCAAAGCTCTCCGAATAGACACCCAGGCCGCTGTACGCAGCCGTGATGGCTTGTCGGGATCTCGCCAGATACAGGGCTTGTGCTCTCCTGCCAGAAGCGAAGCCAACAGGTGGATGGAGCGCCGCAGCAGCGCCAGGTCAGGCCCTGCGTCCCTGTCGCATTGACTGTCGTTGACAGCCTTCGGAAAACACAACCACAGTCTCTCAAGTGCCTCTGCCTTTTCGGCAGCAGATTGACAAGATTCAACGGCTCGCAATGGCTGTTTCACAATATGACTGGCCAGCTCCTGTATCAGTGCTTTCCTGCCCTGCTCCGTATCCAGCTCAGCCATCACTGCGTGGCAAACGCCTTGATAAATTTGATCCCGAAGTACCAGGACCTGCCGCAGGATAGATGCCTTTTCCGGATACATTCGCTCAAGAGCAACATTCATGGCACTGCTGTTTTCTTGCAGCTCCCGCAGGGAGTTCTCCAGTCCAGGCTGGCAGGAGTTCCGCTGCTCTGTCGGGTGGAAAACCAGATCTGCTTCTTTGCAGCCCAGCAACCTGGCCAAAAACGCTCCGGCGGGATTCAATGCCGCAGACGTCGTGAGGCGCTGCACAACTGTGTCCACCATAGTGCCGGCATTGCAGTAATCACGGCCACGCCGACATGCCATCTCATTGAATTGCACCAGCACCGCAGCCTTCTCCGACAGACCGCCAGCCTGCATCCCACGCAAAAAGAAAGCGACTTCCGAAGCGACAAGTTCATCCAGAAGGGCCGCTTTCTGTGCCCGAAGACGTTCCGTTGTCTCATTTTCATACTGCAAGGCCAGCGACTGTGTGCTTTGGCTATAACGCCCTGCGCCACAGCGCTGCCGACAAGAAGCCAACAAACGGCGAGCCCGGCACGGGGACGATGACTCAGGCTCACGAGCGAACTTGTTCGTACCAGGCGCAAACCTCTTGCAGGAGGCTGGCCGCCTGGATTGCCTCAACAAACAGGCTTCAGGCACAGCAGGAGAAGAAAAGGAGAACGAGGAAAGTTCACACAGATTCCGTACCCCTCTGACACAGCTCTTGAAAGCCCCGGCAAGGGACTGGCAGCAGCCGGATTCCGCTGCCACTGTGCTTGTGAACCAGCCGGACGGCCGCATATCTCCAGGCTGTGTATCCAGGCTGGCTTTTACAGTCATATTTCTGCCAACTCAAAGGTGAGAGCCTCGTGCACTGGTGCCGATCATAGCGCGTGTAGCAGGCTGACAGCCGGAGACTGTTTCCGGCCATACTGGGGTGGCAGAGCCGCACTCGCCCCCGGATGCTTTTGCAGTCAGGTACAGACCCGTCCGCCACCAGACCAGCAGTCGGCAACCTGCAAGCCGTCAATAGTGTGGATGCGAAAGACCAACAAACGGGTGCCCTGTCTCCCGGGACAAGAACCGGCTTGCCGACTGCTCGGGTTCAGACTGTTCCCGCTCTGTAGTCCCGACACAGCAAATAGGTTTCGCTGGAACGCGCCCGGGAGGCCTGGGGTTTGCGAATCTGGACGCGACTGAACACCTGGCGCAGACCTTTGAGACACTCATCAAACCCCACCCCATGAAACACTTTGACGAGCAGGCTCCCGCCAGGCCTGAGTGTTTTTTCGGCCATGTCTACAGCCAGCTCCACCAGTTCCATGGCGCGAAAACAGTCTGTTGCTTTATTGCCACTCATATTGGGCGCCATATCCGACAACAGAACGTCCACCGACCGACCATCAAGGGAGGCAAGAATTTCCTCAAACACAACCTCTTGCGTGAAGTCGCCCTGAATAAAGGTCACAGTCTCCAGCGGTTCCATCGGCAAAATATCGGACGCCAGCACCCGTCCCCGGCTGCCAACCTGGGCCGCAACGACCTGCGACCAGCCACCAGGAGCGGCTCCCAGGTCGACGACAGTCATTCCTGGAGAAAACAGCTTGTCTCTGCTCGCAATTTCCAGCAGTTTATAGCTGGCCCTGCATCTGTAGCCTGCCTGCCGTCCCTGCTGGACATACTGGTCAGAAAAATGCTCTTTCAGCCAACCGGCACTGCTCTTCGACCTTCCCATCAAAAAATCCTGTAACCACAGTCTTGCATCCCGGGCCTGCCTCTATACAATTCGGTGCGCTTGGCACTCTGCGCAAGAGTGCCCCCCCCGCAGCCCAAGGAGTCTACCATGGCCACAAATTCGAGAACAAAGAGGGAATACAGAGCCAGGGGACACAAGCTCAATCCCGTAGTGACAGTATCTGATAAAGGCGTCACCGAGGCTGTGGTCAAGGAAACCCTGCGTGCACTCAACGACCACGAGTTGATAAAGGTTCGCTTCTCTGTTGCAGATCGCGGCAGCAAGGATGCGCTGATAGACAGCCTGTGTACGAAGTGCGATGCGGAACTGATTCAGAAGACAGGCAAAGTCGCCCTGCTGCTGAAGCCTGCACCGCAACCCAACCCTGCACTCTCCAACCTGCTACGCCAGTAACTCGACCAGCATCTCGCAAGCTTGCCGCCGCTCCAACTTGAGAACAACAAAACTCACCGATCCCCGGTCTGAAGACTGGGGGGTGCAAGGGGGGTGTCGTCCTTGTCCAAAGACACTTCGCCCTCCGACACTCAAGGCCTCATTCCGGACCGGACGGGTCCACCGCATGGCGGCCCTCGGACGCACTCCTTTCTGATGCTGGCCCGGGGTGGCGAGAGCGGGCCTCACCCCCCTGTTCTCGTGCCTGTGGCGACTGCAGAAGGCGCACTGGGACGAGGGTCGTTCCCCACCGCAGGATTGGGCGCCTTGGCGAAACCTGCTGTTGTCACAACCCGCTCCTGAGCTGCGGCCGTCGTATCCCTCGTGACGCCCCCGCTCGTTCACCCTTGTCCGCCTTCTCCTGCGCGCTCCCCGACAGTGGTGCCATCATCAGAATTCGGTGGCACAGATACGGATCCGCTCAACGGTGTATCAGAGTCACCAGCACTCTCAGTGGTTTCAGTGGTTTCAGTGGTTTCAGTGGTTTCAGTGGTTTCAGTGGTTTCAGTGGGTTCAGTGGTTTCAGTGGGTTCAGTGGGTTCAGTGGTTCCAGTGGTTCCAGTGGTTCCAGTGGTTCCAGTGGTTCCAGTGGGTTCAGTGGGTCCAGTGGGTTCCGTGGGTTCAGTGGGTTCGGGGGGTTCCGGGGGTTGGGGGGGTTCAGTGGTTCCAGTGGTTCCAGTGGTTCCAGTGGGTTCAGTGGTTCCAGTGGTTCCAGTGGTTCCAGTGGTTCCAGTGGTTCCAGTGGTTCCAGTGGTTCCAGTGGTTCCAGTGCCTCTCAAGCCCAGGTAGCTCCCCATCGCAATAGTGGGCGCCCTGGCGAAACCTGCTGTTGTCACAACTCGATCCCGAGCTGCGGCCGTCGTATCCCTCGTGACGCCCCCGCTCGTTCTCCCTTGTCCGCCTTCTCCTGCGCTCTCCCCGACAGTGGTGCCATCATCAGGATTCGGTGACACAGAGGCGGGCTCACGCAACTGTGTATCAGAGTCACCAGCACTCTCAGCACTCTCAGCACTCTCAGCACTCTCAGCACTCTCAGCACTCTCAGCACTCTCAGTGGTTTCAGTGGCTTCAGTGGTTTCAGTGGTTTCAGTGGTTTCAGTGCTTCCGGTGCTTCCAGTGCTTCCAGTGCTTCCGGTGCTTCCAGTGCTTCCAGTGCTTCCAGTGCTTCTCAAGCCTGGGTAGCTCCCCATCGCAAGAGTGGGCGCCCTGGCGAAACCTGCTGTTGTTACAAGTCGATCCGGAGCTGCAACCGGCTTATGTTTCCTGACGCCCCCGCTCGTCCTCTCTGGTCCGTTTGCTCCTGCGCTCTCCCCAGTAGCAACGCCATCAGAATTCGGTGGCGCAGAGGTGGATTCAGGCAACTGAACACCTGAGG
>MPMQ01000172.1 GCA_002238585.1 Kistimonas sp. bin40 | reverse complement strand
TACAGTGGCATCCCCTGCACGGCAGACAGGAAAGGCCGGGTGTGGCAAGTCCGCGCTGGTGGGGGTTGAACTTGAAGTTATGTGCATTTCTTGTCTTCCCTGGTTGTTTTTTCTTCTTCGTACAGGTTTGAGTGCCTGTAGCTGTTTTGGTTCCCACGCGCTCCTGGAAAAAAAACAGCGAAGAGTCTAAAAACAGCGAGGAGTCTAAAAACAGCGAGGAGTCCAAAAACAGCTATTCAACAAGGCCCTGGCCGGATGGCGGTAGACTCCGGGGGAAAAGATTTTAAAAGGGCGTTCTGTAGACTATGGGCCTACCAGTGGCTTGTTCCATCTTCTCGGGGCCGCCGTCCTGATGGAGGTAGTCGAAGTACATGACATCCGAGTAGTCTACGCAGCAGCCGCCGTGCGGTTCTCTCCACTTGAACAAGATGGTGTAAGGCAGGTCCGGACAGGCTGTCTTCGTGCAGACGAAGTACCGGTTGGACTCCGTGCCAGCGGCGCATGGCAGGGTTTCCTCCCTTGCTTCAGACAGAAACAGCTCACGCAGCGCGTCCCAGTGTTTGTCGATGTATTTCAGGTGCCACTGCACTTGAACAAGATCGGTTGCCATGAAATGGCGGGTGAAGGCATCAAGCTGGGCTGGCGTCAACCTGGTGCCTGATGACTTCTGCTGCCAAAACAGGCGGTGCATCCAGAGCGCTGCGATGGTGCCCTGGGCATCTGTGATTCCCTGGTAATCCCGGGAATGGTCGCACCATTGCTCCCGGCGAACCTTGGCCAGGCTGCGCATCAAGCAGACAAAGCTCTTGTCTTCCAGTGTGCTGGTGGCGGTCTCGACGCGCGTTTCATGCAGAAGAATAAACACCAACAATTGCATCGCTTTCTCAAGCTGTAAGGGACCTGCCAGTGACTCTGGCAGCCTGCCCAGCATCAGTTGGCGAAAAGCGCCGCGATTTTCGGGTTTGCCCAAAGGCCCTGAATCATTGAGGTGCCGGAAAGACAGCACATCACATATGTGATCAATGTCGTGCACCATGAAATTGAGAGGGCTGTGCATGCTGCCGTCTGCATTCATGGCATAGTCAGTGACAAGAGCCAGGGGGTAAACCGGAAGAGGGCCGAAGCCACAAAAATCCTTGACCTCCAGCGGTTCCCAGGAGGGGTAGAGCAATACAGACTGATTATCCAGATACTCGCGGATATCCTCTCTCATTGAGTACTCCCTGGCAAACAGGTAATGACTCTCATCAGGCCCCTGCGGATGGAGGCCCTGCCAGCGGCAGGACAGGACATACTCCAGGTCAATACTGGCGACTGGCAGCCCTTTGTCTTGTGCGACGCCATCGGCCCGGCGTGAGACAAATCGGAAAGGGAACAAAACGGGGGAACCGCGCTCCCGCCTGAGAGCGCTCTTGCCTTTGCGTTTGGCCAGCGGTTCCAGAACGCGCTGCTGTGCCAGCAGGTCGTAGAGCGTGGCAAAAAGACAGCTGAGAACCACAGTGCGTTTGTAGGGGATATTCAGGTCCAGCAGTGTTTGCGCTTCAGCGTCCACTGTCTGCAGTACCCGGCGTTCGGCGTCGTTCAATGGTTCGTCGAAATGGTCATCGGCCAGCAGGTGTGCGATGAAAGTCCGCATGTTCTCCAGCGTAGGGCGCAAGACTGGCA
>MPMQ01000037.1 GCA_002238585.1 Kistimonas sp. bin40 | reverse complement strand
CTGGCCTTTTTTCTTGGGATGTGCACTTTTCTGGCAGTGTCCAAAAAAATCCAGACGGCGCTGGGCCTTGGTGTGGCGGTCGTGGTGGTTCAGGTGCTGACAGTGCCGCTCAATCAGCTGCTGTTCCACGATGTTCTCAAAGACGGGGCGCTGATAGAGGGCGTTGATCTGACGTTTATCGGCTACATCACCTACATAGGGGTGATAGCGGCGGTTGTTCAGATTCTTGAGATGGTGCTGGACAAGTATGTGCCAGCGCTCTACAACGCGCTGGGCGTTTTTTTGCCGTTGATTACAGTCAACTGCGCCATCCTGGGAGCGTCGCTGTTCATGGTGGAGCGCGATTACAGTTTTGGCGAAAGTGTTGTCTATGGCGCGGGGGCTGGCATAGGTTGGATGTTGGCCATTGTGGCGCTGGCGGGCATTCGTGAAAAGCTCAAGTATTCAGACGTGCCTGAAGGCCTGCGTGGTCTGGGAATTACTTTTGTGACTGTCGGTCTTATGTCGCTGGGCTTTATGTCTTTCTCCGGCGTGCAGCTGTAAGGGGTCCGGAATGGATGCAATGGGAAGTAGCGCGATCATAGGGCTGGGTGTTGGGCTGTTCACACTCATTGTTCTGGCGTTGGTGACTGTGATTTTGCTGGCCCGTTCACGGCTGGTCAGCACAGGTGATGTGACGATCAGGATCAATGATGATCCTGACAAGACGTTGAAGACGGAAGCGGGCGGCAAACTGCTGCAGACACTGGCCGGCCAGGGTGTGTTTCTGCCTTCGGCCTGCGGTGGTGGCGGCACTTGTGCCCAGTGTCGGTGCCGTGTTCTGGAGGGCGGCGGTTCCCCGTTGCCCACTGAAGAGCCACACTTTACCCGGGGTGAGTTGCGTGATGGCTGGCGGTTGTCCTGCCAGCTGGCGGTCAAGCGTGACCTTCGTGTGGAAGTGGACGAAAGTCTGTTCGGCGTGAAGAAGTGGGAGTGTGAGGTGGTGTCCAACGACAACGTCGCCACTTTCATCAAGGAACTGGTGCTCAAAATTCCCGAGGGCGAGCGTGTCGACTTCCGCGCCGGGGGCTATGTCCAGCTGGAAACACCAGTGCATGAAGTGCATTACCGGGACTTTGAAATAGAGCCAGAGTACAAGGCTGACTGGGACAGGTTCGACCTCTGGAAGTACAGCTCCAGGGTACGGGAGCCGGTGATGCGCGCTTATTCCATGGCCAACTATCCGGAAGAAAAAGGCATTCTCAAGTTCAATATTCGTATTGCTTCACCGCCACCGGGTACGGATGTGCCGCCAGGACAGATGTCGTCCTGGGTTTTCTCTCTGAAGCCGGGCGACAAGGTGACCGTTTATGGGCCTTTCGGCGAGTTTTTTGCCAAGGACAGCGATGCCGAGATGGTGTTTATAGGCGGCGGAGCGGGTATGGCGCCCATGCGCTCGCATATTTTTGATCAGCTCAGGCGTCTGAAGTCGTCCAGGAAGATCTCTTTCTGGTATGGAGCGCGCTCTTTGCGGGAGGCGTTTTACACCCAGGAGTATGATCAACTGGCGCAGGAGAACCCCAACTTCGAGTGGCATCTTGCACTGTCAGATCCGCAACCTGAAGATGACTGGAGCGGAAAGACCGGCTTTATTCATCAGGTGCTGCTGGAGAACTACCTGAAGGACCACCCTGCGCCTGAGGACTGTGAGTTTTATATGTGCGGTCCGCCCATGATGAATGCTGCCGTGATCAAGATGCTGGAAGATCTGGGTGTGGAGAAGGACAACATCATGCTGGATGACTTCGGCGGTTGAGTCTTTTATCCGCAGGCGTAAAGAAAAGGTCGGCATAGCCGACCTTTTCTTTATCCAGGGGTGTCGGGCAATGGCAGAGGGTGGAACATCATGGGGATACGGTATCAGCAAGCGCGCCGAGTCTATAACGAGCAGTTGCAGTTGCATGGACGCACGGGCCGCGCTTTTGTTGAGGCGCTGAAAAAGTTTTTTGGTTTGAGTGTCAAATCTATTCCGCCCAGGCAGTACATTGATGATGGTCAACGTTCAGCATCGCTGCCTGAGCTCAATCGTTTGGGTGATAAGCGCATCAGTTTGGCAGAATTGCAACGCTCGGAGCTCCAATCTGAGGTGTTGGAGATTGGCACAATCTATCGTGAGGAGGTCGAACGGCTGGCGGCTGAAGCCGCACAGGGTGGAGTGCGCCGCAGCGCATCCGCCCCTGCCGGTGTTGATCTCTCCTCGCGTGAGCAGAATGAAAAACAGCTGGCGCCCACCGGTGCCGGCGCGGGAAAGGTACATGAATCTGGGGCACAGCCGATTATCAACCAGTTGCTTCATGAGGTGGAACATGGTGCGACTGACAAGGGCTTGCAGACAACAGTGAAGAAATTCATAGACGCCAATGTCAAGTGGTCGGGGGATATCAGGCAACTTGCTCAGGATGTTCGGCGACTGGAAGCCTCCGGGCGCTTCTCTGCGGCGTTCATTGATTTTTGTCGGGAGCAAGTCCTTCAAGCCCAACTCAAGTGCGTGACAATTGAACTCTTGCTTGAATTTTATATAGACACCAGGGAGGTATCCGCTTTCAGCGAGAGCGTGGCGGGCGTGTTGGTGAACAGAAGCACACTCGCGCAGGTTTTGCGCGAAAAGAACCTTCGTGCGACTGTTGGTCTGGAGCATGATAAAGAATGGACGAGGGAGCAGTTGTTGATGATCAATGACCTGTTGCAGCAGCAGACCTGGGAGGATCACGGTACACGCTTTCCCAACGTTGACCGTAAATATGTGCCGCCTGTCATGCACCAGTTGTATGGCAGGGTGAAAAAGCACCTCTCCGGGGAGGAACCCGGAAAGCAGCGTCCGCTGGGATAACATCCTTCGGGTCCGACTGCTGGCCTGTGAGGCTGTTCCCAAGCCACACAGGTACGGCACAACATCTTGTCTGGTTTTGTGTGCTTGCTGTTCTTTTCCCCTGTAGAATTCGCCACTGCGTTTCCCCCGTATAACCTCTCCTTTTTCCTCGTATAACTCTCCTTTTTCCTCGTATAACTCTCCTTTTTCCTCGTATAACTCTCCTTTTTCCTCGTATAACTCTCCTTTTTCCTCGTATAACTCTCCTTGTTCCTCGTATAAATAGCCCATTGCCTTGCGAAGAGAATGCCTTGTCCTTCTGTCGCTGGCAGCTGTTTTCGTTGCTGCTCTGTAGTCTGAGGTGGTGTCCAACGACAAGGTCGCCACTTTCATCAAGGAACTGGTGCTCAAAATTCCTGAGGGCGAGCGTGTCGACTTTCGCGCCGGGGCTATGTCCAGCTGGAAACACCAGTGCATGAAGTGCATTACCGGGACTTTGGCATAGGTCCAGGGTGCAAGGCTGACTGGGACAGGTTCGACCTCTGGAAGTACAGCTCCAGGGTAAGGGAGCCGGTGATACGCGCTTATTCCATGGCCAACTATCCGGAAGGAAAAGGCATTCTCAAGTTCACTATTCGTATTGCTGCACCGCCACCGGGTACGGATGTGCCGCCAGGACAGATGTCGTCCTGGGTTTTCTCTCTGAAGCCGGCGACAAGGTGACTGTTTATGGGCCTTTCGACGAGTTTTTCGCCAAGGACCCCGATGCCGGGATGGTGTTTATAGGCGGCGGAGCGGGTATGGCGTCCATGCGCGCCCATATTTTTGATCAGCTCAGGGTCTGAGGTCGTCCAGGAAAATTTCTTTCTGGTAGGGAGCGCGCTCTTTGCAGGAGGCGTCTTACACCCAGGAGTATGACCAACTGGCGCAGGCGAACCCCAACCTGGAGTGGCATCTTGCACTGTCAGATCCGCAACCTGAAGATGACTGGAGCGCAAAGACCGGCTGTATTCATCAGGTGCTGCTCGAGAACTACCTGATGGACCAGCCTGCGCCTGAGGACTGTGAGTTCTATATGTGAGGTCCGCCCATGATGAATGCTGCCGTGATCAAGATGCTGGAAAACCTGGGTGTGGAGTCAGGAAATAGCATGCTGGATGACTTCGGCGGTTGAATCTTTTACCCGTAGACGTAAAGAAAGGGTCGGCACAGCCGACTTTTTCTTTATCCTGGGGTATCAGGCAATGGCAGAGGATGGCATATCATGGGGATACAGTATCAACAAGCGCGTGAAGTCTATAACGAGCAGTTGAAGTTGCATGGAAGCACGGTGCGTGCTTTGTATCATGCGGTGAAAAAGTTTTTTGGTTTGAGTGTCAAATCTATTCCACCCAAGCAGTACATTGATGATGGTCAACGTTCAGCATCCATTGCTGATGGTCAACGTTCAGCATCGATGCCTGAGCTCAATCGTTTGGATAACAAGCGTATCAGTTTGGCGGCATCACAGCGCCCGGAGCTCCAACCTGAGGTGTTGGAGGTTGCCAGAATCTATCGTGAGGAGGTTGATCGGCTGGCGGCTGATGCCGCACAGGATGGCGTGCGCCGCAGCACATCCGCCCCTCCCGATGTTGATCTCTCCTCGTTTGAGCACAATGAAGGATACCTGGTGCCCGCCGATGCCGACGCGGGAGAGGTGCATGAGTCTGAGACACTGCCTGTTATCAACCAGTTGCTTCACGAGGTAGCACATGGTGCGACTGACGAGGCCTTGCATGCAACTGTGAAGGAATTTATGAACGCCAATGCCATGTCGTCGGAGCAAATCAAGCTACTTTCTCGGAATGCTCGGCGACTGGAGGCTTCCGGGCGCTTTTCTGCGGCGTTCGATGTTTTCTTTCGGGAGCAAATCCGTCAAGCCCAACTCAAGTGCGTGACAATTGAGCTCTTGCTTGCATTTCATAAAGAAACCGGGGAGGTATCCGCTTTCAGCAGGAAAGTGGCGGGCGTGTTGGCGGATAGAAAAGAACTCGAGAAGGTGTTGCGCAAAAAGAATCTTGGTGCGGCTGTTGGTCTTGAACTTGATAAAGGATGGACGTGGGGGCAGTTGTCCGAGATCAAGGATCTGTTGCAGCAGCAGGCCGAGAAGGATAAGGGTGCAGGCGCTCCCCGCGTAGACTATAAGCGCGTGGTGCCTGACATGTCCCATTTGTACGAGAGGGTGGAAAAGCATTTCTCCGGGGAGGAGCCCGCAAAGCAACGTCCGCAGGAATAACATCCTTCGGGCCTGACTGCTGGTCTGTGTGGCTGTTCCCAAGCCACACAGGCGCGGCGCAACATCTTGTCTGGTTTTGTGTACTTGCTGCTCCTTTCCCCTGTAGAATTCGCCTCTCCTTGTTCCTCGTATAAATAGGGCCTTGCCTTGCGTAGAGAGCGCCTTGTCCTTCCGCTGCTGCTGGCAGCTGTTTTTGTTGCTGCTCTGTACTGGTACAGCCGACAACAACCGCACCTGGAACAGCTCCATGGTGCTACCATGGGGACCAGCTGGTCGGTCAAGTACGTATCTGTACCCTATGGTGTGTCCCGGCCCGTTGTTGTGAAAGCGGTGAAGGCGGCGCTGGAGGATGTCAATCAGGCCATGTCGACATGGCGCCCTGATTCAGAGCTGATGCAGCTCAACAGAGCCCCTGTTGGCGAGGTTGTGCAGGTCAGTCAACCGCTGTTTGATCTTGTGGCTCAGGCCAGTGCCTTGTCGCGCCTGTCGGCTGGTGCCTATGATGTGACGGCGGGTGCGCTGGTCAACCTCTGGGGTTTTGGCAGCGAGCGGCCCCAGGGGCGGGAAGAGGGGCCGGCGGCCCCGGGTGCGGTCTCTGCGCGTCGCCCTGAAAGTCTGTCGTCTTCCCATCTGGCAGCCTGGCTGGCGCAGGCAGGTCAGAAGCAGGCGCCTGCGCCGGAACAGATTGCCGAGGCTCTCCGTCAGGTTGGTTACCAGACCTTACGCCTGGATGAGACGCATCGCACTATCACCAAAACCCGTGCCGTGTTTATCGATCTTTCCTCCATAGCCAAAGGGTATGGAGTAGACAGGGTGGCCGCAGCTCTGCAAGAGCAGGGGCTGGAAAATTATATGGTCGAAGTGGGCGGAGAGGTCTTTTTGCGGGGAGATCGACCTGACGGAGAGCCCTGGCGCATCGCGGTGCGCCAACCCGTCGTTGAAAACCGGGTGCAGTTGATTGTGGCGCCTGGCGACAGGGCGATAGCGACATCGGGAGACTATCTCAACTATTACGAGCTGCAGGATGTGCACTTCTCGCACCTGATTGATGCGCGCACCGGCTATCCTGAGCAGCACCGACTGGCTTCTGTTACCGTTGTGGCTGACACGGCCGCTGAGGCTGATGGCTGGGCCACGCTGCTGATGATTGTCGGTGAGCAGGCCGGCCGGGAGCTGGCCGAGCAGCATGGCCTGGATGCCTTTTTTATTTACCACAAAGAGAGTGGATTTGCCGTCCTGAGTACAGGGCGCTTTGATAGCTGGCGGCTCGACGGGGGCAGTTGAGGGAGCTTGGCGGCTGGAGCCTGTACGAACGCGAAGGCGTCAGTGCGACAGTCGCAGTTCGAGGTTGTTTTTCCAGGTTCGGTGTCCATACCCGGTCTGTTGCCCGCACAGCAGCATCAAAACAGGACATGCCGACTCCTGTGGCTGTATGACAGACCATTCTCGTACAGCCTCGCAAGGAGCGGTTTGCAGACAACCAGAAGTCGGGAACGGAGGGGAAATGACGATATTTTTGCTGGTATTTATGCTCGTATCACTACTGATGGCGGCTATGGCGGTGGGTGTTATATTCTCCAACAAGCCGATCAAAGGTTCCTGTGGTGGGCTGGGTGCTCTGGGATTGAAACAGGATTGTCCTGTATGTAACGGCGGGGATCTGTCCAACCGACGGCCAGGCACTGGAAGGCGGGCAGACATCCTGTTTCATGATGCGGCCGCCCCCTCAGCCACAGACGCGCTTTCCGCCCGGCTTGCACCGACACCTTGTAGCAGGAATACAAGTCAACTATGACGCACTATGATCTGATTATCCTCGGGAGTGGACCAGCAGGAGAAGGCGCCGCCATGGGGGCGGCCAAGCTGGGCAAGCGGGTTGCCATGGTGGAGCAGAAGATCTGGGTGGGAGGCAACTGTACCCATCTGGGCACTATTCCCTCCAAGGCACTCAGACACGCCGTGACCCAGATGCACAGCTTCAACAACAACCCCCTGTTCCGTGAGATTGGCGAGCCGCGCCGGCTCAGTTTTCCTGGCATATTGCGCAGTGCTGCGGCGGTTATCCAGAAACAGGTGACGTTCCGGACGCAGTACTACTCCCGCAACAGGGTCGATCTGTACTGCGGCACAGGTCGCTTTGTTGGTGAGCACCGGATTGATATCACGGATCAAAATGGCAACATCGAGTCCATAGAAGCCGATAACATTCTGATTTCCACTGGCTCACGTCCCTACAGACCGGATGATATCAACTTTGATCACGCACGGATTTACGACAGCGACACTATCCTGTCCCTGAAGCATACGCCACGGCGTCTGATTATCTACGGCGCAGGGGTGATAGGTTCGGAGTATGCTTCAATTTTTTCCAGTCTTGGCGTGCTGGTCGACCTTGTTGATACCCGTAGCCGGCTCCTGTCCTTTCTGGACAAGGAGGTATCCGATGCACTCAGCTACCATTTGCGTCACAACGGGGTGACGGTGCGGCATCACGAAGTGTGCAAGGCTGTGGAGGCTGACGAGCAGGGGGTGACGCTGCACCTTGCGTCCGGCAAGGTGATTCGCGGTGATGCTTTGCTGTGGGCCAATGGTCGCACCGGCAACACAGCTGACATGGGGCTGGAGGCTGTAGGACTGGAGACCAATGAAAGAGGGCAGCTGGCGGTCAATTCCTGTTATCAGACGGCGGTTGAGACAATTTATGCGGCGGGTGATGTGGTGGGCTGGCCCAGTCTGGCCAGTACATCTTATGATCAGGGGCGTTTTGCAGCCAGTCATATAGCTGGTGCGGCCTCGGTGCGACCACTGAGTTCGATTCCTATCGGGATCTATACGATTCCTGAGATCAGTTCATTGGGGAAGACGGAAGAGGAGCTGACAGAAGAAGCGGTGCCCTATGAGGTGGGCAAGGCGTTTTTCTCGCGTCTGGCGCGGGCGCATATTACCGGTGAGACGACGGGCATGCTCAAAATTCTGTTTCACCGCAGGACAAGGGCCGTCCTTGGGATTCATTGTTTTGGGGATCAGGCGGCAGAGATTGTGCATATTGGTCAGGCGATTATGGAGCAGCCGGAGGGCCACAACACGCTCGACTATTTTCTGAACACTACCTTCAACTACCCAACGATGGCAGAAGCCTGGCGCGTGGCGGCACTCGATGGAGTCAATCGTCTGGCGTGAACAAAGCCGGTGTGGCTCTGTCCCGGCATGTGAACAGCATGCCGGGGTGCTTTTGGGTCGTCCTGCTCCCTGCTCTCTGCTGTGTCGCGTTTGAGATTTCCCGCCTGCGTCCGGGTTCTCTGCGCAGGCTTCGGTTGTTGTCGGCTTTTCCCTGAAGCGCAGGGCGCGAGCCCTGTTGCGTTTGCGAAGGGTCGATGGCATCGACCGGGTTCCCTGTAAAGATACATCCTGATCTCCTGCACAGATCCTCTGTGTGCTGCCTTTCTCTGTCTGTCAGTTGTCTGTCAGTGCGTCCATGCACTCCCGGGTGTCAGCCAGGCTGTCCATCCTGTCAGCTTTTTTCTGTGTTGAGTTGTGCACCAAGTCACCCTGCGCGTGATCATAGAAACGTCTGCCTTGGGAGATAGAGAGCATTTCGCATCTATGGAATCACGAATTTTTACCTGTCAGGGGGCGGTGGGGACACCAGGGGCGGTGGCAGCACCGGTCACAGCTCCTGTGCTTGCCGACGAGACTGAGCCTTCGGTCGTCAGCACGTGCCGGGCCACTGTGTGTGCGTCCCTGGACACCCGCACTGTTGTTTCTGCTGCTGTATCCCAGTGCAGCGTCCGGGGTGGGGGAGTGCCCGCCTCTGATTCTGGTGCTCTCCAGTTGCGCCAGCGTCTGGAGAGGCTGGTGGTGCCCATGGTGGGCACAGCCCCCCTGCCGGATGATTTGTACCCTTGTTTTGACGCATGTCTTTCCAGTGTTCGCAACAAGGGCCGGTCTTGTTCCAGATCGACTTTTTCCAGGCTCTGTCGAGATTGTGGCAGTCTGGCCAGCCTTCTTTTTGAGTACCAGGGACGCTGTTGCCAGGTCACCAGCCAGCAGAAAGCAACGCAGCAGGTGCTGGCAGGTCTGGGGAGCCTGCACAGTAAGCGGGTCCTTGCCCTGAAGCGGTTCGAGCAGGCGGCGGCTCAGGGGCATGCCGAAGGTCTCTACTGGGCGGGACTGATGTATGTCTTTTCTGATCTGGATAAAAGTTGCAGCTACATGCGCAAGGCGGAGGCCTGTGCAGTGGAGCAGGCGGGTCAATGGGTGGCGCGGCTTCTTGTCTTCATGGGAATGCGCATCCTCAACGGCGAATACGGACCGGGCTGGAGCGGCAAAGTTTCCTGTGAAGGAATAGACGGGGTGAGTCTGGCGGAAGATGACGATGTTGAGATCAGCGCAGAGAACAAAGTGCGTCTGGAGCAGTTGGCGCGGGAGGCCGCCTCGCGAGGGCATGCGACACTTCTGACCTTGCTGTCAGATTGTTACCGGCATGGTCTGCTGGGCTTTGAGAAGAATCGGGACCGGGGGCGGCTCCTCCTGGAGCAGTGTATTCTGATGGGCTGCCCGGTGGCCATGTTCCGCAAGGCTGTGATGCAGGGGTGTCTGTTGCAGCAGGATGAGACTGTTCGTGCAACCCGGGGGCGTCCTTGTGAGGCGGCGTTCCTGTTGTATGGTGCCCGGCAGCACATGCGCCGGCTGCTGTCGGAGTGGGTGTTTTCGGCGTCGGACCAGGAGGCCACCGGACAAAAAGAGCTTCTCGAGCCGTCTGCCCAGATGTGTCTGTCGATGTATCGTACCGCAGTGGCTGTGAAGGGGGACATGCTGGGGGCTACCATACTGGGTGCGTTCCTTGATCTCGAGCGATTTGCGGACATATCCCGGGTCTGTTTCAACTGTATTTTCGCTCACGAAGAGCCGGAATATATGTTCTGGCAGGCGGTCGTCCAGGCAGAATTCAAGACGGAAGACAGTCTGGAGATGGGGCGGCTTACAGCACTCCTGAGCTGGAATCAGGGGTGGCTTCCCTCTGCGACTTTGTTGGCCTGGCTGTGGGAAAAACAATCAGACGATATAACGGCCGATTGTCGTGCCAGCCGGTGTTATCTTGCCGCTCAGCGCGGCAATCCCCTGTGTAATTTTTTTCCCCGGGCTTTTTTCTACCTGCGCCGGGGTGCTGTCTCCAGACTGCTTGATCTTGCGCAAACTGCGCTGGATACAAAGATGCTGAATCACCCGGATGAACAATTTTTTCTGGGCGCCACTCTGGGATCGCAAGCAGGAATCGACTGTGCTGCTGTGGTGGGTTCCTATCGCAGTGAGATATTGCAGCGGCGTCTCCAGTTGGAATCCACGCCGGTGGAAGGGCGTGGCGGCCTGGGTTATGTCAGCCCTGACCTGGTAACAGAAGAAGCCCGGCTGTTGGATCTCTGCTGGCAGAATGCGGCACCTGTGCCGCTTCCTGACTGGACCTTTTCGCAAGCAAGAGGCGGCTTTCGTGCTCTTGATCTCGTTCAGAACAGTTTTTTGCGGGCCGACGCGGAGCAGGTCGATGATTTGTTGGAGCTGATGGTCCATGAATTGTCGGAGGCAGAGTGCTGGTTGCTGCGGGGGGACCCGGGGGCCGGTGCGGTCACTGAGCTGCTGAGGGAGAAAGCGCGATCTGTTCGGGTGCATGATGCTGCCGTTCCCTATATCCGCTGTGCGGCATGGTTGAGTCGATGCCACAGTGACTTCCTGCTGTGGGCGCATGCACTGACGATGTCGGGATATCACAGCGATGCCTGTTTTGTCCTGGAGACTGCGCGCTGCCAGGTGCGATCGGTTTTCGGCCAGAGAGAGGCAGCCCTGGCTGTGGTGAGTGGAGCACTGCGGGGCGCGGGGGGCTGGTTCACGCCGACCGCCTGTTGGGCGGTGCTCCCCCGCCGGGATGCTGATGCTGCGGCGCGAGAGCGGGCGTTGCAGGTATGCCGCTTTATCATGGACGCGCCTGTTTCAGAGCCGGTTTCTGACCTGCTGCTGGAGACTACCATGCTGTTGCTGAGTGCCGCACGAAGGGCTGTTGTGCCCGGACGGGCGGCGATAGAGTACCCGGCCTCCGAGAAAGAACTCTTCGCCCTGATTGAAAAACGGCTCGAGGGGCTGGATCTGTCATTTCATTCCGGGGCGGCTGCCAGTCGTCAGGTACTCGAAAGGCTGCGACCCTTGTTTTTCGCGGCTTACTTTGACTATGACATGGGCGTCTGTAGCGGGGGCAACTTGACGCCTGAGGCCTGGAAAGGCTTTTGCGCCAGTTCAGCGTTCCGTTTCCTGCATCTTCTGGCACAGGCTTGTCATAACCTGCGCCATCACAGCGAAGCGGCGGACTACGTTGATCTCTTTGCCGGAGCGCAGGAATACAGGCAGGGTGACAGGTTGGCCGCACTCTACTGCCTGTACACGCGCCGATTTGATCTGGCGCGCAGCCTGTTTTCGCGCGAGCTGGAAATGGAACGAAAACCCTCTCAAGGGAGTGTAACCTGGCTGGCGGAGGCCACTTTCCTCTCTTTGCTGGGTTACCGCTGGCCTCATGAATACAGGCACAGGCAACAGGGTCAGCCGGAGTATTGCGCAGATCCGCAGCAACGGGATCGTCAGCAGGGTCTTGCCGATCAGCTGGCCATGCTGGGCGATGGTTCAGGTTATGGAGAACTGTGCAACCGGGCGTTTGCCGTATTGCCAAGGCTCGATTGTTGCTTCTCCCCATCCCGGGGCGGTTTTTTCTGCCATTGGGGGATGAAAATGAAGAACCGGGCTCTGGCACTTGATGATCATATGGTTGTCCTTCCTCTGCTGGCACAGCTGGTGATTCCACAGATCTGTGCGTTTTCTGCGGTGGATCCTCGTCCGCTCGTGAAGAGGCTGGAGACCTGGAGTCTGCCGACCTGTGGCACAGAGATGGAGGTTTACCCCTGTCTCAGGATGAATACAAACTTCTCTTCGGTTGTCGATGGCCCTTCCACGCGTGTCCTGATCCGTTATTTGGCAAACTTTTCAGCGCGAGGCTTTCCTGAATACAAGCTGCTGGAGAACATCCTGGTTAACGCCAGAAAAGCAAGTCTGGTCAAGGACCGCAAAGAGCACTTGCGCAAGGGGCTCAATGACCAGCAGCGGGGGATGACCCGTTTGTTGGGCGCGCTCGTCAGAAGGGGGACGCCTCGTGAATTGCAGGTCATAGTCCGCAATATTGGGCAGACGTCTCCGGCAATGGAAGTGCTGGCGTTGTTTCTTCTGGGGCAGATGCAGGTGTACGGTGACTATAGCCATCTGGCAGACGACGAGCAGTTGGATATCTGGCTGGATAAAGCCTGTGAGGCTGGCTATCTGTGTGCCTGGACCTGTCGGGCGGTGCTGGCTCTGCGCGAACGCTGTTTCGGCAAGGCTGAGGTTTGTTTTGCAAGAGCTGCGTCGCCTTCTGACAAATCAGGGGTTGATGCTGTAGCTTCTTATATACTGGGCTTGATGCTGATGGGGAAAGGTTTGCATGAGGCTGCACGCACGGCCTTGTTGCAGGCCGTGGCTTTCGACTATCCCCCGGCATTGTGTTTTTTGAAATGGTTGGCTGGCTGTCGCCCCGGGCAATTTGCTGCCTTGGGGCTGGAGCCTCATGCCGTTGACTGGCCGGACTGGCTGCGCCTGTACCCGCTGGCGCAACTTGTCGGAGACCTTGAGGAGTCCGGCAAGGCTCTGCAGGCGGGCTTGTCGCCGCCAGCAGACCGTTTGCTTCAGTTCGCAGACAGTCGTGACCCTCATGTGATCTTCTACCTGATGGCTGGAGTTTGTGCTTTTCCGGGGCTTGAGGTCTGGTTCTGTAACGGGGAGCTGGTTCGACGCCTGGATGACTGTCTTGGCAAGGAGCATGATTTTATGCTGGCCTGTCATCCGGAGAAAGAAGCCGTAGTAGAGGCCATCAGGCAGCAGGTTACGCCGGAGCAGAGCTTTTCTGCCTTGCTTGAGAAGTTATTGGTGTCGGCTGAGGAGCAGCCTGCTTGCCAGGTGGAGGCAGAGGTTCCAAAGAAAAAGAAATCGACGAGGAAATCGAGAGGTCACAAGTCGCGGCATAGAAAGGCGAAAAGCGAAGGGAAGTCAATAGACTCCGCCCCTGTTTCAGCAGTAGCGGAGGTTGGTCTGGGGAGTCCAGAAGTACCTGTGCAGCTGTCACATGACGGCGGTGAGGCAGGAGCTGAGATAAAGGCACAGACACCGGTAGCGATACCGGTAGAGACACCGGTAGAGACACCGGTAGAAACACCGGTAGAAACACCGGTAGAAACACCGGTAGAAACACCGGTAGAAACACCGGTAGAAACACCGGTAGAAACACCGGTAGAGACACCGGCAGAGACACCGGCAGAGACACCGGCAGAGACAAAAGCAGAGACACCGGCAGAGACACCGGCAGAGACACCGGCAGAGACAACGGCAGAGACACCGGCAGAGACAAAAGCAGAGACAAAAGCAGAGACAAAAGCAGAGACAAAAGCAGAGACAAAAGCAGAGACAAAAGCAGAGACAAAAGCAGAGACAAAAGCAGAGACACCGGCAGAGACAAAAGCAGAGACAAAAGCAGAGACAAAAGCAGAGACAAAGACAAAGGTTGAGACACAGATTGGGACAAAGACCGAGGCAGAGAAGATCGGCGAGGGCGGACTCCCGGCGATCCCCGTTGCTGATTCGAGTCGCCAGTCGGCAGCCGCAATGGCGCAAACACCATCTCTTCGCCAAACACCATCTCCTCGCCGCGTTGCGGCGGGGGGTGGCGCATCCCGGAAAAAATCTGCGCCTTCTCCCGTCCATAAGTCAAAAGCAAAGCGCAAGAAGAAGGGGAGGACGGAGAGTCGTTCTTTTTCTCTCGGAGACCTTGGTGTCACTGATCTGATCGGGCGGCTGAATGCCAAAGATGTGTCTCCTGATGAGACCGTGACTTTGATTCGCGAAGTGGAAAAGCGCAGGGAGGCCGGCCAACTGGACGCGAATGACCAGGTTCTGGTTCGGCGCCGGGTAGCCCACAGCTACTTGTCACGGGACGACCTGGAACGCACCTTGTTCTGGGTGCGCACAGGGGGGGATACAGGGACTGGTATTGAGGCATCGGTCCCCCAGCGTCTGCTGGGTACGCTCAGTCTGGCCTTGTCACTGCCGGAGTCTTCCCTTGTGGAGGGTCTGGCACGGGAACTGCTGGCCGCGCCGCGTCTGATCTTGTCCAGTCAGTGGGACTGTAATGAGCTTCTGGGTTTTCTGGCATCTCTGAAGCACAGGACACAGAGTGCCGGGCGGACCAATCTGTTCTCCTTGCTGTTCATTCGCTGTTTGTCCGCATTTTGTGATCTGGCGCTGAAAATACCGAAACGGATGACACCAGGGCAAATGGTGCAGCTGCTGCGTTTGTCGGTCGAATCGTCAAAAGTTGTGCACACAGTAGCGCAGATCCTGGCGCAGCGAACATTGACATCGGACACGACAGACTGTCTGCAATCCCTGTTCTGTGCATTTGAGCGGTGTGATGCGCCGGATCAGGAGTTGAAGAAAGTTATGCTGGAGTTGTGCGATCACAGTGCCTCCCTTCTTCCGGCGCGGACCATGGCGGTGCTTGATCGGCTGCCGCCCCGACGAAAGAAAGACGAGGAAAGAAGCTGGCAGGAGACCTACTTGCGCTGTGTTGTCTGCCTGGAGCAAAGAAAAAAAGAACAGGCGTTGGTCGCACTGGCTGAGCTGGAAGAGGCAGCGGCGGCCGTTTTTGATGCTTTTTCCCGGTCTGGAGCCATATCGCGTCCCGAGCGTTGGTATATACGGCAGCTGGTGTGTCGGTTGCGTGTGTGGAAGGCCATGGGACACCAGCAGGCGGTCAGCTTGCTTGAGCGTCTGGACGGTGTCTCTGAAGCGCTTCAGGTGCGCTACTGGTTAATGGGTTCTGTCAGAAAGGGCGGGGCGTTGGACAGTATCCGGCACAAGCTGGAAGCGGTGAGTGATGGTGCGAAAGGATGGCTGACTGCGGAGGAGTTGCGCGCTCTCACCAGCGTGCGAGACAAAGGGGCCGGCCCCCCGTTGCGCTCCGGTTCAGCAGCGGGGGATCATGCGGGCTTTGAGCCGGCCATGGAAGAGCCGGAGCGGCCAGGGGAAGCAGATCTGTTGGAGGAGGTGCGGCCGCTGGTCGGTGCGGCATCACAGTTTGCGCGCGGGCCCGTTACCCTGGCCTGTGCACGACAGCCTGCCAGTCGGGATGCTGACGTCGATTTGTGGCGCCCGCTGGTGGATGCCATGGAGCAGGCCCGGGTCAACTTTCAGACACTTGTGTTACCGCGCCAGAATTGGCTGGACGTCGAGCGCGATCCTGAGAGTGTTTTTACAGGCATGCAGTATCTGGGTTTGTGTCGGTTCTGGCAGCCGAGCCACCCGGATGAAGACTTTTCCCGACTGTCTGCCTATCAAAGGCGCGTCAGAATGGACGCGCTGGAAGCTTCCTTGCAGCGTGTCGCCCAGTGGGGGGACACAGCTATGCCCTACTGCATCCAGCTGAGAAAAGAGCGCAGCAGCCTGAAAGCCTGGCAGCTTCTGTTGAAGCTGGAACAATGGATGACAAGCTGGCAGATGAAGGAGCACTGGCTTCTGGAGGGGCTTGCCAGCCTCAAGAAGGCTTGTCAGGACATAAAAACTCTGGAAAGAGATGCCGTAGGTCTGCCTGTTGCGGCCTCTTTCTGGAAAAGATGGGAGAAACTCCATAGCTGTCTTGTGCTTTGGGAAGTGCTTGGCGATGCCGTGAGCACTTGCAATGCGGCGTTGCGGATTCGTGCCGCCTGTTCCCTGGTAGAGGACAAGGCGTTTGTTGCGAATCCGTTGTATGCGGGGGGGGCTCTGGCGTTGGTGCTCGAGGCTCTGAACCCGGGTGCCTTGAACGTGCCGTTGGCCAGTAAAGTGTTGGGCGCCCGCTGTCTTGCAAGGCTGGCCTTTATGCAGCACTTGCTGGTGCAGAAAGACGCGTTGAGTCTGGATTTGTTCCATCATAACAGGGTGTTGTGCCAGAGAGACATCGCCAGTGTGGGAGAGCTTTCTGTTGTGTTGCGTATGGCTTTGTGCCGCTTGCAAGGTTTGCGCAGTCTGCAGGAAAAAGAATTGCCTCAGCCACTGAAGTTGCTGTCAGGACAGCTGTTCGGGTTGATCAAGCAGTTGTTGGACAAGACGCGCTGATGGGGCTGTCCGATGAACAGGGGCCGCTGGTGGACAAGGGTCGTTTTTTTCGTGCTGGATGTCTCTTCAGAAAATGCCGCGCAAGAAGCGGAGCTGTGGGGAGTGCGCTGAGACTTCGTGAAGATGAGTCGGGAAACAATAGACCGGGGCGCCTTTCGTTTCGTACCAGTGCCAGGGCTCAAGCTGAACTTCTCGTGCAGCTGCTGTTGCTGAACAGCTCACCGGTTTCCGGGCCTCTTTTTCTGGGTGACGCTGTTAACGTCAGTCCCTGATGCCGTAAAAACACCAGCAAGAACCTGCGATATTGCAGGCTTGACCACTTCCCTTTGGCAAAAGAAGACGACAGGTGGCTTGTGATTTGTTGACCAATCCGAGGCGGCACTATAGGATCGGTCTCTTTCGATCCGTCCATACGCCATACGTAGACGGCCGTTTCACACTGGACAACAAAGGGGTGCCCTCATGCTCACGTCTACACCAGGTTCGAAGTCGGTCACCGAGGGATTGCCTGATCTCAAGCGCACCCTGTGGTCGAAAATCGGCGTTTTAAGAACTTCATCCACGCGGAAAGATTTGCTGCAACTTAAAGAAAATATTACTTCCATAAAGTCTCTTGGAAAAACAGAGGGGAGCGATGACCAGGTTATTTCCGATTATGAAAAAATAAAAGATAACCTAAGTGATCTGGAGGTTATTCGAAAAGAAAAAGGAGGGGACCTGACTAAATATAAAAGCGAATACCTTTCCAGTCTTATAAAGGTAGCGCAGACGATGCTTGATGAGCGTAAAGATTCTTACGTTAGTTCCCTTGAAAACAAAGAGAAAGAGAGTAAGAAGTATTTTGATGTTTTTTCGAAAGACGTGAGCGCGCTGGATAAAACTCTAAAAGAGGCGGGAGCTGTTCAGTGTCAAGTACAAGCTTTGAGAGAAGATGTAAAGAATCTTAAAGAAACAGAGTTCAAGCAAGGAATGGAGGTCAGTCGTGCGAGGCAAAATCTTGATGAGGCCAAAGAGAAATGTTTTTCCGCTTTGGGAATCTCTGACAAGAAAGTCAGGGTAAAGTTAGGCTCGCAATACGAGAATGTTGTAATCACAGGCCAAAATGCCATTCAGATGCGTGATGCGTCTAGGTTCGTACGTAAAATCGATTCCGTAAATAGCTATCTTGGCGAATTGAAGGAAACAAAAAAAGCTCTTGGTAAGCTTCGTCAAACTGATAGCCAAATAAAAGGCTTTGATCCAGATATATACAACGTTAAGACTTCATACACAGGAGGGACGCTGGTAGAAGAAATGGATCAGGGTGGCTTGAAATATAAAGGGAGCAAGTCCAGTTTTGATGCCAGGAACGCGGTGGCAAAAAGTCGCTGTGAGGCTGCTATAAAAGAATTGGCTAAACGTGGTATTCCAAAAGAACGCATGAGTATCAAGGAGACAGACGCTTCTGTAAAGGCCGCCTCCAAGTACTCTGATGGAAAAATGTACAGGTACTACCAGATTGAGTTTCATACTGAGAGTTTGAAAAAGGATATTGAAAAGTGTGAGAAAAGGGTTAAAAGTTTGAGTGATGCTCTAAGAAAAGTTCCTCAGTCTGGAGAGTATGACGCGTTTGTCCGTATGGTTGATAGCCTTGATTCTGACTATAGCGGTAAGCTTGGGTCGGATATAACCACCTGCTCTCCTTCTCTGTTGAAAAAATTAAAGTCAGTGTTTTCTGAGGAAAAAACAGGAGAGATTTCTAGATGTTCCAGAGAAGTCATTGGAGAGCGAAGTTCTGTAGAAAAAAAAGTGAAAACTGAGCTCCAGGATATGTTTAAGAATCTTGATGAGCTACAAAATGCACGGAAAACAACACGAAATGAGCTGGAAAAGAAAAAAATTGAATTAAGAAAGGCTGAAGAAAAGCGCGGGCACATCACCAGTAAACCCTTGAAGAAGGTGCAGAAGGATCTTGCAAGGAAACGAGAAGCCAGAAAATATTGGGAAGAAGACATGCAAGGTTGGCAGCTTAAGAAAATGGAAGAGTTGGGAAAAACGGGCGACGAGCCCTTGACCAATGATGATGCAGTGACAAAATTATAAGCAGCCTGTTGCCGCTGAGGGATGCTGGATGAAAACAGCAAGTGCGCTTGACTGACTCTCGGCAGTGCCCCAGCTGGACTGACATGTGCTTGCTCTCATGCCAATGCTCCCGGTGACCGATCTTGGTATCACTGATCTGATCAGGCGGCTGAATGCCAAGGATGTGTCTCCTGATGAAGCCGTGAATTTGATACACGACCTGGAAAAGCGCAGGAGGCAGGCCAAGGTGACGCGAGTGACCAGGTCCAGGTTCGACACCGGGTAGCCGACAGCTGCTTGTCACGGGGCGACCTGGAGTGCACCTTGTCCTGGGTGCGCACAGGGGGGGCAGGGACTGGTCTTGCGGCACAGGTCCCCCAGCGTCTGCTGGGTGCCCGCTGTCTGGCAAGGCTGGCCTTCATGCAGCATTTGCTGGTGCACAAAGACGCTTGGAACCTGGATTTGTTCTGTTGTCACTACAAGATCCTGTGCCAGAGAGCCATCGCCAGTGTGAGAGACCTGTCTGTTGTGTTGCGTATGGCTTTGTGCCGTTTGCAAGGTTTGCGCAGTCTGCAGGAAAAAGAAATGCTTCAGCCACGGAGATTGCAGTCAGGGCCGTTTTTCGGGTTGATCAAGCAAGTTGTTCGACAAGACGCGATGGTGAGGCTGTCCGACGAAAAGGGGCCTCTTATGGTCAAGGGCGGCTTTTTTCGTGCATGATGGCTCTTCAGAAAATGCTGGAAACAAGCTGGGAAGAAAAGGGAAGAGTGCACGGAGACTTCGTGAAGACAAGCTGTGAAACAGTCAACTGCGGGTGCGTTTCGTTTCGTACCAGTGCCGGGACTCAAGCTGAACTTTTGGTGCCGCTGCTGTTACTGGAAAGCTCACCGGTTTTTGCAGCCTTTTTCCCTTGCTGACGTTGTTGATGTCAGTCCCTGATGTTTGGGAAACATCAGGGAAAACTTGTGCTATTGTAGGCTTGCTCAATCCTCTTCAGCAAAAAAGGCGACCAGCGACTTATGTTTTTTTGGCCAATACGAGGCTGCAATATAGGATCGGACTCTTTCGAGCTGCCCATAGGTGGCGGCCGTTTCACAATTGTCAACAGAGGGTTTTCGCATGCACATTCCTACGCCAAATTCGCAGTCTGTCATAGCGGGATTGCCTGATCTCAAGCGCACCTGGAAGTCGAAAATGGGCTTGTTTCGCACTTCATCCACGCGGACAGAATTGCTGAAGCTTAAAGAAAATATTACTTCCGTGAAGTCTGTTGAAAAAACAAAGGGGGACGATAAGGAGGTTATTTCCGAGTATGAAAAAATTAGAAACAACTTAAATGATCTGGAAGCCATTCGAGAAAAAAAAGGGGGAGAGCTAACCAGGTATAAAAGCAAATACCTTGCCTCTCTTATAACGGTAGCGCAGACGATGCTTGATGAGCGTAGAGGTTCTTACTTTTCATCCCTTGCAAAAATAGAGAACGAGAGCAGGGATAAATTCAAATTGCACTCGAATAAAGCGAACCAACTGGCTAAAGCTATAAAGAATAAGGAAGATGTCAAGTGCACAGTAGAAGCTTTGAGAAAAGATGTGCATCGTCTTAAAGAGAAAGAGTTTGTACAAGAAAACAAGGTCAATCATGAGAGGGAAAGGTTTGATGAGGCCAGAGAGAATTTGTTTTCCAGCTTGGGGGTTCCTGCTAAAAAAATTAGGGTGGATTCGGGAAAGCATGCTTTTGTAATCACAGATAAAAACGCCATTCATGCGCAGGATGCGTGTAGTTTTGCAAATAAAATTGATTCCGTATGTGACTATCTTGGCGAATTGAATAAAGCAAAAAAATCTCTTGTGAAGCTTCGCAAATCTGATAGTGAGATAAAAAACTGTCAGTCACGTCTATACGACCTTGAAACTTCATTCGAAGGAGGGAAACTGATAAAAGAAATGGATCAGGATGGATTTTCATCTAAGGGGAGTGGTTTTGATGCCAAGAACGCGAGGGCAAAAAAACACTGTGAGGCAGCTATGAGAGTATTGGCTGAAAAGGGGATTGACGAAGAATACATGAGTATCAAGGAGAGCGACTTTTCCATAAAGGGTGCCACCAAGTACGCTGATACAAAAATGTACAGGTATTACCAGATTCAGTTTCATACTGAAGATTTACAAAAAGATATGGAGAAGTGTAAGAAAAAGGTTGGCGAGTGTCGCAGTTCTGTAGACGAACAGTTTGATGTCAGGGAGTTTGACGCGTTTGCCATTATGGTTGGTAGCCTTGGCTCTGGCTATCGCGAGAAGCTTGGATCGGATATAGCCACCTGCTCTCCTTCTTTCCTGAAAGGATTAAAGCCCGCGTTTTCTGAGGGAAAAAAACGCGAGATTCTTAGAGTTTCCAAAGAAATACTTGCAGAGCGAAAGGCTGTCGAACAAAGAGTGAATATTGATCTTCGGAGCAGGGTTGATAAGCTTGATAGAATGCAGGGTGAATGGGATGAAGTGCGAAGTGAGCTTGAATACAAAAAAGCTCGATTAATGGCGGCTGAAAAAAAACGCGAACTCTACGCTGAAAAACCCTTGAAGAAGCTGAAGAAGAATCTTTCAAAGTCCCAAGAAGTCAGAAACTTTTGGCAGCAAGAAATGGAAGATTGCAACCTTAAGAGAACGCAAGAGTTGGAGAGGCTGGAAAACAAGTCCTTGATTGATGAAGGTGCAAGTGCAAAGTTATAAGCAGCCTGTTTCCGCGGAGGGATGCTGGATGAAAACAGCAGGTGCGATTGACTGATGTGCGGCAGCGCCCCAGCTGGATTAACATTGGCTTGCTCTCATGTCAGGAAGCGGAAATCAGTATGAGAGTGCAAGCATGCACTGTGAGGAAAAGGTTATTGGGTTTTATCCTTGAAGGCGCACAGGTCGGCCAGCGGACAGTGTGGGCACAGCGGTTTGCGCGCCCGGCAAATGTAGCGTCCGTGCAGAATAAGCCAGTGGTGGGCGTCCAGGAGAAATTCCCGGGGGACTCTCTTGAGTAGTGCTTTTTCGACTTGCAGTACGGTCTTTCCCGGCGCCAGACCGGTGCGGTTGGCAACTCTGAAAATATGCGTATCAACCGCCATCGTATGCTGACGAAAGGCCGTGTTGAGTACGACATTGGCTGTTTTTCTTCCCACGCCAGGCAGCGCTTCCAGGTCCTCCCTGGTGTCGGGCACCTGGCCGTCATGGCGGTCCAGAAGCAGGGTGCAGGTGGCCATGACATTGTCGGCTTTGCTGTTGAACAGCCCCAGGGTTCTGATGCTGTCCTTGAGTTCGTCCATGCCGAGCTCCAGAATGGCGCGCGGTGTGTTGGCTTTGGCGTAAAGTTTGCGGGTGGCTTTGTTGACACCTGTATCTGTGGACTGGGCGGACAGCATGACGGCGATCAGCAACTCGAAAGCCGTGCTGTACTCCAGCTCGGTTTGTGGCTGAGGGTTGCGATCGCGCAGGCGGCTGAAAAACGTATACCTTTTGGTTTTGTTCACAGGTGTTGTGTCTCGTCAGGTGATCATGGGCTCACAGTCGTGATGGCCCGATTCCTTATGGTGGCGTCGTTCGTACCCCGGTGCTCTGAGGCCGGTGCCATCCTCACAGCTGGCGCACGGGTACCCGACCGGGTTGTTGTTCCAGCGATGTATGGGTCGCCCGGGGCTGTGTGAAGTCATCGGCGTCGGATTGTCTGAGCCGATAATGCGCGTCTATTGCGTTTTTTGCCGCGATCAGCAGTCCCATGCACACAAAGGCTCCGGGGGGCAGAACCACAAACAAAAAGGGGCGGTAGTCGCTGACCAGGGTGATGGTCCATTCTCTGGCGACCGGGCCCAGAAGAAAATCCATATCGGCCATGAGTGTGCCCTCGCCAATCATTTCCCGTAGCCCACCGAGGACCAGCAGCACAGCCATGAAACCCAGTCCCATGACCAGTCCATCGAGCATGGATGCGATGGGTCTGTTGCGTGACGCGAAGGATTCGGCGCGCCCCAGAATAATACAGTTGGTCACAATCAGGGGGAGAAAAATACCGAGCACGCGGTACAGATCATAGGCCCAGGCTTGCATCAACAGCTCGACGCAAGTGGTCAGCGCGGCAATGATCATGACAAAAATGGGCAGGCGGATGCTGGCCGGAATCGCCTGACGACACAGGGAAATAAGCAGGTTGGAGCCCATAAGCACCAGCAGGCTGGCCAGCCCCAGCCCCAGGGCGTTGACCAGGTTGCTGGAGACGCCCAGCAGTGGGCACAGTCCCAGCAACTGCACCAGGGCCGGATTGTTGCTCCAGAGGCCGGGCCAGCGGGGTTCCGGGGAGGGGGCTGTGCTCATGGTGCGGTGCTCTTTCCAGGAGGGCAGTGGTCGTCGAATCCCAGCAGTCGGTTGCGATAGTGGGAAAAGTAGACCAGTGTTCGATACACGGCAGTGACGACGGCCCGGGGCGTAATGGTGGCGCCGGTGAACTGGTCAAACTGGCCGCCGTCTTTGGTAACAGCCCAGCCTGCCCGCGTAGGGTTGTTCAGGGATTTGCCGCTGAATATCCTGATCCAGCCCGATACCCGGGTTTCTATGCCATCTCCCAGTCCTGGTGTTTCCCGGTGTGCTGTTGCCCTGACGCCGGTCAGGGTTCCCTGTCTGTCGATGGCGACCAGAAGGCGGATCTGGCCGCTATAGCCATCCGGGGCTACGACCGGCAGTACCAGCGCTTCTATGTTGCTGTCGCGACAGGCGAACCAGCCCTGGGGCTGTGATGTAGCCCAGCCCAGTTGCTCCGGTGCCGGCAAGGTCAGGCGGCTGTTACCGAGTATATTGTCGAACGGGTCATCGGGCAGAACTTCCTTCAGCGTTTTTTCCTCGTTGCTGCGGATCTGGCTGGCGATGTGGGACCGGGTTGCGATCCAGGTCAGGGATACAAGACCGGTGGTCAGCAGGGCAAACAGCGCCAGGCGCACACTGTTATGCACAAGAGCCCGGGTGAGAGGCGTGGATGCCAGTCGCATCAGCGTCTCTCCTTGAGGTGCGGCCCGTGTCCCAGGGTGCGGGGGCGAATCCAGTAATCCATGGCAGGCGCGCTCATGTTCATCAGCAGGGTGGCGAAGGCCAGCGCATCAGGGTAGCCGCCAAAGGCCCTTATGGTATAGGTCAGCAGGCCGGCACCCAGTCCGAACAGCAGTTGTCCCCGGCGCGTGCTGGTGCCGGAGACCGGATCTGTCACTATGAAAAAGGCACAGAGCATGGTGCCGCCGGAGAACCAATGAAACAGGGGCGATCCCCGGGAGGCGGAACCGCTGCCATTCCAGAATATCAGCGACATTATGGCCAGCCCGGCCAGCATGCCCACAGGTGCCTGCCATTGAATGACCTTTTTTTTCAGCAACCAGAGACCACCGGCAAGGCAGGCCAGGTTGACAGGCAGCCAGCCGGGTCCCACGAGGCCGGACAGTTGACGGTGTGTGCTCCAGAGTTCGGGCATGGTCAGGGTGTTGTTGTTGCGTAGCAGATCCAGTGGCGTGGCCATGGTCCAGCCGTCGATCGGCTTGCCCAGAAAAATCAGCTGCAGGCTGTCGCTGAATGTCAGCCACGGGTGTCCGGTGCCGTCAGCGGGTGACCAGCTACTCATCGGCAGGGGAAAAGAGATCAAAAGAAGGACATAGCCCAGCATGGCAGGGTTGAAAGGATTTTGTCCCAGACCACCGTAAATGTGCTTGCCGAACACCATGGCGAAACTGGTACCGATCAGGCTGCACCACCAGGGCAGGTCTGGTGGCAGGGACAGGGCCAGCAGCCAGGCGGTGACCAGTGCACTCTTGTCGCGCAGATAGAAAAGTGGCGCCCGGCGGCGCAGGGCGAGCAGCACCGCCTCAGAGCCCAGTGCGATCAGCGAGCACCAGAGCAGGGTTATCGGTGTTCCCCAGCCAAAACAAAAGGTTCGTACACAAAGTGCCGGCAGGAGTGCAATCAGTACCAGCAGCATCATCCGGTCGGTTTTGTTGCTGGTGGTGCTGTGTGGCGACGACCGGTGTTCCAGCGGCATCATGGTGGACTCCCGGAGGGCTGGACACTGGCAGGTGTTTGCCTGGCTTGCAGTTGATCCATATCCTGCTGCAGGCTCTGTACTTGCTGTCGGATCCTGGCAGCGTCCGGGCTGTCCTGACTCAGGTTCTCCAGGGTGCGCGTGGCTTTTTTGAGCTGCACCCGGGTACGTGACAGCTGAATTTTCAGTTCCCGCTGTTCATCCGGCAGGCTGGCTGGTGCGGTCGCTTGCTGTGGTGCGGTCTGGGGCGGCTGGGCCTGTTGGCGCAGCCGGGCTGCGAGACGACGACGGGCTTTTTTTTCTTCTTCAGCAGCCTGCAGGCGTAGCTGGCGTTGTTCGAAGCGCTGCCGGGCCTGGGCTGCCTTCGCGCTTTTGGCCTGCTGCTGTTGTATGGCGTCTTTGGCGGCGCGGTAGTACTGCACCAGCGCAATGGTGCTGGGGCACACCCAGGCACAGGCACCGCATTCGATGCAGTCCGACAGGTTGTGCGCCTGAAGCTGGCTGTGGTTCATGGCGCGGGCGTGCCAGTACAGCTGCTGTGGCAGCAGGTTGACCGGGCAGACATCGGCGCAGAGTCCGCAACGAATGCAGGCCTGGGTCGGATCCGGGTCAGGGAATTCGGCACGGGTGCCGGCGATCAGACAGTTGGTGGTCTTGAGCAAGGGGACTTCGGCACTGTGCAGGCTGTGTCCCATCAAGGGACCGCCTTGAATCAGGCAGTGCATGTCAGATTCGCGCAGGCCGGCAAAGTGCAGCAGGTGTTCGACAGGTGTGCCGATCAGGGCCTCCACATTGCCGGGGCGCGCCAGTGCCTGGCCACTGAGGGTGGTGATGCGGGAGATCAGCGGCCGCCCCAGGATAACGGCCTGGTGCAGTGCGGCAAGGGTGCCGGTGTTGCAGCAGAATATGCCCAGTTCCGCCGCCCGGGTGCCGCTGGGAACCTCGCGTCCTGTCAATGTGCGTATCAAAATACCGGCGTCGCCGGAGGGATAGCGGGCGGGCAGGCTGAAAATCTGGACATCTGTTTGCCCGGCGCAGGCCGCCTCCATGGCAGCCAGTGCCTGGGGCTTGTCATCTTCCACGGCCACCATGATCTTTTCTGGCTGAAGAAGATGGCGGAGCACGGCGAAGCCTGCGACAAGGTGCTCGGCTCTTTCGCGCATGAGCATATCGTCTGCCGTGATATAGGGTTCACATTCGGCACCGTTGATGATGACCAGGGGTGCAGGGTCTCCCCTGGTGGCTGCCAGTTTTATATCAGTGGGAAAGCCTGCGCCACCGAGGCCGACGACGCCGGCTTCTCTGATGACGTCCATGAGAGCGTCTTTGTCGAGGCGTCTGTAATCTGTGACGGCCGGCCGGGCACACCAGCGGTCCAGACCGTCGGGTTCCAGCAGCAGGCAGGGGGCTTGCTGGTGCGACCAATGGGGAACGGGACGGACAACAGGACCTCGGACAGTGCCGGATGTGGGCGCGTGCACAGGGGCCCCCCGGGGGCCGCGCGGCCGCGCCAGTTGCTGTCCTTTAAGCACCCGGTCGCCGGCTTGCACCTGCGGTTCGGCCGGGGCGCCGGCTTGTGGGTTCAGCGGGATAACGAAGGTATCCGGCAGTGGTGGGGTGGCTATAGGCGTGCGGGTCGACAGGGCCTTGTGGGTTGCCAGCTCTATGCCGCCGGACAGGGGGTGTGGGGGGGCTTGTATCATCGGGTTTCCCCTTGCCGGTCTGTGGCTATCAGGGACTGTTTCCACAGGGCTGAGTGAGGCAAATCGGGCGGCAGGGGCCAGGATGGGCGGTCCGTCGCCCCGTCTGGCGTGATCATGTCAATACAGTCCACCGGACAGGGTTCCACACAGAGGTCGCAGCCGGTGCACTCCGCTGCGATCACAGTATGGGTGAAGCGCGCCGCGCCGACGATGGCATCGACGGGGCACGCTTGTATGCATTTTGTGCAGCCTATGCACTCTTCCTCACGGATAAAGGCGACCCGGGGGACATCATCCCGGTCGGCTTTTGCGCGCGACGGGTCCAGTGTGGCCGGCGCCCTGTCAAGCAGCTCGGCCAGGGCGTTGATGGTGGTCTGGCCGCCGGGGGGGCAGCGATTGATGGCTTCCCCCCTGGCAATAGCCTGGGCATAGGGTTTGCAGCCTGGGTGCCCGCACTGGCCGCATTGGGTTTGGGGAAGAAGGGCATTGATGCTCTCCACCACCGGGTCTTCCTGAACGCGGAAGCGCTCTGAGGCCGCTCCCAGCAAGGCACCGCACACCAGCGTCAGTGCCAGCAGGGTCAGCAAGGCAGAGCCGAGCAGTGTGATAGCGGCTGTATCCACAACAGGCTCCTCAAATTTTGACCAGGCCCGTAAAGCCCATAAAGGTCAGTGACATCAATCCGGCGGTGATCAGTCCAATGGCCGAGCCGCGAAAGGGTGTGGGCACATCGGCGGCTGCGATGCGTTCGCGTATGGCTGCAAACAGCACCAGCACCAGCGAAAAGCCGAGTGCCGCCCCAAAGCCGTAGAGCACGGAGCTGAGAAAGTCTGGATTGCGGCGACTGTTGAGCAAGGCAACACCGAGTACGGCGCAGTTGCTGGTGATCAGAGGCAGAAAAACACCCAGTACCTTATGCAGCAGGGGACTGGTTTTGCGCACCGCCAGTTCAGTGAACTGCACGGCAACAGCTATGACAAGAATAAAGGTGAGTGTCTTGAGAAATTCCAGATGCAGTGGCACCAGCAGATAGTGCCAGCTGATGTAGCTGAACACGGAGGCAATGGTGAGAACAAAAGTTGTAGCCATGGACATGCCCAGAGCCGTTTCCAGTCGGTTGGAAACACCCATGAACGGGCAGAGCCCAAGAAATTGGACCAGCACAAAGTTATTGACAAGCAGGGCGCTGATCAGGATGAGAGAAAGTTCGGCCATTGTGTAAACGGCAGCATCCGGCTGCAATTTCCGGGTGATGAACGGGGCGCACAGCCAGTGTTCGGGCTGAGTTTTTCCCGACATGACGGGGCTCTGCTTGAACGGGGCGCACAGCCAGTGTTCGGGCGGGGGGCAGTATAAAGACTCTGCTCGCCCGGTGAAAGGCATATTGCCTTGTTTTGTTTGCTGAGAATCTGGACGCCAGTCAATATCTGAAGTAGGATTTTGAGTCGCTGTTATCCCGAGCTGTAGCCTGAGCTTTACATTCCCCCTATTTTCTTTTTTCGTATCCCTTAAGGTATGGGCCCATGATGCTGGAAGTGCTTCCAAAGTGGGTTGAGTCTCGTGGCATTTGTGTTCCGCTGTGCCAGGTCGTGCGTACCAGCGCGGCCCGGCTGGCCGCAATTGTGTGCGTGCTGACTCTTCTCGCTGGCTGTACAGATGACAAGGCGGATGCTCCTGCCCCGCAAGCCCGGCTTCCGGTTGTCCAGGTCGCCCGGGTCCACAGTGCTCCCGTTGCCCTCTACAGTGAGCTGCCGGCCCGCATTGAAGCCAGCGAAAAGGTGGAAATCAGCACCCGGGTGGAAGGTCTGCTGGAAGAGCAGTTGTTTACGGAAGGCTCGGCAGTCACTGCCGGTCAGGTGCTGTTTCGTCTTGAAAAGGCACCGCTGGAAGCCGCATTGCATCAGGCTCAGGCCGATCTGGAGGGTGCCGAGGGACAGGCGCGCCAGACACGCAGTCAGCTGGCGCGGGGCCGTCGACTTCTTCCGCGCGGTTATATCAGTCAGGCCGACCTGGAGAGTCTGGTGAGCAAGGATGCCCAGGCGCAGGCCGCTGTGGCGGCGCGCAAGGCAGCCCTGGAACAGGCACAGCTGAACCTGGCGTTTGCCGAGATACAGGCACCTTTTTCAGGGCAGACGGGGGCGGCCTCTTACAGTGTCGGCAGTCTGGTGGGCCCGGCCCAGGGGACCCTGGTCGAGCTGGTCAGGCTGGACCCTGTGCGTGCCAGCTTCCAGTTGACGCAGCAGGAAGTGCTGGATTACCGGTTGTCACACAAGGGGAATATGGATGGGGCCCTCAGGTTCGAGGCCAGGCTGAAACTCCCCGGCGGCACTGAGTACCAGGAGCCTGGAACTATCGATTTTACGGCACCGGAGGTGGACGAAAAAACGGGCACGGTGGAAGGTCGGGCGGTTTTCAGGAACGCGGACCACCTGTTGTTGCCTGGTATGTATGTGACACTGATTCTGGAAAGCAGTGAAAAGAAATCCCGGGTTCTGGTGCCCCAGATTGCGGTGCATCAGGAGTTGCAGGGCCGTTCTGTTCTGGTTGTGGGCTCTGACAACAAGGTTCACAGACGTGCGCTGGAGACCGGGCGTCGCCTGGGGGCTTTCTGGGCCGTGCGGTCGGGGTTGGACGAGGGAGAGCGTGTGGTGCTGACCGGCGCCCAGAGCGTCAGGGCCGGGGCACAGGTAACACCCGTCAACAAGCAGGTCGACAGGGAAACAGGGGCTGTCACTGATGTGGTTGGCGGGGGGGGCAGTCAGGATGCTGCCACTGAGAAGCGGTCCGGAGCCCTCTGATGTCATTCTCCCAGCACTTCATTTCGAGGCCGCGGCTGGCGGCTGTTGTTTCCATTGTGATTTCTTTGGCAGGGCTGCTGGCCTTGCTGAATCTGCCGGTCACCCTGTATCCCAGCCTGTCTCCTGTGCAGGTCTCGGTCAGTGCGTCTTACCCGGGTGCCAGTGCCGGGGTTGTGGACAGAAGTGTCGTGACGCCGCTGGAAGAACAGCTCAATGGTGTGGACGGCATGGTGTCGATGCAGTCGACCTCCAGTAACCAGGGGACGGCCCGTATCCGCATTGAGTTTGCAGCGGGTACCGACGCGGATGTGGCGCAGATCAATGTGCAGAATCGTGTAGCCCTCGCCGAGCCAGGACTGCCGGAGGAGGTGCGGCGTCGCGGCCTGACGGTCCGGGCCCAGTCATCTGACATGCTGCTGGGGGTCAATCTTGTCTCGCCGGATGGCTCTCTGGATCAGCTTTTTCTCAGCAACTATGCCTCGCGTCATCTGACAGATGCCCTTGCCCGTGTCGAGGGTGTCAGTGATGTCAGCATCCGTGGTGAAAGACAGTACAGCATGCGTATATGGCTGCGCCCTGACTTGATGCAGTCTCTGGGGATTACTGTGGACGATGTTCAGGCGGCACTGCGGGAGCAGAACCAGAACCTTGCCATTGGCCGACTGGGCCAGGCGCCGACTGCGGTGGGACAGCAGTTTGAATACTCTGTCCAGGGTGAAGGGCGCATGCAGACAGTCGCCGAGTTTGAGAATACGGTGCTGCGCGCCAGTCCGGACGGTTCGGTGGTGCGCCTGCGGGATCTGGCGCGCGTAGAGGTCGGAGCGCACCGTTATAGCGGGCAGGCACGCCTGGATGGTGCCCCGACAGCCTTGCTGCTGGCCTATCAGTCGCCTTCTGCCAATGCGGTGGAGGTTGCTCAGGCGGTGCGTGCAGAAATGGCCCGTCTGGCGCGCCAGTTCCCCGAGGGCATGGACTACGCCATCTTGTATGACACAACGACATTTATTTCCCGCTCGGTGACTGAGGTGGTTGTGTCCTTGATGCAGGCGATCGGCCTTGTCATCCTGGTTGTTTTTCTGTTTCTGAAAAACTGGCGCATGACCTTGATTCCGGCCCTGGCCATTCCCGTTTCCCTTCTGGGTGCTCTGGCTGCCCTGGCTGTTCTGGGGTACTCCATCAATACGCTGACGCTGTTTGCGCTGGTGCTGGCAACGGGCGTTGTGGTGGATGATGCCATTGTTGTGATTGAAAATGTTGAAAGACATATGGCAGCGGGCAAGGATGCGGTTGAGGCGACCCGTGTCACGATGCAGGAAGTGGCAGGGCCTGTGGTAGCGACCACCCTTGTGTTGCTGGCGGTTTTTGTTCCCGTCTGTTTCATGCCAGGTGTGACGGGTGGGCTCTACCGACAATTTGCAGTGACGATTTCAGCGGCGGTGCTGTTCTCCTCGCTCAATGCACTGACCTTGAGTCCTGCTCTGTGTGCTGTGCTCCTCAAATCGGGCGTTGCCCCCATCGCGGGACTGGCTCCTTTCGAGCGTGGCGTGAACTGGCTGGCGGGACGTTACAGTCAGCGTGTCAGTTGGCTGGTCCGTCGTCCGGTGCGCGTCGGTGTGTTTTTTCTGGTGTTGTTGGCTGTCTGCTTCTGGTTGCTGCGGGTGCTTCCAACGGGTTTTGTTCCCCGGGAAGACCAGGGCTTTTTTTTCGTCAGTGTTGAGCTGCCTGATGGCGCTTCTATTGGCCGGACAGATCAGGTACTCGAAGACATCAGGCCGCAGATCCAGGCTGATGCGGGGGTCGCCCACTTTGTCAGCGCATCAGGCTTCAGTCCCCTGGCGGGTGCTGACTCCAGCAACGGGTTCGGCATAGTTCTCCTGAAAGACTGGAGCCAAAGGCCCGGGCAGGCGTTGCATTCCAGTAGCGTTATGAGGCGTCTGCAGCAGCGGCTGGCGTCTGTTGCGGAAGCGAAAATCCGTTTTTTCGAAGGGCCTTCGATTCCGGGGCTGGGATCGTCCGGTGGGTTTGATTTGCGTTTGCAGGATACGCAAGGGGGGACGCCCCAGGCATTGGCACAGGCGGCGTCCGAGCTGATCAGCAAGGCTACCCAACGTCCGGAGATAGGCCGTGCTTTCAGCAGTTTTCGCGCCAGTGTTCCTGAATACAGCGTTGTTGTTGACCGGGACAAGGCACGCATGATGGGGGTCAGTCTGGACTCTGTGTATCTGACGCTCAGAACCCAGCTGGGATCCCTGTACGTCAATGACTTTCCTTGTGAAGGACGCAGCTGCCAGGTGATTGTGCAGGCCGATCAGGAGTATCGCGCCCATCCTGATGATCTGCGCCACTACGCAGTACGCAGTGGGGCAGGGGATATGGTGTCTTTGTCGACATTGGTGACCATCAAGCCGGCACTGGCACCGCCTTCTATTGATCGGTTCAATATGTATCCTTCTGTCTCTATTCGGGGGCAGGCGGCCCCCGGATACAGTAGCGGTCAGGCGATGACGGCCATGGCCGAGCTGGCGCAGGAGCTGCCGGTCGGGTACGGCTTTTCCTGGGCGGGGCAGTCTCGCCAGGCGCTTGAAACCGGCGCTGTGGCTCCCTTGTTGTTCATGCTGGCACTGGTCTTTGTCTATCTGTTTCTGGTGGCCCAGTACGAGAGCTGGACGCTGCCTGTCGCAGTTGTTGCGACGGCACCGATTGCGATTTGGGGTGTGGTGTCCGGTCTGGGCCTGTTTCAGATGGTCAACACCGTGTACGCCCAGATCGGGATGGTGCTGCTGATGGGGTTGGCAGCCAAGACGGCCATATTGATAGTGGAATTTGCCAGTGTACAACGGGCGCAAGGGATGCATGCGGTGGAGGCGGCCGAGGCGGCCGCCAGAACCCGTTTTCGCGCGGTGCTGATGACGGTGATGTCGTTTGTTCTGGGTGTGGTGCCTTTGATATGTGCTACAGGGCCCGGCTCTGCCGGCCGTGTTTCGCTGGGCAGTACTGTATTTTTCGGCATGTTGGCTACGCTTGTACCGGGCACTTTGTTGATGCCGGTTCTCTATCGGCTCGCGCAAGGCGTGCGGGAGTGGGGCCATTCCAGATCGAAAACACCAGCGCAGAAGTAGAGGCCGCCAGGAAAAACCAGGCATTTTCCTCAAGACGGGCTGATGGCCAGTGCTTGAGCGGTAGGTGTTGCCCTTTTGGGGTTGAGATTGAGATCCGGCGCTGGTCGTCTCTTGCTTGCCTTTTTGTGACGTCCGTAGAGCAGACCCGGGCTCTGCGATGTGTTGTACAGTTTTTTTTCAGATTGCTTGACCGTCCCTGGCTCTGGTTGTCAGGCCCCGGACGGTCATCTGTCGATCACACCGCGTGCCTTGTTTGTGGGGCGTGCACCTGTGTGTGAGCTCATGAACGCACTCGGGGAGCAGTCGGAGTGAATACGCACACAAACGCCACGACCAGTCCGCACCCTTGTGCCTATATTCAGTCTTCATCTTTACCCATTTCGACGCTGACACTGAACTGCTGTCTCAAAAGATATGATTCGCTGCTGGAAAAAACGCGATATGGCGAAGATTACTCGCATGCTCTCCACCATCTG
>MPMQ01000036.1 GCA_002238585.1 Kistimonas sp. bin40 | reverse complement strand
GCCTGTAGTGACCAAACAACAGGGAAGTGGCCATGGTCAACCGCGAGGACTGGACCATGACACAGTAAATGCGCCGCCCTGGCTGCCACCTTAAGGATATTGCTCAGGGATTGGGCTGCTGTGGCAAGACCGTGCCGAGCTCACAAGTGCTGGGGCCGTGCCCCGTTCCGTAAATCCTGGGTTCGTAAGGTGTTAACACAAGGGCAAACAGGACGATTTCAACCCAATGATGTAATGCGCTTTACCCTCCTTCGCACTTGATCCCGGCATGATGCCCGCCTTGTCCCATGAATATAATTAACGTCTGCGTTAGTGCATTTGATGCCGCCAGGTGATTGGTGCCTGGCGAATACTTGTCAGTCCTGCCCGAGCCACCATCCCAGGAAAAAGGAAGCGGCCAGGGCCACTAATCCAGTCTTCTGTGAAGGTTGCGTATTCTGGGGAACTTGAACAGCTATTCTCTGATGGGCTGGCAGGCCATCAAGCCAGCAGACAAAACAATTCATCTCCTCTTCCGCATCAAGAGTTAACAGCGGGTTATCCAGAGAGTCGCTGCTGCCGTCTTTCATGAGAGACTGCAGCGACCGCAGCAGATCACGCATGGGGCGTTCGAGCACAGACGAAAACAGTGGCTGTCCCATTTCCAGACCTGGTGGGAATGGCCGCCGCCAAAAGCGATGGTAACCCGATGACATACCCTTTGCTGCCTGAAGCAGATCATCAGTCGAGAGTGTTCCGCAGGCTTCCTCAAGCTGCCAGAGACTCTCAAAAAATTCGTCGCAACTGGCGCGCGCGGTCTGCAGATCGAACCAGGGTTCGCCGCGAGGATTGGGACGTCTTGTCAAAGCGTTCTGCAGCACTGTAATGACTGCAGACAGCTCGTCGGCATGCAGCAAAAAATCAACTTTATTCACTGCCCATTCCAGTCAATTGATAGTCCCGATGTATTCTGCGCCCTGAAAAGTTGAACAAGACGCTCTTTCATTGCATCACCGGACCGAATTCTTTATCCAGTTCAAACAGATCAGGCGTCGAGCGATGAACACCGATGCCGTGTTCCATAAGCAGCATCACAAGCTGTTCCCCGTTCATCAGAGCAATGGGGGTTTTGTCTGCCTGGGCGGCCTCCGTGCGCGCTCCCTTGGTGAAGTCGCTGGTGGTAATGATCAGCCCTTGCTCATGCGCCCCCAAACTGCCGCGCACCTGCTGCACCACCGGGGCCTGAATCTTGTTCTTGAGATTCCATTTCTTGACCTGGACGGCCATCTTGATGCGGATCACATCACCGACGACCAGGGTGCCGCGGACATCGATGCCGCCATCGGCACTGAGTTTGGTCACCTCGACCCTGTCGAACCCCATCTCTGCCAGCAATAGCGAAATAAGCTCCTCAAAATCTCCCGGCGTCATGGCCAGCAGGCGCTGGCGCAGGGCCTTGCATACCTGATGATTGTGCTGCTCAATCTGGAATGTCAGCCCGTGCCCCATCCATTGTCTCAGGCCCACATAACCATGGCCATGCTGCACAAAGCGAGGCCGCTCGCCCCGGTTCTGCTGGCGTTTGATCTCGGTAATCACCTGGGCGTACATGCTGGCGTGCGGCGTTTTTCCGCTCGTCACCAGCCATTCTTTGTGCAGGGCCTTTTCGGTGATCTCCTTGTAATGCATTGGTTTTTTGTCACCGAACTCCTCAAGCACTTTCTGAGCGCAATCGGTAAAGGAAAAACTCGCGTTGGCAGATGGCGGCTTTGGTGTTTTTTGAACCTTCGGAAGAGTTCTGGCGCTGTTGCCCGGTAGCGCGGCAAGATCCTTAAGAGCAAAGGTCTGTGGACCGGCTCTTTCAAAAGGAGACTTGTCACAGTTGTTCTTGATATCTGAATAGAGTCGAGCACTGACAGTGGCCGCCGGCGTTTTTCCCTCTGTTTTCCAAAGGCCTTCAGCGATCATCTGACTTGCCAGATCTTGCGCATGCAAAGGCGAGCCGGCCTTTTTCAGAATGTGAATAGCCGCTGAAATGACATTCATGGTTTTACCTCAATCCATTCCATGGGAACGCGCTTTGCCTGAGCCCAGCCTTTCTCGCAGGTCTGACAAGCTCGAAGTGTATCAACAGCGGGATATTCTCTGATACTTCAGTCGATTGCAATTTTTATACCCTTCCAGCCTTATCTCTGCTCCAGATTGGTGTTTTTCAGTGCGCTAGATGCTTTCTGTAATGGTATTTCGCGTGCTTTCTCAAATTTTGCCATGTGTACCAAGTGTCACTCTATCTATTTGTTCCAACAATCTTTATTAAATTCATCAGCCTCGTGGGAGAATTGCACCCTGCTGGACTTGGCAGCATCGCGCCTTGACCACTGCACATTATTACCAAAGGATTGTCCAACGGCATCTTTGTGTTCGATTGGGCTATTCGTCTCCACCGGTACTCCGGACTCCTGACCTCAGCTGCCCATTGACTGTTTGGCGTGTTCAGGGGCTCTGCAGTTTGCCTGTAATCCATCTGGCAAGGCGTAATGAATTTCAGGCTCGTGCTGGCGCTGCTTGCTATAACAACCAGAACACTGCGGACGAAGGGCGTTGCGCAGTAGCCGGGCCGGCCGTCATGGTTCTGGACAGCGATGCGAACAAGGAGTGCCATTCCTGCCTGAATTCAGCGTCAAGTTTGCTGGCGACTGATGCAAAAAAATACGGTTTGAGGCACTCTATAGCACCGACTTGAAGCGAACGGCGGTTGCAGTCAACACCAGTCAACGCAGGAATCACCAGCCCGGACTTTTGGGCAGCAGACTTGTGTCGGACGAACGCGCCGTGCCGGCCGCATGCCGGTCAGGTCGAGCTTTCAGTGTTGTCCAACGGATAGGCTCCAGACTATGAGATTGGTTCCCTTGCCTGACGCCCAGGCGGCCTCCATCTGGGTGGCCCACTACATTGCCGGGCGCATACAGCGTTTTCAACCGACAAAAGACCGCCCCTTCGTGCTGGGTTTGCCCACAGGAGGCACCCCCGTTCCCGTCTATGCCGAGCTGGTTCGCCTGTATCGCGAGGGCAAACTCAGCTTTGCTCATGTCGTCAGCTTCAACATGGATGAGTACATTGGACTGCCCACCGGACATCCGCAAAGCTATCGCACCTTCATGCATGAGCATCTGTTTGATCAGGTGGATATGCTTCCGGAAAACATTAATTTTCTCGATAGCAATACCGAAGATCCGCAACAGGAATGTGCGCGCTATGAGCAGGCCATGTCTGATGTGGGAGGCGTGGAACTGTTTTTCGGTGGTGTGGGTCGGGACGGCCATATTGCCTTTAATGAACCCGGTTCCTCCCTGTCTTCGCGCACCCGCATCAAGACACTGACGCCGGGCACCATCCAGGCCAATGCCCGTTTTTTCGATCAAGAAGAGGAGCTTGTTCCTGTACGGGCACTGACGGTCGGTGTAGGGACGATTCTCGATGCCCGTGAAGTGGTTATTCTGGCCACAGGTTCCCAGAAGTCTCTGGCTGTTGAACGGCTTGTTGAAGGTGCAGTCAGCCATATGTGGCCCTTGTCGGCGCTCCAGCTGCATCCCAAAACCCTCGTCGTTTGTGACGAGGACGCCACCATGGATCTGAAAGTGAGAACCCTGCGCTACTTCCAGAAAATTGAAGAGGAGTCCTGATCCGGTTTGTACGCGCAGGTCCATGTACTGATATCAAACCACAGCGGAAGACGAACAGGACTTTTGAGAGACATCAAGGCGGTTCGCTGGTCATGGAGGACACAGTGAGAGTACAGTGCGGTGCTTCATGGCTCCGGCGCACCAGTCCCGGGGGCCGGGTGGGCTGTCGTCCGCAGGCCTGTGTCCATGGCGCATCATGGACAGGCCTCCGGTGCGCATGTGCCCTCTGATGCAGGTGCAGGGCCCTGCCTCAGAACTCTGATGCCAGACTGTGCACGGCCTGAAACAGCGCTTGCCCCTTGTTCAGGGTCTCCTGCCACTCCAGGTCGGGTTGCGAGTCAGCCACCACCCCGGCACCGGCCTGGATATACAACTGCTGATCCTTGATCACGGCCGTACGAATAGCGATCGCTGTATCCATATTACCATTCCAGCCAAGATAGCCGACAGCACCACCATAGATACCGCGCTTGACCGGTTCCAGTTCATCAATGATTTCCATGGCCCGGATCTTGGGGGCACCGCTGAGAGTGCCGGCCGGCAGAACAGCAGACAGTGCATCCATCATCGTCAGCCCCTTTTTCAACTGACCCGAGACATGAGAGACAATGTGCATCACATGGGAATAGCGCTCTACCTGCATGCACTCCTCCAGTTTGACAGAACCGGTCTCGGCTATGCGTCCTATGTCATTGCGTCCCAGATCAATCAGCATCAGATGCTCGGCGCGCTCCTTGGGATCGGCAAGCAACTCCTGTTCCAGCGCCTTATCCTGCTCTGGACTCGTTCCACGACGCCGGGTACCGGCCAATGGACGTACGGCCACGGAGCCGGATTCCAGCCGTCCCAGAATTTCAGGAGAAGACCCCACAACATGGAAGTCTTTCAGATTGAGGAAATACATGTAAGGTGAGGGATTGAGTGAGCGCAGGGCACGATACAAGTCCAGTGGTGGCGCACTCCAGGGTTGACTCATGCGTTGCGACAGCACAACCTGCATGACATCGCCGGCCACAATATAGTCTTTGATCTTGTTGACGGCTGCCTTGAATCCGGTCTCGCCCCATTGCGAATCGAAGGCAGGGGGTTGCGGCGGACAAGGTGCCTGTCGTGACGCGCTACAGACGCTGGCCTTCCTGATTTTCAGCTGCTGTCTTCGTTCTTCCAGACGCTCATGAGCCCGGGCCAGGGCATCGGGCTCATCCGGATGCGCATAAGTGACCAGCAAGGCCCGGCCCTTGAGATTGTCAAATACGACCAGATCTTCCATCAGCATCAGCAGGATATCAGGCGTATTGAGGGTATCCGGCGGCTCCTTTCCACTGAGTCGCGGTTCCACATATCGCACGGTGTCGTATGAAAAATAACCGACAAGGCCACCATGGAAACGTGGCAGTTCAGGCAGTTCCGGCACACGGAAGCCTGACAGAAAATGGGCGATCTCTGCCAGCGGATCCTGTACCTGACGTTGCTCAGTAATCTGACCATGCTCTTCGAGTTGCCAATGATGGCCAGTAATTTTGAGGATGGTCTGGCTGCGCATGCCTATGATCGACCAGCGTCCCCAGCGCTCTCCCCCTTTCACCGACTCCAGCAAGCAGGAGTACTCTTCGTCAGCCAGTTTTATATAGGCAGACAGTGGGGTGTCCAGATCGGCCAGTACAGAGCAGGTGACAGGTATACGGTTGAACCCTTGGCTGGCAAGGTGCTGGAAAGTGTCAGGTGTCATAGGAAGCCATCCAGGCTGGCAGGTTGATCACACAAAAAATAACGCGCGACAGGGGCAGGGAAGTTCCGCTCCACAGGGAGAAAATGCGCCGGCAGCCTGACAGAGAATCCATCAGGCTCTGACGTATCCCGGGCATGATCCAGACGTTTGTGTTCGTCAAACAGAGCCACAGCTTTCCCACCAGACAGAAGGATTATGCTCAAGGATTATGCCCAAGTTTCAGAACTCCCGGTCAAAGACGTCTTTTCCGGACGCCTGCTGCCTGCTGGCAGGGTATCAAGGTCTGGGTGGACGGTGATTTACGGCCTGCTTCTGCCGGCGCTGCTGGAGGGGGATTGCTGTCAGCAGGACCTGCCTCCCTGGCCATGTCCGCAATTTCCCTGAGACGCAGAAGCACTTGTCTGTTCAGGCTGTTTTTGGGGTACTCGCCCTTGCTGTTGAGTTTTCCAGGCTTGATGCCGGTCAGCAGTTCCAGCGCTTCTTCCACATGGGACACCGCATGCACCGCAAATTTTCCTTTGCGTACTGCTGTCATGACCCGCTCATTGAGCATCAGGTTGGGCACATTGGCAGCCGGAATAATTACACCCTGATCATTTTTCAGGCCGCGTGCTTCACAGAGAGCAAAGAAGCCCTCAATTTTCTCATTGACGCCACCGACGGCCTGCACCTCGCCGTGTTGATTCATGGAGCCGGTAACAGCCCAGGACTGTTTCAGGGGGACACCCGTCAAGGAAGACAGCAAGCAGCAGAGTTCCGCCACAGACGCACTGTCACCGTCGATGGTGCCATAGGACTGTTCCATTGCCAGACTGGCCGATATAGCCAAAGGAAACTCCCGGGCGTAACGCGCCCCCAGATAACCGGTCAGAATCATCACTCCTTTTGAGTGAATGGCCTGCCCCAGTTGCACTTCGCGTTCTATGTCCACTATTCCCTGGGAGCCGGGGTACACGGCCGCCGTTATACGAGCCGGTGAGCCAAAGCAGGCGTCTCCGATCGACAACACTGTCAGTCCATTGATCTTGCCCACGGCCTCGCCGGAGGTATCTATCAACACGCTGCCTTCCAGCATGTCTTTGAGAATTTCCTTGCTGACTCTACTGGTCCGTTCTGCCTTGGCCTGGAGTGCAAGGTTGACATGGACATGCGTAATGGAGCGCCCTGATTGTTTGCGGCGCACAAAGTCGGCCTCGGCCAGCAAGTCGAACAGGTCGCCAATATGGGCTGACAGACGGTTCTTGTGCCCCGCCTCGCGAGCACTCTGCTCCACCATCCGCGCTACCGCCTGGGCGGTCAGCGGCGCATAGCCTTCATCCATGGCGCGGGTGTGCAGCAGGCGTGAAAAAGATTGCACTGTGTCCGTTGAGCGCTCTATATAGCCGTCAAAGTCCACCAGAACCCGGAACATTTCGTGAAAATCGCCGTCCAGTTCCTGCAGCAGGTAATAAATCTGCCGGGATCCTATAAGCACAATTTTTACGTCCAGAGGAATAATTTCCGGATTGAGAGTAATGGTGCTGATCAGCCCCATCTCACTGGCGGGTGATTCAATCTGAAGTTTCTTTTCCTTCAGCGCCCGCTTCAGAGCTTCCCAGACAAAAGGCTCTTCCAGCAGTTTCGCTGCTTCCAGAACCAGAAAACCACCGTTTGCCTGGTGCAGGCTGCCGGCACAAATCTGGCGGTAGCTGGTGACCAGTGATCCCATATCGGTCGTGTATTCGATGCGGCCAAACAAGTTGCGGTAGTTGGGATGTGTCTCAAAAATAATGGGCGCAGAGTCTTCTTTCTTGTGAGTGACGATGACATTGGGGACATACATATCCCGCAGCAAAGTACGCTTGCTGACGTCTTCTTTCAGTTCAATGCCCCTGTCGTCAGCCAGATGTTCCATCACTGTCTTGTGAAGGTCCGCTTTCATGGCATCCAGGTACTCACTGACACCGTCAAAACGGCCATGGGTTTTGCTCAGTACCTTGAGCAAAGGATCGAGAGCCTTGTCTATGGCCTGCTGATTCAGCAGTCGCAACTCTTCGCTGGAGGCGCGTTTCCACTGGGGAAGCTCCGACAGCTCTTCGTTGAGCAGGGTTTCCAGCTGTGAGATGTCCTTGTTGAACTTGTTGCGCTTGCGGTCTGGCAGCTGGGCGAACTCGGTTTCGTCCATGGGTTTGCCGTCGTGCATGGGCGCAAAGGTCAGGGAGCCCTGCTCCCGGAACAGGCAGATATTGCGACGCAAGCCTTCTTGTTCAACTTTTTCAATGGCTTTGTCATAGTTTTTGTTGAAGCGACGTTCTATGACATTTTTTTTCTGCTGGTAGGAAGGGCTTTCGAAGGCAGCCGGAAAGGTATCGAGCAAATCATCGATCAGGCGCGTAAAATCTTCGGTCAGCCGTGCGCCCATGCCGGCCGGCAGGCGCAGGGCGGCGGGCTCCCTGCTGTTACCGAAATTATTGACATAGGCCCAGTCCTCCGACGTTTTTCTACCCGCCGCTTCCCGGGACAGGTAGTGTCTGACGTACGAAGTGCGTCCGGTACCTGACTCACCCATCACATAGATGTTGTAGCCGCTGCGCTGCATGGTGACGCCAAAGCTGAGCGCATCGACCGCCCGCTCCTGCGCGAGAATGCCGGCGAAGGGCTTGAGTTCATTGGTGTTGCTGAACCCGAGATCCTTGGCTGGTTGCTTGGCAGCCAGCTGAGTCAGGGGAACTTTTGTTTTGTTTGCAGTGGTTGCCATCTACATTGGGTATCCGTTGATCTGTAGCGGGCCTATGATACCGAAAACGGCGTCCAAAAGTATTCGCAAGCAGCTCGCAGAGCAGAAAAGAGTGTAAAAGAGGAAAGCGGCAGCCGTTTGTCCGGCGGCAGCCCGGGGTTCAGGAGTCAGTCATGAGGCAGGTTGAAAGACGTCGCCAGTGGTGTGGGGCCATGTCAGCCAGACGCTGGTCGATGGCGTGTCTGAGTCCTTCAGGACGCAGGGTAAATGATCCATTGCTGTGAAGGTGAGTGACCAGGAGACCAGCAGCGAATAGTCTGACTCCTTGATGGTTTGAACTTTTTGTACAACTGACTTTTTGGACACAACAGCAATCAAGACCGGCATGGGGAGCACTGCCCAGTCAAGGGGGCACTGTGCCGTATGGCCCGGACGAGAGCTTCGCCGGCCCCTGTGGACGCCAGGCGCTGTCGCTCGGTAGCAGTCAACGAGGCGATGTTTGCTGACAGTTGGCATGAATCAGCTGGGCAATATTGGAAGAAGGGAACGCTTGTCATAGAGCCCTGTAGGCGATCGTGTCACGCAGATTGCGAGGAGGTTATTCCAGCAGCAAGCGCGGCAGTCTCAAGCACTCGAGTGTTCTGCGGCGTTCTGCCCGAAGCTTGAGTGGTGATCAGAGCGAACTCTCTTGCCCTCTCTTGCCCAGTATGTCACTGCCTTTTGCTGTCCAGGTGAGCGGCGACGGATGCTCATTCATCTCTTCCAATGTCTTTTTTTATTGCGCCTGTCAGCCCGCTTGCTGTGTCAGAAGGGCCTTGGTCACGAAATAACATGGGCTGATAATCCGGCCGCAATGTACTAACAACGTCAACTGCCGGATCAGCAGCTGGCTCACTTATGAAGTTTCAGTCGATTGCGCTATCGTCCTACTCCAGCACTGACCGACCCGCTCACACATACCCAAACGTCATCCGCACGAAGGCGGGCTCCAGGGTAGGCGTTTCTGGATTTCCGCCTTCGCGAGAATGACGGAAGTGAGATTGGCTCTTCGACATTTTGTATGGATTGTCTCAGGTTGCTTGACCGACATGCTGGCACAGCGAGCACAGCGAGCACATCGCGCTCAGCGGGAACTGTCGGTAACTGCTGTCGTAGTGTGAACATCTATTTGATTTTTTTTTTTTTGCTTAAGATCCTGCTCCAGCGTGGTATTCATGCAGATCCTTTATGAGGAAGTACTGAATTCCACTCTGTAAATTTTTATAATGAGGAGGGCTGATCGTGAAAATAAATAACAAGATGAGCATGAAAGGAACTTTTGCATCATTTGTGGTTACTGTAAAAAATGCAGGAGCCATAGCAAGAAAACAGGCTGCTGGGGAAAAAGGAGTTGACAGCACCAGGAAAAATGAGATATTGAATTCCGTGAAAAATGGGCAGTAATCGTTTTCCACTGTTGCCAAAAGGCTAACTGAGCAACTGTGCGGGTGGAGTTTGCCATGGCGACTCCTCCTAATCTGTATTTCAATAACGAAAAGGGGTTTTTATGTCCCCGTTTGAAAAGCACAAAAACATCCTGGAAGTGTTTTCTGATGATGTGCAGAAGCGCGGCCAAGAAAATCTTCGGCCAGTATTTCCGGATCTCGTCGATCACTTGGTTGATGATATTTACGGTTTTGCCTATTCGCGAGAAATTCTGGACGCCAAGACCAGGCATCTTGTTTCCCTTGGCATTCTTTCAGCTATAGGAGGGTGTGAAAATCAGCTGAAGTTTCAGCTGAAAGCAGGATTGCATATGGGGCTGACCGAAGAAGAAATCAAGGAGGTTTTTATTCAGGTTTGTGTTTTTGCAGGAAATGCAAGGGCAATCAATGCTGCTCTTTAATTTGATGAAATTATTAAAAACGAAACCTCATGACTGCTGAAGAAAAAAAGAACAGGATGCGGATAGTTCTCTACACGATTTCAGAGTTGTCGAATACTGTTGCTATTCGCTTGTTTCAGGTTTTTTGTGCGTGGTTTTTTGTTCAGATAACTGGCGAAGAAGAGTATCTTGCTAATGTTCTCATTGCAATATGGACTGTTACCACAGTTTTTATGCCGGTTTCGGGCATTGTTCTTGAAAGGTTCAACAAAAAAAGTGTGTTGTTCCACGTCAGTGGTATAAATCTATTGTGTTCTGTCAGCACCTGGTTTTTTTTCCTCTATGGTGTGGACAGAGCAGCCTACCTGTTTCTTTTGGTTGTCGGAGTCATATCCAGCTTGGTGGCCTCTATCCTTATGCCTATGGCGACTGCCGTTATTCCTGAAATAACGAAAGATGAGAAGTGCATTGGTCTTGGATTCAAGCTGAAATCTTCATCATTTCTTCTTGGACTGGTTCTGGGACCTGTCCTTGGTGGCTACATCGTGTTGTTCTTTAGCGGAATCTACATCATGTTGGCGGCCTCATTTTTCGCACTAGTAGCCGTGGCTGCTTCGGTAAGACTGGGTAGGGAAAAAACGGAAGGGGAGCATGGATCAAAAGGAAAGAGGGGAGAAAATTCGTCGCTTATTTTTTTCAAGCTGGCTATGATTTTGTGGAAGATTCCCGCAGAGCGATCCTTGGCGTTGTGTTCCTGTTGTGCCAACTTTTTGTTTGTCCCTTTTATTTTTTTTCTCCTTCCCTCTTACTACGTCAATCACGGCGGAACTGTCGCCGATGCCGCGACTATTGAGCTGGCCATTGGTGCTGGCATGCTTTTTTCATCTGTCTACTTGGTTCAGGCTATATCCAGTGTTTTCAACAACCACATTGCTGCTTCTTCTGGAATAGTTTTCATGGCGGTTTTCTTGTATCTTTTTGGAGTTCTGGAGTATCCCAGCGTCTTTTTGAAAATACTTTGCGCAATTGGTATTGGTGCAGGCTTGAGTTTGTTCAATATTGTTGTCAGCACACAAAGAGCCATGGCCATACCGGATGGATACAGAGGGTATATGGAGTCATTTCTTCTTTTCTTCTGTACACTATCTGCTCCTGCTGGCATTTATGTTTCAAAGAAAATGTTTGGTGTGTTTAGTGAAATTCAAATCATAGAGTGTTTTTTGATCTTTTTTGTCCTTGCTATAACCTGTGTATGCTTTTCAGGAAGTTTAAAGGAAATGCTGAATTGCAAGGAAAAAGAACATTATAATAGCAATTACAGGAATTTGTTCTCACAGTAGCGGACTATGATGATGACACCTCGTTTCGTTCCTGACGCTCAGGTTGCAGATCTTTTGCACTGTGCATTTCAGACGCGATTAAAAAATGCATATGTTGACCTTCTGAAACAGATAAAGGAATATGATGGGTCGATTGCTACAGATGATCTTTTTGCTGAAGTACAGAAAACACCGTCCGCACAGTTCAACGGGATAAAATGCTTTGCCTATAATAAAGCGGTTTCCTTATGCGAAAAAGATGATGTTGTTTCGGCACTCCAGTCTATAAAAAGGCATTTCTGTCTGGATGAATCAGTGGGGTATTATATTGGATCCAGCAATGAGAAATGTGGATCTTTAATCGATGATCTGTATGCTTCCATTGCCTCTGGAGAGGGAGTCAAGCATCAGGAAAAAATGAGAGTGTCCTTTCAAAGACCACCTTATGATCAGTATCAAAGTGCACTGAATCTTCTGAAAAAGGGAATGGGCGTTCTGAGAGAGTCCAGTCAGAGTCTTTTTGAAGAGAGTGCGGCTTTAGTAAGAAATATAGGCTTTTTTTCGACACAAGACTCGGATGAGTTTTCTTTTCTAAGTCTTACAGGAAATCTTATTCAATCCTTTATTTTGATTAATTCAGCATGGAATTCAGACTGGGTTGACGTTCTGGACAAATACATACACGAGAGCGCGCATGCGTATCTTTTCTTGATCAATCTTGATCATGAACTGGTGTTGAACCCTGAAACAGAAAGGTTCCCTTCTCCTTTGAGACAGGATCTCAGGCATATGCCAGGAATATATCATTCTGTTTTTGTTATCCAACGCCTTTTATTAGGGTTTTCAAAAATAAAGGACTTGGATTCTGTTACAATTTCCGAAAAAAAGAAAATTGAAAACTTGATAGATGATTGTCGCTCAAAGGTGCACAGGGGGTATGAGACATTATCCATGCATGGACGCATGTCCCATATGGCCTGTAGACTCATTTACGAAGGCATGTTGGCAACAAAGTACAGAGGCTCTTATCAACAGGATTTCTTTGAAAAGTCCCATGTTGATCTCACTGCCATGAAGGATCTGCACAGGGTAGCAAAAGGCGTGAGCTGTACGGACTGAGGCGACAAGTCTCCCGAAAAACTTGAGAGATCCGAGTAGCCACAATCCGCTTCGTCCACTGAATTCAAGTCGGAGTCATGGATGCTACGGTTTTTTCAGGTTGTTACACGGGCACCTGGTGATGTGTTTCTCATCTCTGGACAGGTGCCTGCAACAACTTTTTCAGGTGCTGATTACCAGGAGAAAAGCCCACTTGGCTCATCCCTCTCTATTTTTCAAGGATTGGAATGCTTCCAGCGCGGTTTGACGCGATGCTTTCAAATCGATAACAGGGGTGGGATAGGTTGAGCCCAATGTTATGCCGGCCTCTTGCAGAACAGGGGCTGGAGCTTCCCATGGACTGAACAGATATTTATCGGGAAGCCGGGAAAGTTCCGGTATAAATCTGCGCACATAGTTGCCATCCGGATCAAACCTTTTGCCTTGGGTGACGGGATTGAAAATACGGAAATAAGGAGCGGCATCTGCACCGCAACCTGCAATCCACTGCCAGCTGGCACTGTTGCTGGCAAGGTCGGCATCCACCAGCGTATCCCAGAACCAGCGCTCGCCATGACGCCAGTGCAGTCGCAGATTCTTGACCAAAAATGAGCCGACAATCATGCGTACCCGGTTATGCATATACCCGGTCTGCCAGAGTTGTCGCATACCGGCATCCACCATGGGGATACCTGTGCGACCCGTTTGCCAGGCTTTGAGTGCTGTTTCATCATCGCGCCATGGGAAGGCATCGAATTTCGACTGCCAATTGCTGTGCGGCAGTTCAGGAAAATAGTAGAGCTGGCTGTAAGAGAACTCGCGCCATCCCAGCTCGCTACAGAAATGATCCACATTGTTGTCATCATTGAAGGCGCGAATGCCGTGCCACAGCTGATGGGGTGAGACCTCGCCGAAGTGCAGGGAAGGTGACAGTCCTGAAACATAAGGCTTGGCGGGCAGGTCGCGCCCGCCTTTGTAGTGTTCCAGAGCCGCATCCATAAAATTCGTGAAGCGTTCATAGGCGGCTGACTCGCCGATGCACCAATGTGACTCCAGTTTTTTGTCCCAGCGTATGGCGGGAAGAAGATCAAGCTGTTCAATCCGGGTACAAGCCTGATCGTCACGCACATGGCTTTCAATACGGGGCTCTGGCAGTGGTGTGCGTGGTGGCGCCGCCCGAAGGCATCCTTTGTTGTAAAAAGGCGTGAAGACTTTATAAGGACTGCCGTCTGCTTTCTTGATGGTCCATGGCTCCCAGAGTAAGGAGCCATTGCTGCTTTTTACTGTAACGCCCTCGCGTTGCAGACGGGCTTTGATCAGTGCGTCACGGGTGATTCTCCATGGCTCATAACACCGGTTCCAATAAACGGCCTCGACATCATAACGCGCAAGGATATCTGCCAGGATGTCCATGGGGTCTCCCCGATATACCGACAACTGGCCGCCCAGTGATTGACTGAGTGATGTCAAGGAATGATGAAGCCACCAGCGGCTGGCGCCCCCCAATGCATAATCTCCAGCATTGTCATCATCAAGAATGTATATGGGGAGCACAGAGCCGTGCTGTGCAGCATGGGTAAATGCTGGATTGTCAGACAGTCTCAAATCCTGACGAAACCAGTGAATGGCGATTTTCCTGCTCATGACGAACAATCCCTTGATGTGCTTTTTTCATTGTCCTTTGTCAGCACTGGCCTCTGCTTCTATGCGGAACCCTGCTGGATTTTAGCAACAGGATCTGCGGCACGCAGCCAGGCCGACAGGTCAGCTGGCGACGGCTGTTATGCCGCCGGGCCAGTCCTTTTTTTATTCCCGGGAGCCCATTCAATGGCGTCCTGAAACCTGACGGCATTACGCCAGACCTCGACAGAGGAAGCCTCATAGCCACAGGGGACAGCCGCCTGGCCAGGCCCGGCCGGTGAGGTGTCATGGGACTGCGGATTGGCGCGGGTTCCGGACGCCGGCCTGTCGCCACCTGAAGCCTGCCAGATGACAACGGGCCAGGGTGTCACCGGCACCTGGAACCGGGCTCCAGGGGCTGCCGTTGAGCAGCGTCTGGTTGTTTTCCCGGTCGTCTTTTCTCACGCCTTATGACAGACGCCGATGGTCTTTTTATTGCCTTCCCGATGAACGGCTATGGTCGTTATCATCCTGGAACGCGAGGGGAACAGGGCTCCACTGACCTCCCAGGCAGTGGAGCGTTTTGTATTGACTTTTTCATGTTGCCAACGGCACCCGGACGCACAGATCCCTGTTTGTGCATGGACAGCAACGCCTGTCCCGGGGGGCTGTTTTCCAACAGCCCCCCTTGCCAGCCATGTGCCCGGGGGCCGCCCTGGCAAGGATCAGGCGTCGGTCTGGCGCCAGACATCGAGCACATTGGACAGCTGGGAAATGCCATTGAGAACGCGTCCCAGGGTGCACAGATCGGGCACTTCCAGCACCAGTGACAGACGTGACAGATTGTCCTCGTTGAGCCGGTGGGATTCCAGATCGGTGACGTTTATTTTCTCGTTGGCCAACACCAGGGTTATATCACGCAAGAGTCCGGCGCGGTCATAGGCATCCACGCGCACAGAGACGGGCCAGGTACTCTTCTTCTCGCCCCGCTGCCAGCCGACATCAATGATGCGGCAAGGCTCGTCCTGCTGCATGCGCAGAAAGTTGCCGCAATCCGATCTATGCACCGACACGCCGCGTCCCAGGGTGACATAGCCTGAAATCGGATCGCCGGGAACAGGCTGACAACAGCGCGCCATCTGTGCCAGCAGCCGGCCCACGCCTTCCACCCGGATGCCGTCCCCTTCGTTACTGGTCCTGGGCTTGGTGAGCGGTACCCGCGCGCTGGAAAAGAATTGCGGTTCTGCCGGTGATGACCTGGCTTCCAGGCGTTGCGCGGCCTGCACCACCTGCAAAGTGCGCAGATCACCACCGCCGACTCTGGCAAACAACTCTTCTGGTGAGTCCAGGGCCAGGCTTTCCGCCAGCACCCCGTAAGAGCCAGTGCTCAGCCCCAGCCGCCGGAATTCGGCATCCAGCATGGAGCGTCCCGCTTCCATGTTGGCTTCCCTGTTCTGACGGCGGAACCAGTTGGTTATTTTGGCGCGTGCGCGGCTGGTGCAGACATAGCCCTGGCTTGAATTGAGCCAGTCACGGCTGGGAGATGCCTGGCCAGCCGTCATGATTTCCACCTGGTCGCCGGTGTTCAGACAGGTGTTGAGCGGAACTATACGTCCGCCCACCCGCGCACCACAGCAGCGGTGCCCGACTTCGGTATGGACCCGGTAGGCAAAGTCAACCGGTGTAGCTCCGGCCGGCAGATCCACCACATGGCCATCGCGTGTGAAGACGTACACCCGGTCGGGTTCAACATCCAGTCGCCAGAGGTCGGCAAGGGACTCCACACCCTGACCAATCTCGACCTGCCAGGTGATCACCTGCCGCAACCAGCCCAGCTTCTGCTCATGGCTGTCGTTGTATCTACCTTTCGGGCTGGAATCCTTGTACTTCCAGTGCGCGCACACACCCAGTTCGGCATCTTCGTGCATGTCATGGGTGCGAATCTGAACCTCCAGCGTTTTGCCCTTGCATCCGAGAACCGCCGTGTGCAAAGACTGGTAGCCATTGGCCTTGGGCGTGGCTATGTAGTCATCAAATTCATGCGGGACGGGGCTCCACATGCTGTGCACCACACCCAGGGCGGCATAACATTGCTGCAGCTCATGGACGTGAATCCGCAAGGCACGTATGTCGTAGAGTCCCTCGAACTCGACACCCTTGCGTTGCATCTTGCGCCAGATGCTGTAGATGTTTTTGTTGCGTCCACTGACCTCGGCCTCAATGCCCTCTGCGGCCAGCGCCTGTTGCACGCGGGTCATGACATCCTGCAAATACAGTTCCCGATCCACGCGCCTTTCGTCCAGCAGCCGGGCTATCTTTTTGTATTCGTGTGGACGCATATAACGAAACGCCAGGTCTTCCAGCTCCCACTTGATACAGCCGACACCCAGACGGCGCGCCAGGGGGGCATGGATCTCGGACACTTCCCGGGCCACACGCAACTGCCGTTCCCGGTCAGCCTGTTTGACGCTGCGTATGGCGCAGGTGCGCTCTGCCAGTTTGATCAGTGCCACCCTGACATCGTTCACAATGGCGATGAGCATCTTGCGTATCTGCTCGACCTGCTCCTGCTCCCGCCATTTACGGGCCTGCTCGCAATCTTGCAATGTGCTGACGACGGCCATACCCAGCACCCCTTCCACCAGCCCGGCTACCTGGTCACCGAAGCCTTTTTTGACGGCGGCGAGAGTCAGGCAGTTGTCGCGTACGGCACGGTAGAGTATGGCCGCGACCAGCGAGGGTTGATCCAGCTTGAGATTCACCAGAATCTCCACCATCTGCAGGCCGATGGAGAGCATGCCCTGTTGTCGGGACCAGATGCTGCCGGGTACGGAAGTGGCAGGATTGGCGGCTGTCTGACGCACGACATCGCAGGCACGCAGCAACTGCGGAAGGTCGCGTATACTTTCTCCCCCTTTCTTTAACTGGCTTTCGTGCAGGCGGGTCAGCCAGGCCTCAACATCAACGTTACCATCCGGTGTGACCGGATATTCATCATTCACCTTGACCATGAAGACTACGTTTCTAACCTTTTTCAGCCATCAGGTGGCTGGAGGGGTGAAGTTCAGAGGGAACTTTCCAGCCGGGCAGCACCTCAGTCATGCGGTCTGGCTGAAAAGTCTCTCTAACAAAAAGCGGGAATCATAGCACGATGGAGCCGTTCGTCCTTGCCGGGAACCTTTGGTAACAAATCAAGTCGAAGGAGGGTGGGAACTGTTCATGAAGAGTTCCTGCGATGGCAGCTGATGAGCGGGACTTGTCATGAGAGGAGTTCTGGTACGGGGCCGTCTTTATCCATGCGACTTGAGGTTGATATTTGTTCCATGTTTTCACCTGTAAAGCCAATAACAAAAACATCGTACTGTGCATCATCGATGGGAGATGAGGATTTTCCGTTGCTGCCCAGAGGCGGTGCCCGTCTCCGGCCGGTCAGCCTGAGCAAGCTGTTCATTCCGGAAGCTGGTGCCCAGTGCATGACGCGCCTGCGGTCTGGCCGCAAGGTAGCTCCGACTTCGGTTGAAAAAACATCTGTGCCTCCAGCCGAAGCAGAAAGCTGTGAAAAATCCGCAGGTGCCCGTCGTCCGCCTTCGCAATCGGGCTCTGGCTCTGTATGGGTCCTGCGGGCACAGGCACGTCAAAAAGAAATGGAGAGGAAAGAAGGAAGGGAAACAGGAAGCGATACAGCCAGCGCAGGAGACAAAGGACGCATAGGAGACAAGGAAGACACAGGAGACACAGGACGCATAGGGGACAAAGGAAACACGGGACGCATAGGGGACACAGGAGACAGAGGAAGCATAGGGGACAGGCGAAACATAGGAGACAGAGGAAGCATAGGGGACAGGAGAAACATAGGGGACAGGAGAAACATAGGGGACAGGAGAAACATAGGAGACATCGGAAGCATAGGAGACGGAAGGAACAGAGGAGACTCCGAAGACACCAAAGATACAGGAGATAGCGAAGACACCGGGGACACAGAAGATACAGGAGAGAAGAGAGTCCCCATACTGGGGGACGTCATGGCGGAACTGGAAAAGGAAATAGAAAAAGAACGGGGCAAATTGGTTCTGCTTCCGCCAGAGAGGCATGAGCAGCCGCGCAAAGAATGGCAGGCCCTGCAAGCGCCAGCGTACGCATTGACCACGCTGTCTGCTGCCGTTTCTGATGTTGTCCAGGAGCAAGCCTGTGTGCTGCTGTCGGAAGATATGGCAGCGCGCAAATGTCAAGCACAGCCGCTGCACAACAAGCCTCTGGCGCCGCCGTCCTATGCTGCTATCAGTAGTCCCTCTCCCCCTGTGCGGGAGTCCTGCACGCCTTCTTCCGACTCCTCCCCGGAGCCTGCTTCTGTTCCAGCGCCGGTGCGTCAGTTCCTCAAGCCCGGCTTTCGTTCCTACCATTCGTTTGCGGATATTGTACGAAGCAGTCCGCCGAAGGCATCAACAGGAACCAGGCAGGACACAAAGGCACCGTCTGACAAACAACAGTCTGGCAAACAGAAGAAAAGCACGGAGCAGTCAGGCAGTTTGCGGGCCAACAGCGGTGGCGCCGGACGGGGAGGCTTGCCGCAGTCCACGACGGCAGCCGACCTGGTCGCGCGGGTGTACGCTCGTGGGGCGCAAGAGCATCTGGATGAAAACATCCAGATGCTGGAACGGGAACTTGCGCGTATGGAAGCACAACCGGAATGGACAGGCGGGGATGTGGTCGACTACGTGCGTCTGGTCCTTGAGAAAGCCAGTTTGCTGAAAGCCGCAGCCCGTCTGTGCCAGGCGATTAGCTGTCTGCAGGAGGCGGTGGCGACCTACAAAAGCCATCAGTGTAACTTGTCGCGTAGCGGGTACCGCCAGCATCTTTCCCGGCTCCAGGCCCAGCTGTGGGAAAACCTGCATCAAGCTTTTCGTACCGAACAGGCCGATGCACTCCTGCCTGAACTCCTTGGTTTATGCCGCACAGGCACCATAAGACATGCCCTGGTACGGCTCAAGAATGCTCGCTACCGCAAAAAATTCGCACGGGTGGCACCTCTGGCACAGCTGCTCAGAGACACTATCCGGGAAAAACACAGCGTCCCCGAGAAGCACAGCGAATATGCCCTCAGTTATTACCAGGAAGCCGCTGCCCTCTGGAGCCAGAGAAAATTCGATGCCGCTCTCGAGTGCATGATGAAAGTGATTGATCTCCTGCAACGGCAGATTGAGGGCCCCGGTCCTGACCACAAAGACATAGGTTATCCGGCGCGCCTGCTGACAAAAATGGCGGGGCGTTGCTGCCAATGGATGCTCTGGCACGGACAGCTTGACGAAGCTGAAAAGGTGCTGTGTATTGTCGAGCGCATGCAGAAAGCGTATCCGGCACATGTGAAAAACCATCCTGATCTGGTACATGTGCGCGCCGAGCTCTGTGCGGCCTTGAATTCTACGGAGAAGGCACTGGTAATACTGGAAGAGGGGATGCGCCAGTATCCCAAAAGCCGGCAACTTGAACTGGCCTTGTTGAGGATAAAGTGCAGCACCGCTGTCGGGAAGGGGGATCATGGCTTGCCCGATGAGCTCTGGGAGCGGCTGAGACTCTATGCCGCGCGCAATCCGGACGATTATCGGGCACAGCTGATCTGGAATCAGCAACGGCTGCAGAGGCTGCTGTGCAAAATACTGGAGCATGGCTGTATGACGCCACAGTTACAGGAAGAACAGCGGAGTCTGGACCAGGCCACAAGGGCACTGGCACAAGATTTTCCTGACAGCCACCTGGTCTGGTCACTGCGTGCCAATGTCTCGAGATTTGCCATGCCTTGGGACAGCAAGGAAACCGACGCCCTGTACGCCAGGATGCACAGTCTCGCGAAAGGGCATGTTTGCGTTATGGATGATGTCGCTGCGGCATGGCCCGAGTACGATACGGGCCCTTCGGCTGATCTGAACGAGGTTTTCAGACGAACCAAGGAGAGAGCGCTGGATGTGCTGATGAAAGGCGGTCATTGAGTGAGGCAGGGCAGGTCGGCAAGGAGGCTGCCTTGAGCAGGTGCTTGTGTAGACTCGCCTCCTGGTTGGGTGTTTCTTCTTGAGGGGGCAGGTTCTTGTTCTCTTGTTCTCTTGTTCTCTTGTTCTCTTGTTCTCTTGTTCTCTTGTTCTCTTGTTCTTCCTTCGTCAGGCTGTTGTGGCGAGCCCTGGACAGGGTCTGGCTTCCCGGTGTGGACGGGTGTTGTTGTGTGACGCGAGCCCACTGTCTGGTGCACGCGTGCGCGGCTGCGACCAACCGAACGCGGCTGCGACCAACAGAAGAAGAACAGTGGTGCGCCGGGCGGCCGGTGCTGAGGGGAAACTGTTGCACTCTCCGTCCGTCGCGTTCAGCGGGTAACAAGCGGTGTGTCCCCGGACTGCAGCCTGTCTCTCTTTTGCCCAGCGGGCTTGCCGATGCGTATTTTCTGTTTTGAAATTCTGTCAGGGCTGGTGTTATGGGGTCCCGGTCTGTTCTTTGTTCAGATCATGGGAAGATGAGATTAACCATTGCCAGAATGCACCATTGTCTTCATCTTCCAGCGATGCCGGGATGTTGTGAGCCAGAGCAGAGATATCGTCTGGCTGTGATGGTGGCCAGGGCGAGAGTGGCGGGAGCTGCGCAAACAGGTTGGTTGTGTCGTCCGGGAGAAGGGCTGGGGGCGAGGGTGATGCTCGCCCGTCGCTGGCCTCTTCTGGGGGTGAAAATCCGGTCCTGTCAGGGGCGCGCGCCAAGGGCTGACAAGGGCGTTGTGCAGCATCCCTGGGGTCTGAAGCGGCTGCGAAGCTTTCTGCAATGAGCGAGACATGGGTGGCCGAAGGGCTGTCCCGATCTGGCAGAAGAGGGTCCGGGGTACGGCCCTGTGCAGGGAGCGATGCGCGATACAACTGCCCCTCCTCGTGAGTGGACTCTGACGGTGTCGCTTGATGAGGGAGTCTGGATACTTTCATGAAGGCATCATGTGCAAAGCCGCTCGTGCCAGCCGCGACAGTGCATGGCCGCAGCTGTGCTGCCAGGCCGTGCTCTGGGCGTTTTGTGTGTGGTAGCCGTCTTCCAGTGACGCCGTAACGACAGCTGCCAGTCATTGCTGCGCTATGAGTGCGCTTGTGGGTGCGGTATTGCGTTCTGGACCTGAAAGTCTTGCCACAGCCTTCAAAAGGACAGGGCCAGGTGTCTCCCGTATGGGTTCTCATGTGGTCCTGCAGGCTCTCCTTCTGGCCGAACGTTTTTGTGCAGGCTTCGTAAGGACAGCCGAACGGCCTTTCTCCGGTATGGGTGCGCATATGCCTTTGTTTGTTTCCTACTGTTGAAAAACGTTTTTCACAACCCTGGAAAGGGCAGGGATAGGGCCGCTCTCCCGTATGAACACGAAGATGGACCTGCAGGGTGCTTTGCAGTGAAAACGCTTTATTACAGCCAGGGAAAATGCAGGCAAAAGGCTTGCATCCGAGACAGATGCGTTGATGGGTTCTTCGGTAGGCTTCGGTTGCAAAGGTTTTGTTGCACCCCAGGATATGGCAGATGTAACGCGGCCGCTGGAGGTGGGTTTTCTGATGGTTTGTGAAGCCTCTTTTTGTAGTGAGTTTTTTTCCACAGCCCTCTTGAGGACAATAAAATACCCTGCTCTTGCGGGGAGTAACAAGGGCTGTTTCTGGAGGGCACTGGGGATTCATAAGGCAGAAGCTGCCTGGCGAGCTGGCTTGCGAGCTGGCTTGTTGATTGAACAGGCCCCCCGCTCTTGCGGGGCACCGACGGCACTTGTTGTTTGCACCCGGGCTTTACGCCAGTGGTGCCGGTGCCTTGAGGGCACTTTCCTGGCTCTTCTGTTCGGCATGGTGTTGTGTCGCATGGTCGTCTGTCTGACAGGGAGGCCAGCCTCCCATTTATGAGCGCGGCCCGATTTCCCCAGCAGAGAGTCGGGCCGCGCCTGAAGTTCTTCCTTGTCTCACCGGGTTGTCAAACTCCTGTGGGAAGAGACGACAACGGCTATTTTTTTACAAGGCTGTTTCACGGAACGGGCCGCCTGCTTCAACAGCTTTTTCACAGACCAGCGCAGGCTGTTGTGGAGAAGACGCGCTGGCGGGGAAGGGGAGCGGGAACCTTGCACCAGCCTCAGGAGCAAGGGACCTTTGTTCTTCCCCGGCCGGTGTCCACTGTCGTCTCCCTTTTTTCCAGACCAGAAAGCCGATACAGCTCGACATCAGGCTCACTGCCGCCACCAGGGCCGCAGAGCCCGCCACACTGCCTGCCGTGACGGCGACAGAGAAACTCTGCAAAGCGGGGGAGTGGGTGACTGTTCCGCCGGGAACAGGAGAAGTGGGGGAGTGGGTGACTGCATCGCCGGGAACAGCAGAAGGCGCGGCAGTGCGAGGCAAAATATGCCGGACCAGTGTTGGCTGTGACCACTGCAAGCAGCCACCCGTATCGGGTATTTGTGCCTGAAAACCGGAAGTCGGTGTCCGGGGGTTGACCAGGGTACCGGCAGGCAGTGCCGTCAACTGCCCGAGGCTGGTCGTCAGACGCAAGTCGTCTGTGACAGTGCCGGGCCAGTCCTGTTGCCAGCCGGCATCCATCAGACCGGTGCTGACATTCAGACGACGCAGGCTGGCGGGTTGACCGTCTTGCTGACGCACACTGTAAAGCCAGTCGCCGTCACGGGCCAGCAAGGCCAGCCCGCCCGGCTGGTCGGACAGGTCAAAACCCCAGCGTAACCGGCTGCTGCTATTGGTGACTGCCGGGGCGCTTCCCAGACCATACACAAACAAGGTGTCGCTGTTGTTGTGCTGCATCCACAGGTTCAGTTCGCCGTCCTCCAGCGACAACAAACGTGCCTGGCCTTCCATGTCATAGTCTGCCAGTTGGTACTGGGCGTTGAAGACATCCAATGGCAGGCTGAGGATCTGGGACGGCTGTCCTGGTTTCTGATAGAGCTGGTGCAGCTGATGGCCCTGCACCAGGCTGTAGACAGCGGCCCCGGCCTGGAGCACCGGGTTGCGGCGGTGGGCCTGATACAGGAGCACCCCCCTGTCCTGGGCCCTGGCCTCTGTCTCTGGTTTGTCCAGCGGGGCATGGGGTATTCGGTAGCGGGTCACACGCAGCAGGCCCTGCGCATCATGCTCCGGTTTCCCGGGGTAATGCTGGCGGCTCACCAGCAGCCACTGGCTGTCAGAACTGACCAGTGACTGCAGGGCTTCATGCGGATAGTGCAAGGCACTGTCGTGGTCGTAACAGGCCGGATTATCGAAGCCGAAGACGTGGAACTCTGAATACCTCATGCTGTCGTGTAGCCAGCGCCAGCTCCCGGGATCGAGGCTGGAGAATTTCAGTGCCTCAATGCGGGTTCTGGTCCTGGCCCACTGGGCCTGCTGAAGGCTCGCCGCCGGGACACAATTGAGGCCAGTCTCGTTCAGCGTATAGGCAGCCGTGTCAACCACACCAGCGTTGGAACAAAACCCCGCCCCATCCCAGCGGGCGAGCAGGGGCAGATCCGGATCGCCACCCGTGTACAGCTGCAACCAGGTTTCCATGGAGGGAGCCAGCAGGGCCCGCTGCGCCAGGCCGCCTTCAGCCCGGGCTGTCACCTGGCCTGGGGTCAGGTCGCGATGCTGAGCCTGCAGAAAACGCACTGTATGCGTAGCGGCCATAGTGGCGCGGGCTATTGCTCCCTGGCGAGCATTGTGCCCATCGGCGCCACTGGCCTGGGCTTGCACACTGTTGTTGCGACAAGCCACCTGGGAAACGTACAGCCAATCGGTCGGTCGTACGGGGACTGACGGATCACACTCAAGCGTGCCATAGCCCAGGCTGGCACAGCTGTACCCTGTGCTACCGGGGGTTTGTGGCATTGCCTGACGGCCAGCGGCATGGGCCAGGATCTGGTTGTTGTAGAGGCGATCCTGACGACTGGTGATTGTTGTCCATCGATATTCATCCTGATGACCCGCGCTCTGGCCCAGCAGGCCCAGCAGGCCGGCGGAGGCTTGTGCGCTGGCGATGTCTGTCAGCTGTCGCCGGTCCGTTGGGCCCGCATCGGCCAGGGCCTGCAGTCGGTTGTCGCTGATTCTGCGCTGGAGGATGAATTGTTGGTCGACATGGTTGGGAAAGGGTCGGGCGGGCACGGCGATGCGCAGGGCTCCCAGCCCCAGACTGACGGCGGCGGCAGGCTGGCAGGAACCAGAGCAGGGACCCGACGGGGCCAGGGCGTGTGCCAGCACCTCATTGCCGGTGGCGTCGTACAGATCAATGCGGTTGTTGGCACCGCTGGTGGTGCCCACCAGGCCCGCCTCAACCCGGCCCTCGCCAGTGGCATTGAAGACGCAGTTCTGTAGCCGGGAAATACTGACGTGGTTGTCACTGCCCATGGCGCCTATGACTGCTGCCAGGCTGCCGTTGCGTGTCTCCAGACGACAGTCGGTGAGAGTCAGGCTGATCTTGCTGTTGTCAATGGAACCAAACAGCACGGCATCACCTTGTGGGCGCATAAGCTGCACGCTCAGCGTATGCCCGTCAGTGTCCAGACGACCAACGAAAGGATGGCCGTGTCGGCCCACAGGCAAGGCCTGGCTGTCCTTTATGACCACGTCTTCCACCAGTCGGTAGCAGCCGCCCAGATTCTCATGAATGCGTGTGAAATTGCGCTGTCCAAGCGCATAGCTGTTGCCGTTGCAAAATGTACCTCTCTTCTGGCGTGGGCCCGGGGTGCCGATGCTTTGTTCGTCCGTGGCTGACGGCGATGCGACACCTGATGAACGACCACGGGCAAGAGGAAAGTCATCCAGCGCCTCAGAGCGCCGTTGCCGACGACGGCCGTCTGCGGAAGCGGTAGAACCGGTGCGCCCCCCCGCCGGTCGTGGCTGTTGCATTTTTCTGTTTTTCTGGCCTTTCTTGAGAGCCTTGTGTGCTGGCGGTGCTGACTGCGATGTGCGGGAAGCCGTGTTCTCTTGTGTGGCTCGCTGTTCGCTGTGGTCTGATTCACGCACGCGCGTGCCGGATTTCCGGGTCTTGCGGGGGGCTGGATGCCTGGCAGGGGTTGTCTGAAAAGGAGTCGCTGTCATAGCTGTGGCTTTGCGGCGTTTCGACGGCCCACCGGGTGCCGCGCGGCGCGGAGCCTGGGTCGCCAGGATTGCAGCCGTCTGGACCACTACTGAAGCTCTGGACAGGCCCAGGCCTGTCGTTCTGTGTCCCGTGCGAGCGAGCGAGTTGCTGCCAAAGCTGGTATTGAGGCTGATGTTATTCATTTCGGGAAGTTCTCTCTTTTTGTGAGCGGGTCCAGGCGACCGCCTTCTGCAATCAGGGCCGCCGGTGCACTTTCAGAGCCATGGGGGCCGTCTGGAGTTCCCCCTGCTTGACCAGCTTGTCAATGGACCTCCTGCTGTCCATCTGGATGTCAAAAGGGACTCTTTTATAGGGCAGTTTCCTTGAAGTTCCTGATCTGGCTGTTCGGTCCAGGAGCGTCTCCAGGGTGATCGTTTTGGGGGGCGGGAGGCGGCACACTCAGGAGGGCGTTCGCGGCCATATTCCGGGCTGGGGGTGCCAGCTCCCGGGCCGCGTTTCCGACGCGCCGGGTGTGGCTGTTCGCGGCAGCGGCTGGCCGCTGCCTGCACTTTCTCCAGAGCAGAAAGCCAATACAGCTTGAGGCCAGGCTCACCGCAGCGACCATGACAACAGAACCGGTCACACTGCCTGCCAAGAGGGAGGCAGGGGCGCTCTGCCAAACGGGGGCGTTGGGGACAGAAGGCGAGGGCACCGGGGGCAACAGATGCCGGTCCAGTGCTGTCTGTGACCACAGCAGGCAGCCACCCGTGTCGGGTATGTGCGCCCGGAAACCAGCAGTCGGTGTCTGGGGGACGACCAGGGTACCGGCAGGCAGCGCCGTCAGCTGCCCGAGGTCGGCCGTCAGACGGAGGTGCTCTGTGACATCGCCGGGCCAGCTCTGTTGCCAGTCGGCATCCATGAGACCGGTGCTGACATTCACACGACGCAGGCTGGCGGGTTCGCCATCTTGCTGACGCACACTGTAAAGCCAGTCGCCGTCACGGGCCAGCAAGGCCAGTCCGCCCGGCTGGTCGGACAGGTCAAAACCCCAGCGTAACCAGCTGCTGGTGTTGGTTGCTGCCGGGGCGCTTCCCAGACCATAGACAAACAGCGTGTTGTTCTGCTGCATCCACAGGTTGAGTTCGCCATCCTCCAGCGACAGCAAACGTGCCTGGCCGTCCATGTCATAGTCTGCCAGTTGGTAACGGCCGTTGAAGACATTCAGCGGCAGACTTGCGACCTGGGCTGGCTGTCCCGGCGCCTGGTGAAGCTGATGCAGCTGATGGCCCTGCACCAGAGCGTAGACGGCTTCTCCGGTTTGAAGCACAGGGTTGCGGGGGTGCGGCTGATACAGGAGTACTCCCCTGTCCTGTGCCCGGGCCTCTGTCTGAGGCTGGCGTGAATCGTTCTGCCGGGGGATGCGGTAGCGGGTCACACGCAGCAAGCCGTTCGCATCATGCTCCGGGTTCCCGGGATAATGCTGGCGGCTCACCAGCAACCACTCACTGCCGGAATTGACCAGTGACTGCAGGGCGTCGTGTGGATAGTGCAGGGCACTGTCGTGGCCGTAACAGGCCGAAGAATCGAAGCCGAAGTAGTAGAAATCCGAACGACTCAGACTGTCGTGGAGTGGGCGCCAGCCAGAAGGATGGAGGCTGGAAAACTTCAGGCGTTCGGGGTGGATCTGGGCCCACCGGTTGGGCGTACCCTGCCCCGAAATACAGTTCAGGGCTTTCAGCGCATAGGCTGCCGTATCCACCCCACCATCGCGTGAACAATAGCTGGGCCCATCCCAGTGGGCGAACAGCGAAATGTTCGCGTCGCCACCGGTGTACAGCAGCGGCCATGTTTCCAGCACGGATCCCAGCAGGGCCCGCTCTGCCAGGCCAGCTTCAGCCCGGGCTTCAAGCTGGCCGGGTCCCAGATCACGATGCTGTGCCATCAGAAAACGCGCCCTGTTTGTAGAAACAAGAGTGGCACGGGCACTGGCCTCCAGGTTCCGGGAAGCGTTGCGTTCGTGACTGCCATTGGCCAGGGCTTGCACGCTGTTGTTGCGGCAATCAATCTGGGAAACGTACAGCCAATCACGTGCCGGTACGGCAACTGACGGATCACAACGCAGGGAGCCATAGCCCAGGCTGGCACAGCTGTATCCTGCGACACCGGATTGTGCCCCTGCTGGCTGGCGGCCATTGGCACGGGCCAGGATCTGGTTGTTGTGCAGGCGATCCTGACGACTTCCGATACTTGTCCATCGACGATCTCCATCGCCAGAAGGCTTGCGCCGGCCGAGCAAGCCGAGCAAGCCGGCGGAGGCCTGTGCGCTGGTGGTATTTGTGGCCTGGGTCGCGTCCGTCGGGTCCGCATCGGCCAGAGCCTGCAGTCGGTTGTCGCTGATCCTGCGCTGCACAATGTATTGTCGATCGACGGGAAAGCGATGGGCGGGCATGGAAAGGTGCAGGGCACCCAGTCCCAGACTGACGGCGGCGGCAGGCTGGCAGGAGTCAGAGCAGGGACCGGAGGGGGGCAGGGCGTGCGCCAGCACCTCATTGCCGGTGGCGTCATACAGATCAATGCGGTTGTTGCCACCGCTGGTAGTGCCCACCAGGCCCGCCTCAACCCGGCCCTCGCCAGTGGCATTGAAGACGCAGTTGTGCAGCCGGGAAATACTGACGTGGTTTTCATTGCGCATGTCGCCTATGACTGCTGCCAGGCTGCCGTTGCGGGTCTCCAGATGACTGTCGGTGAGAGCCAGGCTGATCTTGCTGTTGTCAATGTAACCAAACAGCACGGCATCACCCTGTGGGCGAACCAGCCGCACGCTCAGCGTATGCCCGTCAGTGTCCAGAAGACCAACGAAAGGACGGCCGCGTTGGCCCACAGGCAAGGCCTGGCTGTCCGCTATGACCACGTTTTCCACCAGTCGGTAGCAGCCGCCTGGATCCTCATGAATGCGTGTGAAATTGCGCTGTCCAAGCGAATAGTTGTTGCCGTTGCAAAATGTGAGTCTCTTCTGGCGTCGGCCCGGGGTGCCGATGCTTTGTTCGTCCGTGGCTGACGGCGATGCGACACCTGATGAACGACCACGGGCAAGAGAAAAGTCATCCAGCGTCTCAGAGAGCCGCTGCCGACGACGGCTGTCTGCGGAAGCGGTAGAACCGGTGCGCCCCCCCGCCGGTCGTGGCTGTTGCGTTTTCCTGTTTTTCTGCCCTTTCTTGAGAGCCTTGTGCGCTGGCGATGCTGACTGCGATTGGCGGGAAGCCGTGTTCTCTTGTGTGGGTCGCTGTTCGCTGTGGTCTGATTCACGCATGCGCGTGCCGGATTTCCGGGTCTTGCGGGGGGCTGGATGCCTGGCAGGGGTTGTCTGAAAAGGAGTCGCTGTCATAGCAGTGGCTTTGCGGCGTTTCGGCGGCCCACCGGGTGCCGCGCGGCGCGGAGCCTGGGTCGCCAGGATTGCAGCCGTCTGGACCACTACTGAAGCTCTGGACAGGCCCAGGCCTGCCGTTCTGTGTCCCGTCCGAGCGAGCGAGTTGTTTCCAAAGCTGGTATTGAGGCTGATGTTATTCATTTCGGGAAGATCTCTCTTTTGGTGAGCAGGCTCCAGGCAACCGCCTTCTGCAGTCAGGAATCAGGGCCGCCCAGTGCACTTTCAGAACCATGGGGCTGCCTGGAGTTCTCCCTGCTTGACAAGCTTGTCAATGAATCTCCTGCCTGTGCGACAACGGATTCTTTTATACGGAGGTTTCCCTTGTTTGGATGTTCGCTTCAGCAGCCTCTTCAGGATGATTCTGTCCTGGTGTCGCAGCCATGCTCAGAGGGCCGCTCACAGTTTCATACCGGGGCGAGTGTGCTTTCTTCTGCTCAACCTTGTTTTCGATCAAGGGAGAGCGCTCTTCCCTGACGGCTGCCTGCCGTTGTTTGCATTTGTTCCAGACCAGAAAGCCGATACAGCTCGCAGCCAGGCTCACAGCAGCCGCCACGACAGCAGAACCTGTCGCACTGCCTGCCACCAGGACTGTAGAGGGGCTCTGCCAGGAGGGCGAGTCGGTGACTGGCGCCCCGGTGGGCACAACAGAAAAGGGAGAGGCGGTGACCGATGCATCGGGAACAGGAGCAGGCGAGACAGCACGGGGAAAAACATGCCGGGCCAGTGCGGGCTCTGACCAGTGCACACAGCCTCCTTCATGGGGTATGTGCGCCTGGAAACCGGAAGCTGGCGTGCGGGGAGCGACCAGGGTGCCGACCGGCAGCGCCGTCAGCTGTTGCTGGTCCACAGCCAGGCGGAGCTGGTCTGTGATATTACCGGGCCAGCTGTGTTGCCAGGCGGCATCCATAAGACCGGTGCTGACATTCATACGACGCAGACTGGCAGGTTGGGCGTCTTGCTGACGCACACTGTAGAGCCAGTCACCATCACGGGCCAGCAAGGCCAGCCCGCCCGGCTGGTCGGACAGGTCAAAACCCCAGCGTAACCAGCTGCTGGTATTGGTGGCTGCCGGCGCACTTCCCAGACCGTACACAAACAAGGTGTCGCTGTTGTTCTGCTGCATCCACAGGTGGAGCTCGCCGTCTTCCAGCGACAACAAACGTGCCCGGCCTTCCATCTCGTACTCCGCCAGCTGGTAATGGCCGTTGAAGACATTCAATGGCAGGCTGACCACCTGGGGCCGCAGTCCCGGTCCCTGGTAGAGCTGATGCAGCTGCTGGCCCTGTACCAGAGCGTAGACGGCTGCCCCGGTCTGCAGTACCAGGTTACGGGGGTGTGGTTGATACAGGCGAATCCCGCCGCGCTCTGGCTCGCCTTGTACCTGGGGCTGGTCCAGATGGGCTATTCGATAGGGAGTCACACGCAGCAAGCCGCTGGCATCATTCTCTGGCAGCCAGGGGTAATGCTGGCGGCTCACCAGAAACGACTCTCTGCGGGAACTGACCAAAGATTGCAGGGCTTCGTCCGGATAGTGCAGCACGCTGTCCGTGCCGTAAGGTAGCGCGCAAAAATCGAAGGCGAAGAATAACTCCGAATACACCATCATGTTGTGCATCAGGCGCCAGCCGGAAGGATGAAGACTGGATACTTTCAGTCCTTCACCCTGGGTGTGGACCCACTGGGCCCACCGCGAGGTCGGTGCCGGAACACAGTTCAAGGCGGTCGCGTTCAGTGCATAGGCTGTCGCATCAATGGCCGCATCGAGCGAACAATACCCCGCTCCACCCCAGCGGGCGAGCAGGGGAAGATCGCCACTGTCGCCTGAACAGAGCACCGGCGCTGTCACGCGCGCGGGCCCCAGCAGAGCCCGCTCTTGCTGGCCCCCCTCGGCCTGAACCTCAAGCTGGCCTGGTCCTGTCTCGCGATGTTGCACTATCAGAGCCGCTACTGTCTCCGTGGAGACAAGCGTGGCACGCGCCATGGGGCTGCGGACAGGTGTCTGTGCATCCCCGGCAGACCTGTGCCTGCGGCCTGCATTGGCATGGGCCAGCACGCTGTTGTTGCGGCACGCGACCTGCGAAGCGTACAGCCAGTGGAGCGGCTCTGTGGTATCTGACGGGTCACAGCTGAGATCGCCATAGCCCAGGCTGGCACAACTGTACCCTGTTATATCAGGATGTTGCGGTCCGGCCGGGCTGCCATTTGCCCGGGCCAGAATCTGGTTGTTGTGCAAGTGATCCTGGCGACTGATGATGTCTATGGATCGACGTCCATAGTCTGTATCACCCAGCAAGCCCACGAGGGCGGCGGTGGCTTGTACGCTGCTGGTGTTGGTGGCCTGCTGCCAGCCCGCCGGATTACTGTCGCTCAGAGCCTGCAGCCGGTTGTCGCTGATTCTCCGCTGAATGATGCGCTGGCAGATGTACTGCCAGCGGCAGGCGATGCTGGCGAAGGGGGACAGACGCAGGGCACCCAGTCCCAGACTGACGGCGGCGGCCGGCTGGCAGGAACCAGAACAGGGACCCGACGGGGGCAGGGCGTGGGCCAGCACCCTGTTGTCGGTGGCATCGTACAAATCAATGCGGTTGACAGTGCCGCTGGTGGTGCCCACCAGTCCGGCCTCAACCCTGCCTTCGCCCGTGGCACTGAAGGTGCAGTTGTGCAACCGGGCAATGTGGAGGTGATTGCCGCTGCGCATCTCACCCACGAGTGCGGCCAGGCTGCCGTTGCGGGTCTCCAGACGTGTGTCGGTCAGGGTCAGATTGATCCTGCTGTTATCTATACAACCGAACAGCACGGCATCGCCTTGTGGGCGTTCCAGCTGAACGCTCAGCCGGTGATTGGCACTTTCCAAAGTTCCTGTGAAAGGGTGGGTCTTGTTGCCCAGAGGCAGTGCCTTGTCGTTGGTGACAACGACATCCTCCACCAGTCGGTAAGCACCGGCCAGATCATCCTGAATGCGCGTGAAATTATGCTGGCCAAGAGGAATGCGGGTGTCAGCGTCGTTTTGTGCACGCCGTCGGCTACGGCTGTTGTGGACAGGCTCATCCAGGCCCGGCTGTCGTGAGACTGATGCAGTACGACCAGACACCAGGGAAAAATCATCCAGTGCCTCAGAGCGCCGCTGCCGACGACGGCTGCCTGCAGAAGCAGTAGAACCGGCACGCGCGCCTGACAGCCGTGGCGGCCGTGTTGAGCCTTTGGCCTTGTCCTTTTCCTTTCTGCTCTTGCGTGATGGTTGTCCGGACGGCCGTTGCTGCACTGAAGTGCTGCAAGCATCAGGTCCGTCTGCAGGTCGCTGGCCCCTGCCTGCCGATTCCCGAATCTCCCGCACCCGCACGCCAGGGCGGCGGGTTTCATGGGCTGGCTGGTGCACAGCTGCTGCCTGGCGCGGGACCAGAGCGCCGGCCTTTGTCTTGCGGCGTCTGGACTGGCCGCCTGCGGCCACCCGGCGCGGCCCCACTACAGACAGGGCAGTCGCTGTGTGCATCAGTAGTCGCGTCCTGTTTCGCCCCGGCTCTGCTGCGTTCGGGGCCGTCCGTGTGAGGCTGTGGTTTGCACAGCTGATGTTGTTGCTGAAGTTATTCATTGTTCTGATGTTTCCTCTCTTTCATGTTTTCAGGCAGCGCAACGAATACACACATCTGGTGACGAACGCCGACTGGCACCCGCTTGGAACGGCAGGGCATGCGGGAGTTCCTGTTTGGTTGTCAGATTGGCTGACAGGGTTGTCCGAGAAGCTTGCTTTGATACGACGGCCGCTGCTTGTTACAGAGAGGTTCACCGATCCTGACCGCCGCTTGAGCCGCGTTTGCAAAGACCCGTGCCTGTTTCGGTGCGGGAGCTGCGCGCGCAGGAGGAGGCCTGGCCTCTTCTTCCCATGAGCCCTTATTTTCCCCCTGTGCTACCTGTTCTTGCGGCAGTCCCTCGGCAGACGCCTGCCGTTGTCGCTATTTGCTCCAGAGCAGAAAACACAGACAGCTTGACGTTATGCCCACAGTGGCTTCTCAATCACGGAACCCGCCGCGAAGGCTACATTGACGCCATCATGTGTAGCTCCGTGCCCTGCTGTAGCTGAGGCGGTCGGGGGGAATGGCCGCATACCAGAAGGTGGGCAGCAGTCCGGAAGAGGAGGCGGTAACGGCCGGCCCTGGTGGGAGAAGAAAAAGACGATGAAGGACAAGGCAATAGATGCTGTTCCAGCGTCGTAGGAGACCACAGCAGGCAGCCGCCCGGATAAGGCGCCTGTGCCTGCAAACCAGAGTCCGGGGCCGCCGGGTCGATGCACTTTCTGTGCATACGACCGGGCATGGTTTTACAAAGCAGTTTCACTGACACCGGCGTCCGGTTCCGTGGTGTCGGTGGCCTGCACCTGTTCCAGTGCC
>MPMQ01000171.1 GCA_002238585.1 Kistimonas sp. bin40 | reverse complement strand
GGCCTTGCCATCAATGGGCACCACATCAACTTTTTCGTCTGGGATATCCAGAGCCTCCGGGTATGCGGATTTCACCCAGCGGGTGAAGCACTCCTGAAATTTGTTGGGGTCCAACAAGCACAAGGTGGAGTTATGATCATTTCTGGTGTTTGAGAGGGGTGAAAAGGTGGCGTACCTTATCAGTCGCATTCCACCAAGTTTGCAACTGACAATAAGAGATACGCCATGAGCAATAATAACGTCCAGACACTCCAGCAACCAGATGAATCTGCTGGTGATCCACTGACCTCTCTACTGAAGCAAAGAGCCAGAACTCATAGCCCAGGCGGTTGAAGCTGAGCTACAGACTTATCTGGAGAAGCACAGTGACCTCAGGCACGATGGTAAAGCAGGCATTATCCGCAACGGGTATCTACCCGAGCGCGATATACAGACAGGCCTTGGCGCAGTGCCAGTGAAAATTCCTAAAGTTCGAGACCGGTCAGGCAGCGGGAATAAATTCAATTCCGTGCTGGTTCCTCCCTACCTGAAGCGAACCAGCAGCCTTGATGAGCTGTTGCCCTGGCTCTACTTGAAAGGGATCTCTACAGGGGATTTTCAGGAAGCCTTGCAAAGTTTGTTGGGCAGCCAGGCAGGCAATCTTTCGCCAGGCGTCATTAGTCGTCTAAAGGCCCGATGGATTGAAGAGTACAAGCAATGGGGCCAGCGCAGCCTGGAAAACAAGCACTACGTGTACGTCTGGGCTGATGGTGTCCACTTCAACATTCGTGGAGATGAGAGTCGCCAATGCATTCTGGTGCTGATCGGGGTCACCGACCATGGAAAAAAAGAGTTGATTGCTATCGAAGACGGTTACCGGGAATCCACCCAGAGCTGGGAAGAGCTTCTTGCCGGCGTCCAACAGCAAGGTCTGGATAAAGCTCCGTCTTTGGCGATAGGCGATGGTGCGCTGGGGTTCTGGAAAGCCGTGAGCAAAATTTGGCCAGACACCCGGCACCAGCGTTGTTGGGTTCACAAGACAGCAAACGTGTTAAACAAGCTCCCTAAATCTGTCCAGCCTAAGGTGAAAAGCGCTTTGCATGATATCTGGCAGGCAGAGACACGGGAGCAGGCTTATACGGCCTTTGGCAACACGCTCAAACGTTTTGAGAGCAAGTACCCGAAAGCAATGGAGTGCCTGAGCAAAGATAAAGATCAGATGCTGGCATTTTATGAGTTCCCCGCAGAGCATTGGCAGCACATCAGGACGACCAACCCCATTGAGTCCACCTTTGCCACTGTGCGGCTGAGAACAGCGAAGACCAGAGGCTGTGTGAGCCGTGACAGCATCTTGTCGATGGTCTTCAAGCTGAGCCAGAGTGCCCAGAAAAAGTGGCGTAGGCTGAGAGGCTTCAAGCTCCTGGCTGATGTCGTACAAGGCATTAACTTTAAAGACGGTTTTCGAGTAGAAAATGACGCTGATCGGGAGGCCGCCTGATCATGTCCTTAAACAACAGATTTGACTATATCTCCACAAGGTGCGGTGGAATGTGTCGTGAGAGGGTATACCGTGTGGCAGCTCCAGAAATGTTCGAAGCCAGTCTTCCTTTTCCTTCCCAAACTCTTCCATATCCTGCCAAGTGTCAGCCTTGGCGATAATGGCACAGAACGCTATAACAAGTATGTCTGTGAAGTTATGCCGACAGGACGCGGCACGGCGGACATCTTCGAGGGTTTCGAGGAATGTGATCAGGGGATCTGGTT
>MPMQ01000170.1 GCA_002238585.1 Kistimonas sp. bin40 | reverse complement strand
TTCCAGTGCCCGGGTAAGTTGCACGCCACCGCGATGCCGATACTGATCAGCAAGGCTGCGAGGGTTATCCAATATTGACGCCCAATGGAGCGCATTTCACCGCGCACATCTGCGACGGCCTTTATCAAGTTCATATCCATTTTGTGCAGAGCTTCTCTGGATTCTTCTCTATTGGCGGCAATCTGCTCTTTCGTGGCGGCAATCTGCTCGTTCGTGGCGGCAATCTGCTCTTTAGTCTGCTCTTTCGTGGCGGCAATGAGTGCCAGGGTTTCTTCCCGCTGGGCGGCCATGTTCTTTTCTACGGCCCGTACTTCCACCATCGTGTTGTCACGATGGGCCTGTATGGTTGCCATCATGCCATCACGCGTGGCCTGTATGGTTGCCATCATGCCATCACGCGTGGCCTGTATGGCCTCCATCATGTCATCACGCGTGGCGTATATAGCCTCCATCATGTCATCACGCGTGGCGTAGCGTGCAGGATTCATGGCATTGCTGACCTCATAAGCGACCGGATCTTCGATACCAATTTTCCGCAGATTTTTGTACAAGTGCTCGGACACGATTAGCTCCCCACAGCCCACGGGTGGACACCACTGGTTCGGACAGAAAAAAATTAGCAGGTTTTTTGGAGGGCGCCCGGATTTTTTTCAATAAAGAAAAGATCTTAAGCAGACTGAGGGCCTGGCCCCGTTCTGTGTATCTTCCCGAAAAGTTGGCGGCGAGCCCCCTGATGGAAAACAGGGATGAAAGCCGATGGCATCGGCTGTCCCCTCAGCGGGAAATTTCTGCATCAAATACCAAAGAACGACCACTAACCCATAGATTCTGTTTCTGGTTTTTAACCTGTGTCGTCCAGGTTCAGATGCGCGTAGTACGAACTGCCCTTCACAGCCCGTACACCATAAGCAAAATTCGCATTCCAGACCCGTGCATGATGGGTGCACTTGTTTCTCAGTACATTCAAAGCCTTCAACCACTGCTCCAGGGCACGGGTATTATCAAGGACTGGCGTTGACACTTGTGCCTTGGTACACAGCAGGAAAGGCCGGTCCGGGCCACTGGCGTTGCCGGCTCTGAGGGGGCGCTCAGTTGTGCAGGCTGTTCCGACAAGCTGCCCCCGGCTGGTCGGCCCGTGGCCTCACAGGGACAATTTCTGGATCTCTGGATCTCTGGATCTCTGGATCTCTGGATCTCTGGATCTCTGGATCTCTGGGGCCGGTGCTGTGCCGACGTTGGCTTTGCCATTCCCGGCAGCCCCGGCAGGCAGATTCGCTCGTTCCCGGCAGACAGGTCTGCGGAGGGGCGGCGCCTTCTGTGCTGGCTCCACTCTCTCTCGTCAGCCGCCTGTGCCGTTACTGTGCCAGGTGATCAGTCGGAGGCTGGGGTGCGGTGCCACAGCAAGGTGCGGCCGTTCGAGGACAGCAGAATTCCGGCCAGCTTTTCAACAGGCAAGTCCGTAGTTGTCGGCGGTAGTGCTACGCATGCACCGCGTCGCTTGTCCTGGTCTGCCTGTCTGCCTGTCTGCCTGTCTGTTCCTGATGCAGAATCCTCATGCAGAATCCTCGGGTTTTGGCTTGAGAAGGGGCTATCAGTGTGCGCTCTGGACTTGCTGGTGTGCGACCCTTGTATACTGTCGCAACCAGCAGACCGGACACTCTGCCTGAGCCTGCCGACCAGTCGACCCCGGGACAGAGCGGTAAGAGCTGTGTGTGGCCTGCGAGAGGTTTTTCCAGTGCCCGGGTAAGTTGCACGCCACC
>MPMQ01000169.1 GCA_002238585.1 Kistimonas sp. bin40 | reverse complement strand
CCTGGTGGAAAAGATTGAGGATGGCAGCACTTTCCTCCTGTCGATGGATGGCACCAGACTTGATGCAGAGATGAACGGGACTGACAAGGGCAGTGGTTTACTGGTAGCCGGCCCGGTAGCGCATACCAATGGTAGTGAAACATTTATGCGCTTGTACGATAGCAGCGACAACATTGTACAGGCCAAAGCCCGACCCGGTGCGGTGACGAATGGCAGCTCGCCTTCGGTAGAGGCCAGTCTGGGATGGGGCTATGTGGACATCCAGGGCCGTGAGAATGAGACGAATGGCAGCTCGCCTTTGGTAGAGGCCAGTCTGGGATGGGGCTATGTGGACATCCAGGGCCGTGAGAATGACTTGTGCCAGAACAACGTCAGCAATAATAGCGTCCGGGCTGTGCTCGACGGGACTACCTCACAGCTTGGCGGTTCGCAGGAGGGGCGTGCCTATGCCAGCCTGGCAGGCAGCTATGAGCCGGGTTTTGGCCATCACTATGATCAAGGTGGTGACGATCCTTTGCACAGGCTGGAACAATGGGGCGTGCGTGATAACCGGATAGAAGCTGAGGTGCAGAACAAAACCGAGGGGGTGGCGGTGGCGTCTTTGGGGCTGGTGTATGAAGCACACAAGCGCGGAAAGAGCGACGATCCGAAGGGCATCATCGGGCGTACGGGAGGGTTCAACACGCGGCAGCAGGAGTGCCGCAACAACACTGTGAAGGCAGGTGTCCTTCCGCCTTCCAATAGCAGCATGGCAGTGGCCAGCGTGGCACTGGCTGTCGATGACAGCTCGTGTGGAGACAGATGTGATAAGCGGTGTTCGGGAGGGGAGTGTAGCTGTGAGACAGCATGTCCTCTTGCCAATCCCTCGTTCATGCAAAGAAATGTTGGCGGTAACCCGCTGGTCGTTGAGGGTGGCAACTCTGCTATCAATTCCAGAACTCTTTTGGGTAGTGTGGGCAGGGGGGAAAGCGGGGATAATAGTGAAGACAGGGAGGACGACGACTGTCCCGGCTCTTCCGACTATCCCATCTTCTTCGTGAGAGGGCATCACGTGCAGCTGTTTTCCGGTGGGGATCCTGAGCTTCCTCTTTCCGTTCCTGGTGATGCTGTGCTGCGCTGTCTGAAGGAGAAAAATCTGGATAACCCATATAGGCCTGACTTTGAGGCCGGTGCTGTGGATGTGGCGGCCTATAGATTTCAACGTTCGAAAGAGGCTGCTAATCGCCTTCCGCCCTGGATTCAGCAGAACACTACCCAGCCGGCTGGCTGGAACAGGGTCCATAAGGCCTATTGCACGGAGATGCATGGATATGGAGTTTTCCACCAGTTAGGTAATCTTCCAGGTTGTCATTTGCCCCAGTGCAATGAGAATGAAATTTGCCACAGTCCGGGTGAGCAATTTCACACTCTGGTGCCTGCGAACGATCAGTGGCTACTGGTGACGCGGCAAGGATGGCCGGTTGACTCAGATGCATACCGGCAGAGAGACCTTTTTCGCGTCTTGTCTTTTTCTCCACCTGCTGGCGGTGAGCCGCAGAGGAGCGAGACGGGTGAAGAGAAAGAACGGGGACACCTTTACGCTGGAGCTCGGGTGGTGCCTGAGGGTAATGGTCCCAGATTTGCCCTGTTTGACAACAACACTCTAGTGCATGCCTACCAGCACACCGATGCGACCAACTCTAATCAGACCCACCTGCGCTGGACCCGCTTTCCACTCAATGCTCCGACGGATGTTACCGACTTTACGCGTAGCCCTGATGACTTGT
>MPMQ01000035.1 GCA_002238585.1 Kistimonas sp. bin40 | reverse complement strand
CCCCGGCCTGTGCCACTTTGACAATACCGATGTGTTCTACTTCAAGCTGCTGAGCTCGCCGGCCCTGCGCCAGGGAACAGGGCGGGAAATAGAAAACGCGCTCGGCGTCCGCTTTCCGGATGCCGCCGCACAGGAGCGACTCCCGGAGCCGCAACTCCAGCCCCATGGAAACTGACAGGCCTCTTCAAGAAGGGCAGGAATTTTCCAGAGCTTGCGTGCACCAGCGCCGGATGGAAAACGTCCCGCCCGATTCCCCCTCGTCGGAAGTTCGCTGTTGGGCGGCACCCCCGTACCGTCTTTTCAGGCAACCAGGGCGCAGATCATCGGCTCCCGGCACACCAGCCGAACAGGAGCACCAGGGCGCAACAGACTCCCGACAGCACAGGGTCTGAGGAAGGCCGGTCACGCCTGGCGTTTCTTTCCTGCCCCCTTCCCGGACTATTCCGTACTGCGCCCGCTTTTGTAACCGCCACCCTGGTGTCCTGTACCCAAACCCGCCAAGGTCCGCGCATCCCTGAGCGCCTGCGCCAGTTGATCCTTACGCCACTGCGGCACGGCGCTGATCTGACTGTCTCCCAGAACCTTCTCAAAAAGCTCAAGATTATCGCAGCAGTCCACAGGGTCACTTTCTGGCTTGCCTGCCACCAGGCGAGCACCGTTCAACACCAGCAGACACACCATTTCATCGCTGACATTCTCGTTGAGCAGAAAGCTCACAGCGGCCGTGGCCAGCGGCGATCCGCAGGTCTCGCCCGAGCAAAAATCAATATCGGTGTCCGGCTCTCCCAGCAGCACAGCAACGGCATCCATGTCATCGGCCACAACAGCCTGGTGGAGGGGCGATCCGACCGCCATGCTCCGCGCTTGCGTCGCCGGCCCCGGTTCTTCCCCGGACCATTTGCGCAAGACATCCATCTTGTTCTCCTTGTCCACAAGGACACGCGACGTCAAGGTGGCACAGTAGCTCTGCGGCGTGAACGCACTGACCTCATCAACATAAAAAGGGTCGGCGCCGGCTTCCAGCAGAGCCTGAACGGCATCCGCGTCAGGCGCCAGGCTGATGGCCAGAAACAGCGGAGGCAAGCCTCCACTGAGGTCATTCGGATCGAAAAGCCCCGCCGCCAGAACCAGCCTGCGCCAGGGCGGATCCAGATCCTCGTAAAAAACCGTGCTCTGCAGCAGGTCGAGTCCTGCCGCGTCCATAAGCGAGAACCTGTCCAGAGTCCCCTGCTGTTGCGCCTGCTGCAACCCTGTCAGCAGTTTGAAAGCCATCGGAAGATTGCGCGCCATCAAGGAGCGCTCCAACAGCCTGTAGGTGCAAGGTGTACAGGGAATGGACAACGCCAGCGTCCGGTCTATCTCCTGACAGCTGTACACAAAGTCCAGCGGCGTATCGGCGACCGGATCGGGAAGTCGATGTCCGTAAGTCGTGTAGTGCGGTTCTATCTCTTCGCCAAAAAACTGCGCCAGCTGCTCAGAGTCGCACAAACCGCGCGGCAGCCGCTGCGGGACACTCCCCGCGTTGTACAGGATCTGGATCGCGCAGCCCAGCAGATCAGCCGGCTCCCGTGCCACCTCAGCCTCCGGCACCGGACTGACAGCCCGGCTCTCCAGACTGACGGCGGCAAGACTGAGGTGCAGATTGACCGCATCTGCCGCTGGCAGGAAAGAAGAAAGACACGCGGCAACCCGCGGGTTCTGGATGACCCCCTCCAGACTGGCGCGGCCTGCCGCGCGCGTCCCGGAAGCGGCCAAAGGACCAGAGGCCATGGAGGCGCGCGGCGAGCGCTGTTCCGATTTCTGTTTCTGTTTCTGTTCTGGTTTCTGTTCTGGTTTTTGTTCTGGTTGCTGCGCCCCCGGTTCGGTGAGGCGCACGGCCGCAGCCTGCGGCGGTGTGCTCGAAGCACTTGATGATGGATACATGGCAGTTTCCCCCTGGAGCACTATGTCCTGCTGGTAAAGGCTCGCAACTCTCCTTCCCTGGCCCGTTCGTTACAGACGGCGCCATTGTGGCAACCTGCCGTCCCCAGGATTGGAACAGCTTCTGCGCCAAAAGTTCCAGGCTCCAACAAAACCAGACCGCACTTCCATTGCACTGTCCGGTGCAAAAAAGCTTCTCCATCCAGTAAGCAGCGGGGGACAAGGCCGGTCTACATCTACAAATGAAAGAACCGGACCTGGCCACTGCATTTTCCTGGACAAGTTCCCTGGCGAGAACGCATGGCTGCGGGGCATCTGACACGAACAGGACAGCCTCTGACAGCAGGGCACCCGTCCTTTTGTCGGGCCTCCTGCAAACCCGTCAATATCTTGAAGGCGACCGGAAGATTGCGCGTGACCTGGCACACTCTTGTACTGCTGTTGCTTCCTGCCGCCGTGCTATCAGGATCAGTGCAGCCCCGTACGTCAGAGCTTTTCTACCCCGATGCCATGCCAAGGCCCCGGTTGCAGCGCCCGGTGTCTGGATCTTTACCGGCAAACAGGTATCAGGAGGACTCCTCCCCCGAAGCCGAGAACGGGCTCTTGCTCCGGTGCAACCCGCGTTCAAGCGCCCCCTGCAACGCCAGTTTCGTTATCGCGGGCAAGACCCAATGTCCCGGGATCTGGCGCTTCCATTGACCGATATCATAATTGCAGTCCACGATGTTTCCCGCAGCATTGACGACCAGCAAGCGCGCACCTGCCGCTGCCAGCTCTTCCACCATCTCCAGCGGGTGGCGACGGGACACAAGAATGTGGAAGACGGCCGCAGTCAGCGCGCTCCCGGCCAGCACAGGACGGTCATACCAGCGCACATCAAAGACACTATTTGCATCAACATCCGAATGCGCCAGAAGGCGTGCTACCACATCAAGAAAACCGCAACAGACAGCCTTGTGCAGCGGGGAGCTGCGCCCCCCGCCATCGGCTGTTGGCAGGTTGGGATCAAGAGAGGGACGACACAACAACGCCGCCAGCTTGCTCATCCGGTCTGGTATCAGTGGATCAATGCACCGCCCCAGGGGGGTGTCCCCTGCCCTGCTGCCGATATTGGGATCAGCACCCGCTTCCAGCAAGTCAACAACGCTCTCCGTCGAAGATACGATCGCGTCCAGCAACGGGGGCTGACCAAAACTCGATGACAGGCGGTTCAGGTCAAAAATCCCCGTGCCCAGCACCAGCTGACGCCAGGCAGAACTGGCATCATAAAAGGCAGGGCTATGCAACAGCCCGCCATGCAGGGGGTACAGGCTCTCCTCCTCAAGGCGTCCGCACTGCTGTGCCATACCCAGACCTTGCAGAATTTTGCAGGTGACCGCCAGGTTGCGCTGTTGCATGGCTTGCGCCAACAAGAACGCCAAGCCACTCCCGCTGTGGCAAGGCTTGCGCCTTTTCTTGTCCTGAACCTGATACCTGAGAACAAACGTCAGTGGATCATCTCCCACCAGGTCACCCGGGACCTTGCGCCCCATCTGGACACACAGCGTCTCAAATGTGCGCAGTTGCTCCACCGCCCACTGGCGACTGAACCCGTAATCGTGCTGCCCGGCGGTCATCCCATAAGAGGATACAAAGCGGCTGGCATGAACCAGATAGCTGTGCTCCGTCGCGCAGTTTTTCAACTCACCCAGCCGGATGAATGTCGGCGACGCGACACTGGCGCGCGCATCAGCTTCATGGGCGACAGCCCGTACGGGCCCGGCAACGCCAGTGCCCGCACCGGCCAGGGACGCTACCTCTCTTCCCCCGAACCGGGTATCCGACGGTCCGGCCCCCCCTTGTGCACCCGCCTGGTGTGGTTGCACCCAGGACAGGGTACAAAACCCACTTGTATGCATGAATCTCTCCTCCGTGCTCTTCACAAAACTGGCAGGCCACCGGCTTGCGCGATCCTGCCTGCGGTCTTGGACTGCGTACAGGGCTTCAAGTTCGCTGCAAGAAGCCGCTGCCTGGCCAGACATTTTCGTTGGCCCCGGCTGCAACCCCAGTGCCGGCACACCACATCAGCAGTCCTTGCACACAACAGGGGACGTCCAGGCGGGTGCGCAACGGATAGCTGATAAAAATTTCGGGGCCGTCCACAGCTACGCAGCTGCCGTCAGCGGCTGGCAAACACCCTGCGGACACAAGCGCCATGGCTGTGTCCCGCATCGCCCGCATGCCAGGAAAACCCGGAGGGGAATGCCGCAGTGGCAGCCCAGGAAAACGCAGGCATCACTCTCTGGCGTTGAACTTCTGGTAGCAGGCAGCCTCAAATTCATACATGGAGAACTATTGACTCGGACTCACGGAGGTTCCCGCTGTGTTCAACATTTTTCGAATACCTGCTCCCTACCCTGCATGTTGTGCCTCAGTTCCGCACGCAGACAGCGGGAGATCCCGCCAGCTTCCGGACAAGGCACCTGCCGCACAGAAGATACGCCAGAACATAGCGGTTGGATCCGTTGATCCTGTGAGCGTTCAGCCCCGGCTGACAGCCAGCTCAGACAGCTGTGATGCAACAAACAGGCATCCATGGCGTGACAGGTCTCCGGTACAGCCCCGCCGCCCGGCTTCGCCCATGGATGTAGAGTCCCGGCTGCTACCCCAGCCCAGTGCTGACAAACCGCCTGGCGCTATTGAGGACCCGCACAACCGTGCCGCTGCCATTCGGCAGGTCGCAGCAGAGCGTGCTGTCATCCGGCTGGGCTCCGTGTTTGCAGAAGAAGAGCTGCGTTGCGAGACACTCGCCCAGCGCATGCTGGGTCACTTGTGTTCAAACACCCCCGTATACGACCGCGAGCTTCTGCTGTTTATGATCGGCCGCCATGTCCCGTTCAACGACAAGCTTGGCATGATCAAGGTCAGTGACACAGTTTTGGCCAGGGCACTGCTGGAGAAAGGGCAGCCACTGATCGCCCTCGCAGCCAAGCACCTTCCTTCAGCCTTGCTGACCCGCCTGATGGCCAGCCGCACCCTGGCACAGGAATTTATCCGTCACTACCCGCTGTCCTTGTCAGAGGCTCCCGACAACGTCAAAACACAGTCCCTGCTGGCCCCCGTACTGGAAAGCATGGAACCAGGTCCAGGCCTCGGGCTGCTGTGCCGGATCACCTGTGAGAATCCTCAACTGGGCTTGGCTCTGGGCGGGCCTGAGTACTTTGTGCGTTGTCGCACGAAGAATATTCTGGAACTGCCACCACACCAAAACACCCGTGCGCTGCGTCGCGTGGCCGTCCTGAATAATTTTTCCGTTCTTCCCCTGCTGAAAAACAGCATTTCCCCCGAAGAGTACGAGGAACTTTGTGATCTGATGCTGAAGGTGTCGGGGGAGGCTCTCCCCTACATAGATGAAAGCCGTTTGTCTGACGAGCGCGTTAACAGGGCGGTCAGCTGCACAGACTGCCTGCACCCAACGCCACCGCATATCGACGACATACCTCCCCGCTGGAGGACGCCCGAACGACTTCGGCTCGCCCTGAAACAGGCTCGCAAGCTCCAGTACTCCTACAACCCTCTGAGCGCGGCGTTTCTCACCCAATGGGATCTGTGGGACACCCTGAAACAAAAACAGGAATGGCTGACGTACCTCCCAATGCACGAACGCACGGAGGCACTGTGCTGTGAGTATGTCAAGCAGGTCCCGGCTCGCGCCTATAGCTCCATAGAAATTCCTGAGGCTGTCAGACAAAAACACCCGGAGTGGCATGCACACTGGTCGCAGCCCTCCACCTTTATGTCGCTCCATCAACTACTGGCTGTGCCCGCCTCCCGTGAGGCTGCCACATTAAAGGCATGGGTCAACAGCAACAGTGAGCTTTATCCCAATGCCGCTCGAAGCCTCCCGCTACAAGAAGTGCCGCCCTGGGTGTTGCTGATCACGGGACGATGGGACAAGCTGCCGTCTGCGTATAAAGAAATCATCTGGCGCAATGGCGGCACTGAGGGATTGGCCGCGCTGTTTCAGGCACCCGATTTTGAAATAGACCCCCTTGCCCTGCTTGACCCTGTCCAGGAAGACCACTGCAGCCGCCGAGCCGCCGCAGTGCCCGATCAAGTCTGCAAGAAACTGCTGTTTTGCGACCACTTTCAGCCAGTCAACGCTCAACTTGGGCGCCAGTTGCACCGCCTGATGGAACAGCAGACCACAGGCCTGGAGCAGGCCATAAAGACTGCGACACTGCCACTCTGGCAACCGCAACCGGCCAGCGCCAACTGGCAACGCCGGGGCGGACGCACGCTGGTACGGGATCAGGACCTGCGCTGCGTCCACATCAAGTTTCAGCGCCAGGGTGAAACTCTGACAGCCTTCGCCGCAGAACAGACTGTGCAGCAGTTTGCCCGCGACAACCAGAAAACGCTGGGATTGCGAAGTGAGATTCCCGCACCCGACGGCATCTACAGGGTACCCCTGGCCGCTATGCCGCTTTCCCCGGACAGCTTTGCCGATCCGGTACAGATCTACGAGGATGCCAACGGCCCCTACTGTCTGGCCTTTGCGTTCAGCACCGCAGACCACAGCTATGACACCCTGGCCTGGCAACCAGACAGCCCGGAGGGCGGCTGCCAACAGGCGCGACAGGGGCTCCTCAACGCCTTTCATGACCTGGGCGTCTGGAGCAGTCTGGGTGCTGTGCACACCTCCACCATCTGCCTGTACCACCACTTCCAACAGATGGGAACCCGTCCGGAGCTGCTGCTCAGCCATTTTTTCCTTCCCGGGCGCTTCTGGTTTCCGGGAATCATGCGTCACTGGAATACCAGCGCCATCGAAAAATCAGATCTGGGCCACTCCGGGCTGCGTGATCTGGGCGATCTGGAGTTCTATGGTTTCATCCGCTGCTATCTGGAATCTCTCGATGCCGACTGGCTGCTGCCCGGCTATGGGCAGCGGGCTTCCTACGTCAACGCCATAGCGCAGAACATTCTGGGTGGGCTACTGCACTACATGCGGCTGTACCGCGACACAGTCCCGGACTACCACTACCGCAACCGGCAGCAAGTCGAAGAACTGGCCCGCTTCCTGGATGAAGGCTGCAGCCTGTATATCAGCGGCCTGCTGGGCTGTCCCACCCCGTTCAGGGACCTGTTTCCCAAGGATGCCGAAGGGGGCACGGATGTCTACGGCCAGTGGCTCCAGCTGACCGCCAGGGAACTGATCTACTGGACCGCCAGACAAGTGCCGACAACAGACTGCTTCACCCAGCATTTCAAGGAACAACACAAACCCTCGGCCTTACTCTACCCCGGGCATCCACCCTTCGACCTGCCCGAAGACACTTCCGACCCGAGCTTCGCGACCTGTGCCACACAACGCCTGCAACAAACAGCACCACCAGTACCTGACCACCAGAATCTGGGATTCGACATGAAAAAGATGCCTCTGTTTTACCTCGTGCGTGGACTCTATGTACTGGCGGCCGGGCTGGCCGACCGACTCACCCCCGCGTAAAAAACCGGGGCCTGCCAGCCCCTTTCTTCCACCCCGGAAAAACCCTGGGAACCGGGGCTACGTCCAGGCCGTCCCTGGCTGCCCGGTGAGGCTACAGTGCCTGACTCCGTGCCTGCGCGATGATCGCTGTCAACTGCTGTGCCCGGGCATCCGATGTGCGCCCGGCGACAAAGTCCCCCACCAAAGGCGCAAGGAGGTGGCGCAACCGGGAAATGTCATCAGTGCAATCCTGGATTGCCTGTCCCGGCTCATCTAGCAACAGGCGGGCACCCGACATCGCCAGGGTCCGCACCAGCGTCTCCGGGCATTCGGCGTTGCACAGAAAGTCAATGGCGGCCGCTGCCAGCGGGGATCCCATGGGCATGAAAAACTCACCGTACTCAAGCGCCGCCAAGGCATCCGGTTCTACACGCGGATGCTTGAGCAGCTGCTCAACGGCCGCCTCAACCCGCATGAAAACAGCCTGATGCAAAGGCGTGCCTCCCATGATGCCGGCAGCCTCGTGCACCTGGCCTGGATCAATCCCGGGGTGCTTGAGCAGCAGCCTGAGCTTGTCCATCTGTAGCGCCTGCGTCTGGGGGGACCTGGCGTTTTCAATGCAGGCGTGCAGCGGCGTCCCTCCCCGGCGACTCCCTCTGTTGGGGTCTGCTCCCGCCTCCAGCAGGGCCGCCATCGCCTCAGTCGTTGGCGCCGACAGGGCCGCCAGCCACAACCCGGACTGCTCTCCCACATTGACGTCGAAAACGCCGGAAGCCAATAGCAACTTGACCCATTGGAGGCCAATGCCTTGATACAAATACGCATTTTTTATCAACTCCACCGCCTTATACTTGCGCGGCCGCTCCTCGTTCACAGAACCCGGCTCCTGTGCCCGTTGCAATCCCCTGAGAATTTTGAAAACGGTCGGCAGGTTACGGCTGCGAACGGCCCTTTCCAGCAGGTCCAGTGCCAGGGGTTGCGCAGCCATCCTCACTTGATCAAGCTGCTGGCACCTGAGAACAAAGGTGAGAGAGTCGTCGCCGAAAGAGTCGGGCATCTCCTGCTGCGGTGCAATATCCTTGCACAAGGGAACGATATGCGACTGGAAAAACACATCCAGCGCGCCTGCATTTTTACTCAGGCGCCCCAGCATCTCAGGGCCAAGCTTCTCAAGGCCTGAGGAAAAAAAAGCAATAGCCTGCGCCAGATCTTCTTCTGATGTCGGGCGACCTTCTCCATGCTCCCTCCTGATCCGCTTCAGTAGCTCGGCCCTCGATTCCGGCGTGGCCTTCTGCCCCTGGCCACCCAGCCTGGCTTGTCTGGCGGCCAATCCCGATTCGATCGCTGCAAAGACGTCTGCCAAAGTGATCCACTCGTCATCACTCTCACCCTGACTGCTGTCCTCGCCATCGTCGACCAGGCTACCCCATTCCAACGGCCTGGCTTGATTCTTCTTCTCCAGCTGAGGCTCCTGCTCAAGCTGAGCTTCCTGTTCAACGGGCCCAGCCTTGCCGTCAGTCCGGACCCGGCCGTCCCCTTTGGCAGAACTGGCCTGCGTATCCTGCTTCTTTGGTTTTTTACCCCTCCCTGTCCTGGATGCCTTTCTGCCACCCCGGCTCTTCTTCACCTTCCGTCCCTCCGCGCCCCGCTCATCCGGCCGTGAAAGCCGATCCTCGGCAGGGCTGGAAACGACAGAGGCCGCATCACCTGAAGTGGCTGTCACCACCCGGCCTGCAACAACACCGCTCGACTTCTGGTCTCCCTGAACAACTGACGGGCCGGATGCATCCAGAGAACTCGTTGAACCAATACCTGTGGGATGGTTCGAAATACTTATAGAGTCACCACGCCTTTTCATACATTTTCCCCTGTATTTTGTTTTTGTCCGTGCCTCGGTTTGCTGCGCCCTCTTTCTCCCGGGCCTTGGCGACAAACAGACATAACTGTATGCCTACCAACAGGCATGCCAAGTCCCGTGCGCGCGGCCTGCCGCACACCAACCTCAACCCCCCCAAACGGCAGCCCCAGGCCCCGGCCGCGGGCCCTCCCGCACACCACCCTCATCGTCTCGGCGGCTACGCCTGTCTCCAGCGGCGGGCAGCTCGCCATACCGAAGCCCGCCGTTTCCCTGAAAATCGCGCGCCAGACCGGGCGCCATCGCTTCGTGCATGGCTGCATGGCCGGTGGCATCAACACGCGTCCCTCCACCACAAGCAGGCTCAGCAGACGCTCACTGCCTGCTCGATGAAGCAGGGCGCACCATTGACTGCGGCACCCTGCGTAGCTGCCATTGGGTCCGGCCCGCTTCAAGGGCCCGTGTCACACCCTGCCTTCTGTCTTCAGCCGCCACAATGCCCATTACCTGTTGCAACAGCATCAGATCATCACCGCAGTTCAACGCCTCCTGCTGCCCCTCGCCCCACTCACCCACCACCAACAGGCGGGCACCTGCCGCCGCCAGGGCCTGGATTATGCGCAGGGGATAGTGCTCATCCCCCAGACAGCAGGCCACCGCTACAGCCAGCGATGACGCACAGGATACGGAAAATTGAGGGTAGGGCACCCGGAAAAGCCTGTCAGGATCAGTCCCGGGGTGGGTCAACAGACGCTCAACAGCCGGTGCCAGACCCTGAAGTGCCCCGTAGTGCAAGGGCGTACAGCACGCATGGCCAAAGCACGAGGGCCGATTGGGATCTATGGCAGGACTCGCCAGCAGCACAGCAAGCTTTGCCAGACCATCCGGCACCTCGGCCAGCATAGCGAACCCCAGCGGCGTCACACCAGCAGCGCTGGCCAGATTGGGGTCCGCGCCGGCCGCCAGCAGGGCGGCAACGGCGTCAGCATCGGCCGCATGCTCGACCGCACTGAGCAACGGAGAAAAGGTCGAACCCCACAGCGAGGTCTTATTGACATCGAAAACGCCAGCACTCAACACCAGCCAACGCCAGTCAGGTTCGGCCTGGTGAAAGGCACGGCTGTGCAACAGGCTGGTGCCGTCCTGGTAACACAAGCTGCCAGGCTTGAGGCACGCGTATCGGCGCGCCAGACGCAGTCCCTCCAGAATCCGGAAACTGCCGGCCAGTTTTTTGCGCGACAACTCGCGCTCCAGCAGTCTGAGACAAAGAGATCCCCCGCCGGTGCGTCCCGCTCTGACAGCATCCACAGCCTGACACTTGAGAACAAAACGCAAAGGATCGTCGTGCAACAAGTCGGGAACCGCCTCTTGTGCACAACGACGGCGACAGCCAATACCGAAGGCTTCAAACACCACCGGTGTACCAGACAGGATCCTGATGCTGTCCTCATCATAGCCGCCCTCATGCCCGGAAAAGTAACGGATGGCATGAACAAACAAGCCCCTTGCGACAAGATCCCGCCTGCTGGCGTGCAGCGCCTTGCCGTGAGACACCAGCTCCCTTGACCCTCCTGTCCTGTCTGCGACAAGCGCCCGGCGCGCGCCTGTTTCACCAAAGTCCGGCCCCCTGGTCGCGCATGTCGGCAGAGACACGCAAGGTCTCAGGACGGCAGACGCCTGTAACAGACTCTCGCCCTTGCCCAGATCAGGCAGCGAGACACAGCGGCGCACCGCCCCCCTCTGCTGCCGGGCACGCGCATCACCCCCTCCCCCCTCGCCGCCGCCAGGGGATACGCAACGCAAGCACAATGAATTCATGCGATGGCCTCCTTCTACACAAGCTGTCATCACGACGGCCAGGCACCGCCCCGGGCGAGCCGACCCTCCTTGTATATAGAGACAACCGGCCGCGCCACAAGTTCCCCGCCCAGGGCATCACCCCCCTGTCACAGGCGCGCAAAGTTTTCAGTCACTGTCGTCTGTCCATGGCTGTGTTACTCCGACACAAGTTGCAGTAGAATGCCTCCGCTGCCCGCCGCGCCCCCGGAACCCCGGATCCGGACCGCAGCGCTCCCATCCTCTTCGATTCGCACCCACCGGCCAGACTGGCAGTGAATGGGTATTCCTTGGGAACTGCGTCATGAACAACCGATCCTCACAAGACTTCAACCGCCGCCTCAACCGCACCGACAAGCCTTTTTTCCAGCTGGCCCAGGAATCGCACCCCAGGGACACGCCCGTGCCTGACACACAGGCGAACAGGCCTCCTGAGAGCGAAGGCTGGCACTGCACGACGGCTGAAACCGCACAGCCACACCGGGCACCACCAGAAGCCGCCGGGCAACCCGCACCGACCAGCGTCTGCGCCTTGCCCCCCGGCGCAGCCCACACCAGGGACCAGATCAAACAGCTCAACCAACTGGTCAAAAAACAGCAAGAGCGCGTCAGACAACTGCACGTCGATATCGACAACGGCAAGCGCCTGCTGGACGACAGACAGCAGCAACTGGCAGTCCTGAAGGATCAGCTGGAAGACAACCAGAACCAGGTGGCGCAACTCAAGGACCTGGCCAGTCAACAGCCACCACCTCAGCCACCGGCCATTGCTGCCGCAAATGCCCAGCTGGGCCGGCTGAAAGAACGGCACAGGGACGCCATCACTACCCAGGCCCGCTGCCGTCCCCTGCCCCCGGATTTTGAGCCGTCCCATGCCTGTTATGAGTATCTGCAGAACTTCCACGGCGTGCCGCCGGACTATGCTTGTGCCCAGCTGGCCGAGTTCAAGTTCTACTGGCACGACACCGGTGAAGCCCGCAAAGGCTGGGATTCCCAGTTCAGCAAGCACGTGCTCCACAACTGGCGGAGACAGCAGAATGAGAAACAGACAACACGAACACAAACGCGTCACCCTACTCATGAAGAGCTGACAGATCGCAGCTGGATTGGCAAGTATGATTTCGACCCGGATGGCGATCTCGACCCCTGAAGCACACAGGCCCCGCTGCCCTCGGCACCCCTACAGTGTCCGGGGGAGAGAGCCCCGCGCAGCAGGTGCCGGGCGGGGGGCGCATGCGTGCTGATTGATGTCACTGGCCCGCTGATTTGTGACAAATATGTACCCGGAGCACCGCCGCGCCACGCAAACCCGAAAAAACCGACCAGAATAGAAGCTGTGCACCGCCGGGTGCCCTCCCCGGACGGCCTTCCGGGGCCGGGACGCCGTCCGCTCGCCAGCGAGACAGCCAGTACCCTGAAGGACAGCTCCATGAAGGGAACTACCATGACGGACAGCTCCATGACGGACGCTCCATGACGGACAGCTCCACAAAGGCAGCACCACAAAGGCAGTACCATGAAGGCAGTACCATGAAACAAGGACACAGCATCGCCAGCCAACAGCTGCATCACCTGCAAACCGGTACCGGAATGCCGGCCGGACAGCCCATCCCGGCCGACACGGGCGCCCGTGGCACACCGCATCACAGTGCCCAGCCCCCTCCTCGCCAGCCCGACATCTACGATGCCGTCAACCTCGCCTTCATGATGATGCGGGATGCCTTTCCCCAACAATTTCTCAAGGCCTGGCCTACAGAAGAAGACCGGAGGCGCGCCCTGGCCCTGTGGGCGCGTGTGCTCCAGGACCAGAATCCGCGTCTGGTCAAAAAGGCGATCTTTCAGCTCATTCGGGAAGAGCGCTTTCTGCCCAGCCCCGCCAGCCTGCGGCGCCGCTGCCAGCTGCTGCGTCGCCAGCCAGGCCTGCCCTCAGCCCAGGCCGCCTGGCAGGAAGCCTGTCAGGCGCGTCATCAGACAGCCTCAGCGCCCTGGTCACACCCGGCGGTCTATCTGGCGGCACGCGCAACCGGCTGGTTCCTGCTCAACACCGAGCCGCGCGCTGTCAGCTGGCCCCCCTTCGAACGCAACTACAGCATTCTGTGCAACCGTGTCGCGGCAGGAGAGTCTCTCGAGAGCAGCATTCCCAAGGCCCTGCCGGATCCGCAGCAGCAGTCCGTGACGACCGCCTCGCAACAACTGCGCCAGGAAATGCAAGCGCAGGGGATCGACCCCGATGGCGGACATGCCGAATTCCTCAAGGAGATGAAAGAACTGTGACTTCCCTGACGCCGGACAGATTGCGCCCGACAATAGAACAGTGCCTGCGCCAGCTGCAGGACCCCTGGTCGGGCGTCAGCCTGCAACAGACACTCGATATAGAAAGCGCCAGTGTTGAAGGACAGCATCTGTCACTGGTGTTGGCTGTCGCTTACCCCTGCAACGGCGGCCTGCAAGCTATCCGCACGGCATTGGAAGCGGCATTGCTCCGGCTCGATCCGGTTGAACAGGTCAGCATGACGTTCAACACCCGCGTCCGGCCGGCCGGTAGCCGCTGCACGCAACCGGCTCTGCAACAGGTCAGGAACATCATCGCCGTGGCCTCGGGCAAGGGGGGGGTCGGCAAATCCACAACGGCCGTCAATCTGGCACTGGCCCTGCGCGATGAAGGAGCCAGCGTCGGCATTCTCGACGCCGATATCTACGGCCCCAGTGTCGGACGCATGCTGGGGGTAAAGGAGGGACAAAGGCCGGGGAGTCTCAAAACACCTGACTCCCCCCACCCTTTTTTCCGCCCGCTCGAGGCGCTGGGACTGGCGTCGAACAGCATGGCCTACCTGGTCACAGAGAATACCCCCATGGTCTGGCGCGGCCCCATGGCCAGTGGCGCACTGCTGCAACTGCTGGAGCAGACCTGGTGGGGAGAGCTCGACTATCTGATCGTGGACATGCCGCCTGGCACCGGCGATGTGCAACTGACGCTGTCCCAGAAAGTGCCGCTGGCCGGCAGCCTGATCATCACCACCCCCCAGGACCTGGCATTGCAGGATGCCCGCAAGGGCATCGAAATGTTCCGCAAAGTCCGGGTGCCGGTGCTGGGAATCGTTGAAAACATGAGCCTGCACCGCTGCAGCCAGTGCGGCCACACCGAGCCGGTCTTTGGTGAGGGAGGGGGGCAGCAGCTGGCGCAGGACGCCGATACCTGCCTGCTCGGCTCCCTGCCCTTGTCACTGCGTATCCGCGAGCAGGTCGATTGCGGCCTGCCCAGTGTTCAGGCGCGCCATGACCAGCCCGAACGCCATACGGCTGATGCACAGCTCTATCTTGCGATAGCACGTCGCCTGGCAGCACGGCTGGCCAGCCTGACCCACAATCGTCCCCCTGTCATCACCAGCGTTGATGACTGAACAAACCCGAGGTACACCATGCGCCTGAGTGATCGCGACATAGCGGCAGCCCTGGAAAAAGGCAAACTGCGCATCAGCCCCCACCCCAGACCGGAAACCATCAGCGGTGCCAGCCTGGATATCCGGCTGGGAAACAGCTTCCGCGTCTTTCGGGATCATGGAACAGCTTTCATCGACCTGTCTGGCAGCCGGGAACAAATCGAAACCACTCTCAACGATGTCATGAGTGATGAAATTGTCCTGCCAGAAGGCGGTGCTTTTTTCCTGCATCCAGGACAGCTGGCCCTGGCAGTGACCCTGGAGTCGGTGACCCTGCCGGATGACCTGGTGGGCTGGCTCGATGGCCGCTCCTCGCTGGCCCGGCTGGGACTCATGGTCCATGCCACAGCCCACCGGATAGACCCGGGCTGGCGTGGGCAGATTGTTCTCGAGTGCTTCAACGCCGGCAAGCTGCCGCTGGCCATGCGACCTGGCATGACAGTCGGCGCCATCAATTTCGAGGCCCTGAGCAGCCCGGCATTACGCCCCTACAACAAGCGCGTCAACGCCAAGTACAAGGGGCAAACCGGCGCCCAGGCCAGTCGCATAGGCCAGGACAGCAACGGACACGACTGAGCACCCGCTCACGACCGGGCACCCGCTCACGACAGCCTGACCAACCAGTTCGCCATCTCTTTGTTGCCAGTGGCGCAGGAGCTTCTAGAATGGTGCACTCATCAAGGCCTTACAGGCTGGAGTCGATTCCATGGAAGCCGCCGTTGCCCCCCCCTCGGTCCATCGCCAGCTGCTGGGCCTGCGCCAGACCCTGCGGGCCCGGATTATCGGGCAGAACACATTGGTCGACCGTCTGCTGATGGCCCTGTTGGCTGATGGACACATTCTGGTCGAAGGGCCACCGGGACTGGCCAAGACCAAAGCGATCAAGGAGTTGGCCTGCGGCCTTGATGCCGGCTTCCAGCGCATCCAGTTCACGCCCGACCTGCTGCCGTCCGACATCACAGGAACCGAAATCTACCGTCCGGAAGACGGCAGCTTCCTGTTTCAGAAAGGCCCCGTATTCCAGAACCTTGTTCTGGCCGATGAAATCAACCGTGCGCCGGCCAAGGTACAAGCGGCCCTGCTGGAAGCCATGGCAGAACGCCAGGTCAGCGTTGCCGGCGCCACCCACAGGCTGCCCGATTTGTTCCTGGTCATGGCCACACAGAACCCGCTGGAACAGGAGGGCACCTATCCACTGCCCGAAGCGCAACTGGACCGTTTTTTGATGCACGTTCGCATCACCTACCCGGCGGCGCAGGATGAGCGCCGCATTCTCCAGCTGGTGCGCGACCAGGAGAAAAGCGCCAGCCCCCCGCCACGGGAGACGACACAGCAGCCCGTGATATTCAGGGCACAGCGTCAGCTTCTGCATCTGCACATGGAGCCTGTTGTGGAAGAGTACATAGTGAACATCGTGGATGCGACGCGTCACCCTGGCCGCTACCACAAGGCCATGCACGCCTGCATCGACTACGGTGCCAGTCCGCGCGGCACCATTGCCCTGGATCGCTGCGCCCGCGCCCACGCCTGGCTGGCGGGGCGCAGTTTCGTCACGCCCGGCGATGTCCAGGCCGTCGTCAAGGACGTTCTTCGCCATAGAATCTCACCCAGTTACGAGGCCCAGGCGCAGGGACTGGATCCCGATCGGCTGCTGGATCAACTGCTGCTGCAGGTGGCTACCGGCTGAAGCCGTGCCGCATCTGAAGGGGGGGCATGATGAGCGGTGCCTATACACATCTGGATCGGCTGGTCGCTCTGGCTGGCGCCGCCCGACGTCTGGACCTGCCTGTCCGAACCAGGACAGGCGCGCCCCGTGCCGGTGGTCATCTCACCCGTGCCCCCGGCGCGGGCATGGATTTTATGGAGTACAGGAATTACCAGGCCGGCGATGACATACGCACCATTGACTGGCGCGCCAGCGCCCGCACAGGGACCACCCAGACACGCCTGTACCAGCAGGAAAAAGAGCGCCCGGCCCTGTTCATACTCGATCAGGGACCCAGTCTGTTTTTTGGCAGCCGCCACAACTTCAAATCCGTCACGGCCGCAGAAGTCATGGCTATACTGGCGTGGCAGGCCTTGCTCAGGGGCGACAGAGTGGGCGCCCTGCTTCTGGGACAAGTGGATGGCTCTACACACACCATGAATGTGCGACCGCATGGCTCTCGTCAACATCTTCTCCAGCTGTTACAGCAGGCTGTCACGCTCAACAACAGCCTCCGGGCCGGCTTGCCAGGCGACGGTCAGGCTCTGCCCCAACTGTTGGGTCGTGCTGTCCACCTGGCACGCCCCGGCACCCGGGTGACCGTTATCAGCGACTTTTACCAGCTGAACCCCACCGGGCTCAGCAGCCTGGCGCGTGTCGCACGCCGCTGCCCGGTGACGGCGGTGCAACCCTTTGATCCGCTGGAGCACCAGTTGCCACCAGCCGCCGTCTACGCCGTCAGCAACGGCCACAGGCGCGGCCTGCTCGATACCCGGTCACACCAGCTGGCGCAGCGCTACAGCCGGGCGGCTTGCCAGAGACAGGATCTGCTGGCACAACAGCTGGCAAGCCACTGTATCCGGCTGCACCGCATCGACTGCAGTCTTGAGACCGAGTCGCAGCTGGCAGACTGTATCCGGCGGGCAGGAAAAATCTGATGGCAGCGTCCAGCCCGCCCCCGGACGCCACACAGGCGCAACTGTTGGCCAGCCTGGAGCCCAATCTTGAACCGGCCGCCATTGGCTTCTGGCCGCCCGCGCCGGGTTGGTGGCTGCTGGCCTGTCTGACCGTCTGCACCTGCCTGCTGGCAGGGCGAAGCTTCTGGAAACAGCGGCATGCCAACCGCTACCGACGCCAGGCGCTTCAGGATGTCGGCAGCTTGTATCAACAACATCTCAACTGTCCGGCCGGGCAGCGCGACATCATGGGGCTGGCCAGAAGCTATAATCGCGTCCTGAAGCATGCCGCCCTGCAGGCCTGGCCGCGCGCCAGGGTTGCCTCCCTGTGCGGACAGGACTGGCTTGACTTTCTGGTCAACACCCAGAAAGACACGGCATGCCTCGAGGGCCTGTCCGTGTTGGGACAGGCCCTGTACACGGCCGGAAGCGGGCGCCAGCCGCCGGTCACACCGGAGCTGCTCCACGCGGCCGTGCGTCACTGGATAAAGACGCATAATCCGTCCCGGCCGCCACCCAAGCAAACGGAAATCCCTGTGCAATGACGTTCATCACTGTGCTGGCCTCCTGGCTGCCGGGCCTGAGTTTTCACCGGCCCTGGTGCCTGCTGTTGCTGCCGCTCCCCTGGCTGGTGTACAGGCTCATCCCCATGGCCAGGCCGGTACAACAAGCCATCCTGGTGCCTTTCTATGCTGATCTTCCGCTGGAAAGCACCCGGGCTGCCCCCCGGCCGGCCGTCAGCGGCCGCTGGCTGCTGACAACAGTCATCTGGCTGCTGCTGATGACGGCCGCTGCGGCTCCCTGCCACCTGGGGCCGCCCGCCCAGCTGCCCATGACAGGACGCGACACACTGCTGGCGGTCGACCTGTCTGACAGCATGGCCACCGAGGATATGCTGTTCCAGGGACGGCGCATCAACCGTCTTGAAACCATAAAACGTGTTGCATCACGCTTCATAGACAATCGCAAAGGCGACCGTGTCGGGCTGATCCTGTTTGGCACCCAGGCCTACCTTCAGACACCACTGACCCTGGACACAGCCACAGTGCACACTCTGCTTGATGAAGCCAGCGTCGGCATCGCCGGCCCCCAGACTGCCATTGGTGACGCTATAGGACTGGCAGTACGGCAACTGCGCAAAAGGCCTGCAGGACACAGGGTTCTTATTCTGCTCACAGATGGTGCCAACACGGCCGGCAACCTGAGCCCCCTGCAGGCCACTGAGCTGGCCGCCAGCGCCGGTGTCACCATCTACACCCTGGGCGTCGGGGCTGACACCCAGGCCTTGCCCCCCCCGGCCGGCTACCGGGGGCAGTCCAGCGCCGATCTGGATGAAGACACGCTGATCCGCATTGCAGCGCTCACCGGTGGACGTTACTTCCGCGCCCGCTCCACCCGCGACCTGACCGAGATCTACCAGACGCTGGACACCATGGAGCCGATCGAACTGGGAAAAGATATGTTGCGGCCCTCGCAACAGCTCTTTCACTGGCCCCTGGCTCTGGCTTTTTTCCTGAGTGGGCTGCTGGCGCTGCACTGTATGGCAGTACAGGCAATGCGCCCATGATTGAGCAGGGGCTTGACTTCATCGCCGCTGTGCGCGCCCTGGCAAGCGCCGCACACTGGCCATGGTCCTTTCACTTTCTGCGCCCCTGGTGGCTCCTTGCCTTGATTCCCGTGCTCTGTCTGAGCTGGATGGTGCAGAACCGGCACAGGCACGCTTGCGCCTGGCGGCAGCTGATCCCTGCCGCGCTGCTTGAACAACTAGTGGAAGACAGCGCCAACACCTGCCACGCCAGCCGGTGGGCCTGCGGCCTGCTGCTGTGCGCCGGACTGGTCACCACACTGGCCCTGGCGGGACCCAGCTGGCGGCAACAGCAGTCACCGGCAGCCAAAAATGCAACACCGCTTGTATTCATCGTCAATCTTTCCAGCAGCATGCGGGCTGATGACCTGAAACCCGATCGCATCACCTGGGTCAAGCGCACACTGACTGATTTGCTGCACAGCCGCAGAGACGGCATGGCCGCCCTGTTGGTCTATGCTGGTGACAGTCACGTTGCCGCACCACTGACAGACGATAAAGAAACACTGATCAACCTGATTCAGGTGCTGCATCCGTCCATCATGCCGCTGGCAGGTGACAGAGCCGACAAAGGGGTGGCCCATGCCATACAACTGATGGCGCAGGCGTCGGCTGTGCCAGGCTGTCTGCTGCTGGTGACAGACGCTGTCGCAGACCAGCACTATGTTGCCATCAGCCGCATGCTGAAGAACACGGGGCACAGGCTGTCGATACTCGGTGTAGGCTCTGTTGCCGGAGCTCCCGTACGTTCGGAACAGGGGCGGTTTCTGCATGACGAGACGGGGGCCATAGTGATCAGCCACCTGCAGCGGGACAGATTACGGCAGATAGCCCAGGCCCATGGCGGCCACTACCGGGACGCCACCATGAGTGATGACCAAATCGCCACTGTGATTCCTGCCATCCCTGCCGTGGCCGCCAACGCAAGAGGCCGCCCTACTCTCTCCTACTGGTACGATGAGGGAGATTGGCTTCTGCTGCTGCTTCTGCCTCTTGCCGCCATGGCCTTTCGTCAAGGCTGGATTTTACCTGTGGTACTTCTCGGTGCACTGGTGCAAAGCCCGACAAGCAGTGCCAACCTATGGCAGGACATCTGGTATACACCCGACCAGCGGGCACAGAGCTTGTTGCAAGAGGGCAAAGCTGCCGCCGCCGCTGCCCGCTTCCACAATCCTGCCTGGAAAGCCGAGGCACTTGATCGCAGCGGGAAACACGGGGAAGCGGCCTCGCTGTTTGCACAACAAGGTACATCAAACGGCAACTATAACCAGGGCAATGCCCTCGCCCGGGCCGGTGCCCTGCAAGAAGCCATACAAGCCTACGACCAGGCTCTGGCCCAGGCCCCCGGACTGAAACAGGCCCAAATAAACCGCGCCATTGTGCAACGGATGCTCAAACAGAAAGACAGGAAGGAACAGCAACAGCAACAGCAACAGCAACAGCAACAACAACAGCAACAACAGCAACAACAGCAACAACAGCAACAGCAGCAACAGCAGCAACAGCAGCAACAGCAGCAGCAACAGCAGCAGCAACAGCAACAACAGCAACAACAGCAAACCGAGCAGCCGGGGAGCCAACCTCCCCCCCCTTATGCGTCACAAGAGCACCAGCAACCCTCCGTTCCCCCCGCCCCAAATAGACGGAAAGACGGCCTTCCTCCTGCCAGCCGACATCCGCATGACCCGCAGGGAGCACAGGCCCCGCAGCGCAACAGACCACCGCCGACATCGGCCTCTGGCTCCAGTGACAGCAAGAACTCCCCACCACCACAAGGCAGCTCATCCCACACGCAGGAAGAAGCCTGGCTCCGCCGGGTACCAGACGACCCCGGTGGTCTGCTGCGCCGCAAATTCAAAAAACAACAGCAAGAGAACGCGCTGCTGCACAAGCAGCACGACCTTCTGGGGACAGGCCCATGAGCAGAAAGGCAAGTGCCTTTGGTTCCCTGCCCCTATTGCTGGTCAGCACAGTACTACGCGCCGAACTCAACGCCGAAGTCGACCGCACCTTGATCCATGAGGGCGAGACGCTGCGCTACACACTGCGCAGTGACCAGACGAACAAGCTGACTGAGCCAGACTTCTCCGCCTTCAAGGAAAAGTTTCACATTGTCCGCACCGAGAAAAGCCGCCAAATCCACATGACAAAAGGGCGCTATAACGTCTGGCTGGAGTGGGTCCTGACCTTGCGTCCGAAAACAAGCGGCTCCTTGACCATCCCCTCTGTACATCTCGACCAGCAAATCAGTAATGCCGTATCTGTCAGGGTGAGCAAGCCAGAAGACAGGTCTCTCGCGTCCCTGCCTCCGCCCGTTTTCATGCAAAGCCAATTGAAAAGAACCAGACTCTGGCAAGGGCAGGAAACCCTCCTCACCCTGCAGATACTGGCCCGCGTCCGTTTCACAGAAAATCCTGATCTGACGCCGCCGGAAGCAGAAGGCGTGGCGATCAAATTGCTCAGCAGCGACAAAAGGGAAGAGCGCATCATTCAAGGCATCCCTTACCGGGTCATGCTTGTTGAATACATGGTCACTCCCACCCGGACCGGCGAGATGACCCTTCCCGAGCAACAGCTCAGCGGCACTATTGCCGATAACGACCCCCTTGCCAGTCACAGTCTGCTACGCATGACCAGCACGCGCCCCTTTCATGTCACCTCCACGCCTGTCAGCCTGCAGGTCAAGGCCATTCCTGCGCAGTGGCCCGCCGACACCCCCTGGCTACCGGCCGAGCATCTTGCCCTGAGCGAGAGATGGAGTGCTGACCCCGACCAGATCAAGGCCGGAGAATCCATTACCCGCACCGTCACTGTGCATGTCAAGGGCGTCCACAGCTCCCAGATTGCCCCTTTGGCCCCCCTCACTCTTGCTCAGGTCAAAAGCTACAATGATCTTCCTGAAACACAAGACAAGCTCGATCCTGATGGCCAGCTGAGCGGAACAAGGCGTGAGTCCACGGCCCTGCTCTTTACAACGGCCGGGCAGTACAGGCTCCCGCAGATCACTGTCACCTGGTTCAACGTCAATACGCAGAGCCTTGAAACCTGCTCCCTTCCAGAGCGCACTCTGCAGGTGGGCGCGTCACCAGACAGCGTCCTCCCCGGCCACCAGCCGCGCCAGGAAACAGCGGCTGCCCTGGCACCGACCAGGCACGCGGCCGAAACCGGCGGCTTGCAGCTGTGGAAGTGGGGGTGCGCACTGCTGGTCACAGGCTGGCTGACAACATTGCTGCTGTGGTGGAAAGCCGGCAGACAAGGCCCGCACGCCTGGCTGCACAGCAGACGGAAGAAGCAGGACCCAGTGGCCAGACCCGCAGAAAACGAGGCTCAGGCTTTCAAGGCGGTTCTTGACGCCTGCGCCGGAACACAACCGACCAGACTGGAGCAAGCTCTCCTGCATTGGGGAAAACTGCTGACGGGGATCGAAGCCTGTTCCGCTACAGACATAGTGGAACACCTCAACATGGTGGAGCTGTCGCATGCCTGGCGGACCCTGCAGCAGGACTGTTACGGACGCCAGGAACGCGAAAAAAGTGAAGTCATATCAAATCTGAAACCCTTGTTGAAAAGAGCCCGGCAGCAGTGGCGAACACGGCAGGCGAGCGCAGCAGCGGACCGCAGCCCCCAGATGCGGCTCAACCCGCTCCCTGACTCCAGTCAACACATCAGGTGAGTTGCGATGGCCTCCAGCACTTCCAGGACACAAGAAAGCCCGGTTCAACAGCATCTGGCCGCCTTTTTTCGCGCACAGGCACCGGCGTGTTTGTGCCCGGCGCTGCCTTGAGCCGACGCCCTGCGCCCTGCATCGGATGCCTGTTGGGTCGACCGCTGTGTCCGTTGCCGTTCATCCAGCCAGCTGCCGTTGCCGCCCAAAGCTTTCTGCGCCATTGTGACGCAGCCGTCATCGTACTTGCGGCAAACGGACGTCAACGCCACAGGCCAGACGCCACAAGAGCCGCCACTGCCGCTGCACCATTGCTTCCTGCTGGTATGAACCGACCTTCTGCTGATCTCGCCACAGGTGTACTCTGCGGCACCATGGCAAGGGGCACTGGCCCTGCGCAGTGCCGACAACACAGCAGGGCTCCGGCACTGCGGAGCCGATGCCGGCTCCTTCCTTATTTTACGAACGGGCGCTCGCTTTCTTGTGTGCCTCCTGTGCAGCAAGGGCGTCCCGTGCAGCCTGCGCCTCAGGTCCTTCTCCGGCAGCCCGTTTTTCCAGCCATTCTTTCAGCTGATCCTGATCAATCCAGGCCCCATTTTTTTCAACCCGAGCCTTGTAATGCATTGAGATAGTGGTGTCATGTCGCCGCCGGTAAACAGGAAACAACTCCACAACCCCCGCTCTGAACATGGCAAGGGCAATCTCTGTTAACACCGGCTCTCCCGCTTTGCCTTTCTTCACCATCCCGAGATCCGGGTCAACGCCCAATGCCTGATCAGGCCTGTACCCAGAATAGAAGTGATTATTGTTGTACTCGTTCGCCCCGGACACACTCATTGCGAGGTCACCCGCAGCCTTGTAATCAGCCAACGCCCCTGGCAAACGAAACGAACGCAGTTTCCGAGCTCCCTGACTTCTGAGGCGGGTGATCTCAAGTTCGCGCTCCAGATTTTTACGCAGTTCGAGAGCCGTCGTATGCTGTGCCTCAGTCACTCGTGCGGCCAGAACTGTATCGCCGTAGGTTGTGAATCCACTGATCAACTGCTTCAACACACGCTCCTCATCTTTCAGGAGTGTCCTTGGTGCATTCAACACACGCTCTTCCCTGGTACGCCCTTGCTGCCTGGGAGCCCAGTCATCCCCCCTGTTTTCCAGGCGCCGCCGCACCTCTTGCAACCTGGAGAGCAGCAGTCGACCTTTCAGCGCGTCCATTGTGTAACCAAAGGTCGTGATTGCGCTTTGTAGTGCATCAGGCCTTCCGCTCCCTTCCCTGATCGCACGAAGCATTTTTTCAAGATTCTTTACCCGGCCGTCAAGGTTCTCCACCTGCAAATCGGTATTCTTCAGAGCGGCAAACAAGTCTCGCAGGCGAGGCAAACTGTTTGTCATCTCATCCGCCAGTGCCGCTGCTTGCTCCTGATTCCCGGCGCGGCCTGCTCTGGCAAGCTCCCGGCCTTTATCAATAAGCATGCCTATGCATTCAGACAACTCTCGAACACCAGGCTGGCCGTAGTAATACTTGTTCAGCACAGCCTTTTGCAGCTCCTCTCGATAGAGATCTACGTGACCGGCCTCCGACTTGATCAAGCCAACATCGATCTCGTCGCCGCAAGGCGGCGCCGCGGGAGGACTGTCATATTCCAGATTCTGCCCGGCTGTACGGCGCAGTTCCCTCACAAGAGTTTCCACCTCCCCCCTCAGCTGTCCGGAAGACGCATGGGTCGGCTCAGAGCTGTCGTTGAACAAAGAGGAGAGAGGGTTCAACAGCGGCCCCTGCGAAGTCCGCGCCACGGTCCTCTCCGACAGGGACAGGGTGCCATCCTTTCCTATGCGTACCCACAGAGACGCCGGATCAACATCCAATTGGCTGGACAATCGACGCATGGCGGCAACTTCGTGTGCAATACGCGCCTTCAAGGCCCTTTTCCTTATGTAATGCCGAAAGGCACCTATAAGGGAAGGACAAATCTTCAGCACCTTTTCGAAGGACCAGTCACTTTCAATAGTTCTCTGGTGCCTGGCCAGAACTTGCTGCGTTTCTTCCAGAGACTTCACAAGGGAGCCCAGCACATCCTGACAAGCATAAAGCTGCCCGGCTTGCTCCATTTGCTGCTGTGTTTCGAACCCGCCAATCAGCTGTTTCAGAACGCGCCGCTTCGCCAGCAACTGCTGTTCCTGGGCCAGCAGTTGGTCCTTTATCAAACTTTCTCTTTGATGATCAAGCTCCAGAGATGCCAGTCGTTGCGCCACCTGCTCGCCTTTCTGCTTCTTCAGCAGCTGGAACAGCCTCTCGTTCAGACAGTTTTTCTCTCTGGAGTAATACGTGAAAGCACATGAGTGACTGGGCCAGTAATCGAGCTCTCTTTCGCACTTGTCAAGCTCCTTCCGGAGATCCTCCAGATTGCGCGTCATGGTGTCCAATTCGGCTTTATTCTTATGGATACGAGCGGAATAAAACTCAAGCCCATTGCGGACATGGTGCAGTGCAACCCTGTGCACCTGTAACTCTTTTTCCAGATCGGCCAGCGCTGGCTTGAGATACGCCGCCCGCTTGCTGTCCAGCTCCTGTTTCCTGGACAAACACTCTTCGTAACGCAATCCCGTTGCGCGTTTCACGTCCGCCAGGGCCTTATCCAAGGCCTGTCGAGCGCCCTTATCCTTGTCAGCACTGGCGCTAAACTCCTCGACTACCCTCGTCGCTTTACGCAGGGGCTCTTGCAGACGCGCCACTTCCCGGGCCAACTCCTGCATGCCGGGCTGGTTGTCGACATGGGCTGCCAGCAGTTGATTTTCCAGGTGCCGGGCTTGTTGCACCTGAGACAGCGAACTCTGGTTCAAACTGACATCAGCGAAAGATTCAGAAGGACGCGCCTGTTCCACCTGCCGGGCTTCACGCACAGCAACTCGCCGGACGTCCCATGCGTTCAGCACCTTGGGGCGGGGCTGATCTGATGCAGCCTCAGCATCCGCCATCGCATCCCGCCCCGGCGTCTGACGAACCACCGGCTCCGGGGAGAGCATGACTTTTGAGGCTGCTTTACCCTCAGTTGCTTCAGGCACCCTGTTTGCGGGGGACTCATGGGGTAAAGCGGTATCGCTCTTCTTGACCTGCATAGACCGACCTCCTTGTTCTGGTCTCACCATGGGTGTACTCACAAGAGCCGTAACAAAGGGCGGTCACCCTCCGCAGGCTCCTTCCTTATGTTACGAACAGGCAATCGCTTTTTTCTGGGCCGCCAGTGCAGCAAGGGCGTCCCGTGCAGCCTGCGCCTCACGTCCTTGCCCGACAGCCCGTTTTTGCAGCCATTCTTTCAGCGGCTTTTGATCAATCCAGGTCCCATTTTTTTCAACCCGAGCCTCGTAATGCATTGAGACAGTGGCGTCATGTCGCCGCCGGTAAACAGGACGCAACTCCAGAACCCCCGCTCTATACATGGCAAGGGCAAACTCTGATAACACCGGCTTTCCGTCTTTGTCTTCATGCACAATCATGAGATTCTGGCCAATGCCCAATGCACGTCTATGGCTGTATCCAGAATCAAATTTGCTGCGGATCTCCTCAAGTTTGCCGTTGCTACCCGGATTTTTACGCAGCTCGTTACCCAGATCACACTGATTGTCACTCACCAGTTTGGCCCGAACTGTCTCTGTGCAGGTTTGGAAGCCACTGATCAACCGGGTCAGCACGCGGTGCTCGTCCAGCAACAGTGACCTTGGTGTATTCAGCAGACGCTCTTCCCTGGTACGCCCCTGCCATCGGGGTCCCCAGCGATCACTCATATTTTCCTGGCGCCGCCACACCTCTTGCCTCCTGGGCTCCAGCAGTCGACCTTTCAGCACATCCATTGCATCACCAAGGCCCGCGATTTTCCTTTGGAGTGCCTCGGGGTCTGTGCTCCCTTTCCTGACATCACACAGCCTTTCTTCAAGATCCTTCACCCTGTCGTCAAGCTCCTTTATCCCGAAATCAGCAACTTCCAGATCAGCAATCGCGTCTCGCAGGCGCGGCAGACTGTTTGTCATCTCATCCGCCAGTGCCACGACTTGCTCCTGTTTTTTGGCGCGGCATGCCAAGGCAAGCTGCAGGCCTTTTTTAACAAGCAAATCTATGCCTTCAGAGAAGGCCCGAACACCGGGCTGGCTGTAGCAATACTTTTCCAGCACAGCCTGTTGCAACTGCTCTTGATATCTCTGGTCACTACCGGCCTGCAACTTGATATAGCCAACATCAATCTCGTCGCCGCAGGGCGGTGCCTCGGGAGGACTGTCATGCTCCAGATTCTGCCCGGCTGTACGGCGCAGATCCTCCACAAGCGTTTCCACCGCAACCCGCTGCTGTTCGAAAGACGCATTGGCCTGCCCGGGCGTCACAGGCTCAGGACTGTCGTTGAACAAGGAAGCGCGAGGGTTCAACAGCTGCCCCTGCATGGTCCGCGCCAGGGTCCTGTCTGACAGGGACACAGCGCCGTCCTTTGCTATGCGTACCCACAAGGATGCCGGATCAACATCCAATTGCCTGGACAAGTGGCGCACGGCGTCAACTTCATGTGCTATACGCGCCTTCAATGCCCTTTTCCTTATGTACTGCACACAGGCACCAATAACGGAAGGACAAATCTTCAAGACCTTGTCGAAGGACCAGTCACTTTCAATAGTTCTCTGGTGCCTGGCCAAAACTTCCCGCGTTTCTTTCAGAGACGCCACAAGGGAGCCCAGCACCTGCTGACGCGCATCAAGCTGCCCGGCTTGCTCCATTTGCTGCTGTGTTGCGAACCCGCCAATCAGCTGCTTGAGAACGCGCTGCTTCGTGACCAACTGCTGCTCTTTGTCCAGCAGTGTGCCCGCCACCAAACTTTCCCGGCGATATTCAAACTCCGAAGCCGCCAGTCGTTGCGCCGCCCGCTCGCCTTTCTTTTCCTTCAGCAGATGGAAAAGCCGCTGGTTTTGACTGTCTTTCTGTGCGGAGTAAAAGTCGAAAAACCTTGACATAGAGGGCTGTTCAAGTGCTCTTTCGGAGGAATTGAGGTTTCTGCGAAGACGCACGAGCTTCCTGTCGATTTCATTCAATTCGGCCTTGTCCTCATAAACACGATCCAGACAAAGCTCAAGACCATGGCGGACATGTTGCAGTGCAACTGTGTGCACCTGTAACTCTTTGCGCAAATCGGCCAGCATGGGCTTGAAATACTCCGCCCTCTTGCTGTCCAACTCTTGTTTCCTGGCCAAACACTCTTCGTAACTCAACCCCGTCTCGCGGCGCAAATCCGCCTGAGCCTGCTCCCATGCCTTATGAGCGGCCTCCTGCGCGGCTTTCCCCTTATCACAACTGGCATCAAGGGCAGCGACAGCCCTCATCGCTGTGCTCAGGGGCTGTTGCAGACGCGCCACTTCCCCGGCCAACTCCTGCATGCCTGGCTGATTGTAAAAATGGGCTTCCAGACGTTGGCGTTCCCGTTGCCAGGCTTGTTGTTCTTGATGCGGTGAACGCTTGTCGGCACTGGAATCAGGAAAAGATACAGCAGGACGCGGCTGTTGCTCCCTCCAGGTTCCATGCGGGGCGACTCGCCAGACGTCCCATGCGTTCAGCACCTTGCGGCGGGGCTGATTTGACGCGCCACCCGCATCCGCCTGCGCATCCCGTTCAGGCGTCTGACGAACTGCCGGCTCGCGCGAAGGGGTGACTTTGGGGGGGGAGGCGGCGTTGCCCTCAGCACCTTCATGCGCCCTGTTGACGAGGGACTCAGGGGGTAAAGCGGTATTCCTTTTTACCTGCATAGACCGACCTCCTTGTTCTGGTCTCACCATCAGCTTGATCACCAACACCTCACGCGGGGGCAGTCAAACCCCGCAAGGGCTTGCCCATGCCTTCCGCGCATGCAGCCCCTCTTGTGCTCACGCAACGCCTGATTCGTCCAACCGCTCCGTCAGGTCTTGCTCATCCAGGGGCTGCCGGATTCATCCTGGCCTTCATAATCGACTGTGACGACACCATCGCTCTGACGTCGGTAAATGGGGATTAAATTTGTCACGCCGCCTGATAGAAGCTGGCTGACCTCGTCTGACAAAGTCGGCTGACCTGCGTCGGGTATTCTGACAACCCTTGTTTGCCAGGGCAGCTGCAGCAACTGCGCAAGAGGCTCTGCCTGGCTATTGAGGTCATGGATCTCCTGGTGCACACGACTGAGCGTACTTTTCAAGGCCGCCTGCTCCCGGCTGCGACGCAACGCCAGCAACGGGTGACGCAAACACCAGCCCCATCCCCGGCGCTCACGGCAGCTCACCTCCTGGTCAAGATGCCGTTTCGCCGCCACTTGCCTGATGAGTTTCTGGTCAAACTCACCCAGCAGCTTCGCCAGCCCTACGTGCTTGTCGCTGGAGAAACCACTGATCAACTGTTGCAGTGCACTCAGCTGATCTTGCAACAATGCCATGTATTCGTTGACTTCAGCCGCAAGAACTATCTGATTCTGCAGCCCGTCTTTCAGTGCTTTTTTACACTGCTCCAGTTGTGCTTCCATCTGGCTCAACCTGACACCCAGAACCTGACGTTTTTTGTTGTCGATCTGGTGATGCAACGCCCGAACACTGTTATGCAAAGTCTCGATGTTTCCAGTGCCTTGCCTGACATTCATCAGACTGGATTTGGCCTCAACCATAAAACGCCGTTCAACGCCAAAATGGCAAATCAGCTCGCCCAGCGCCTCCATCTGGCTTTCCATAGTCTCCAGAAATGCCGGCATCATGGCCGCCTGGTCGTGCGCATTCTGTTCCATCACCATCTGACACTGCTTCTGGATCCCGCTCACGGTATCCACTGCTCTGTACATGCCCGGGTAAACAAACTTACGCAACAAGGCGTCCTTGAGACGTTCGTTGTACTGCTGTGCACTCTCGGCACGCTCCTTGAGTTTGCGTGCAGCGTCAACATCCAGGAGAACCCTGTCCGTGAAATCCACCCCTGCATCATCCAGCTGCTCTTGCTGCTTTTTGCGCAGCTGTCGCAGCAGGGACTGGCCTTCCAGCAGATTCCCTCTCTCATCCTCTGCCTGGAATGTCATCTGTATATTCACCCCATCAAACGACCGGTACAGCGGCTTGATTTGAGAAAATCCGCACTCCTGCAAGGCCTGCGCCCTGTGTGACAGGGACAGGCTTGCGTCGTTCTCCATGCGTATCATCAGGGCTTCGGAGGGAACATTCATCTGCGCACATAGCTGCCAAAACGCATTCACTTCGCTTTCCAGATACTGCTGCAACGCCTGCTTGTTTTCCTGGACGGCTTTTGCCCTTCCTGCGTGACGGCCAAAGTCCCAAAATCCGCGCGGACAGGTCGCCAGCTCACAGTCGCTCGCTCTCAGGTCTGCGGCAAGAGCCAGCAGCGCACTCTGCTTACCGCTCAACAACGCACCCTGCTCCACCTGATATTCTGTCCTCAGCGCGCAAACTCGCTGATTCAGGATGCGCTGCTGCTCAGCCAGCTCCTCAGCCCGACGCAACAACCGGCTCTTGAGTTGCTCCCTGGTGCCTATGTCTTCCCCCAGTTGCGCTATCTCCTCGGCAAGCACTTTGTGTTCGTCTTTTATCGCCTCAAGATTGCGCTCCAGGGTTCTTCTTGATTCAGAAAACGCCTCCAACCGCAGTTGTTCCGGGTTTTCCTGCCGCTCTTCTTTGTGCTGATCCAGCTGAAGGTGAATGCGCTTCCACGCCTTATTGACCCCTACCAATTCCGTTACCAGCGGCACCAACAGTTGGCAGGATTGATCCAGATAAGCCTGCTCTTGAGGAATTTGCTGTCTGGTCTCTTGCAGCAGCGCCCCGACCCGCTCCAGCTCCGCCTCTGTACTCTGCAGTTTGCGCTTGTTGTCTGATACAGCATCGCTGGTAAAGGCTCGCCTGCCGCCACCGTACTGGTTCAGGCGCCCCCCTTCTGGCTCTGGGGAGACTGGCCGGACGACCTTGCCAGTCTTGCGGGAATCACCTCCGCCGGGCGCGCCTGGAACCGATGGCCGCAGTTGCGGATTCGTGTCCGTGTGCCTGGTCGTTTTTTGCCCGGCTCCCACCGCTTCCTGCGCGGCCGGCCCTTCCTGATCATGCACTGAGGGCCTTGAAAAACTCGCCCCGGACACTGATTCCGTTCGCTGTACACCTTGCATAGACCGACCTCCTTGTTCTGGTCTTTTTATCAACTGGCAACTTATGCCGTCACAAGGGGGGCGGCGACATGCAGCAACGCCGCCCCGACATCAACAACACCGGGGCTTTGTGCCCTCTCATCTATGCCCATGCCGTCGTGCATACACGTGTTGCCTCAGTGCGTCCTGGTCCAGGAGCACACCTGTTGCGTCCCGGCCTTCGTATGTGACTGTTACACGATTACCTGGACCACGCTGGTACAGGGGAGTCAACTCTCTGATGCCTGATTTCACCAGAACCCTTGCGCTCAAGGCTAAAACCGGTTTCCCGCTGTCAGTGTGCTCGACAATTCTTTGTCTCTGACCAATGCGCAGCCGCATGTAGCCTTCCTCCCCCAAACGATCAAGCTCCTGAATATCTCGCTGTAAGGCACGCCGGGTCTTTCTCAAGCCTGCCAGCTCCCAGAGGTGGAAAGCCGCAGATTTCAGGCGAAATGAACGCAAACTCTGGCTGCAATTGTTACGGCTGATTTTTAGTTGTTCGCCAACAGCTTCCTTGGCCTGCAGACGGGAAACCAACTCTCGCTCACTGGCACTCAACTGCAGCATGACGCGCCCCTCCTCGTCACTGGAGGTGCCATTTACCAACTGGATGAGCGCACGAAACTGGTCCTGCAACACAGCTCTGTGCTCCTTGAGTGCACGTGCAAATACGCTTTGGTTGGGCGTCAGAGCGTCCAGCACCTTTTGACTGGCCCTCAACTGGCTGTCCATATCTCTCAGCCTGTCAAACCTGCTCTCCTCACCCAGTTTGGTACTCGCTTGTTCACTCGCCATCTGTAAATTCCGGAGACTGTTCTGCAATGAGTCGGGGCGGCCTTTTCCACCTTTGTTTTCTTCCCCATTTTTGCGGCCTTTCTCATCTTTCTTGAACCGGGCCAGCTCGAATTGCACCTCATCCACAAAAAAACTGCGGACTTCCAGCGCAGCAGCCAACGTCCTCAGATGCGGCAGGCGGGATACCATGTTCGCCGCCAGCTGTTGCTGAGCGTCTGGCTGACCCGCCGCCCCCAGTCTGGCCAGGTCCTGGCTCTCTTTGAGTAGCTTGCCCACCTCGTCCGACAGCGCTTTTGCATTTTGCTGGCTGCCACTCCAGTGTCGGGACAGGGCCTCTTTCAGATCCTGCTGGTACGCCTGTCGCGTTGAGGCCTTCTTCTCAAGAGCACGCACCTGCTCGAAGGGCAGAACGCTAACACCCTCAAGCTCTCTTACCGGCCCAGCCAGCTGCATCTGCAATTTGCACTCCAGCTCGCGTAGCAGCTCTTCGCCCTCCCACGAACCCCTCCTGTCCTGCGCCTGATACGACTCCAGATGCACGTCCGAGCCATTGCGCGAGCGATAAACCGGCGTTATCTGCTTGAATCCGTACTCTCGCAGGGCCACCACTGTATCTGACAAAGAGACTTTTCCGTCTTCGCCTATCCTGACCATCAGCGCAGCAGGGGCGACCCCCAAATGCGCGGACAATTTCTGCACGCTGTCCACTTCATCCTTCAGACGCTTTTGCAGAAACTGCTTCTCCGTCCGGTACGCTTTTCTTTCTTGCCTGTGACGTACCCCTTGCAAACCATGGCGTGGACTGGCGTCGAGTGCACGATCAACAGCTTCCAGCCTGTCAAGAAGGGAAACCAGCGCGGTCTGGCTGGCACTCAATTTTTCGACTGTTTGTATCCGATAGGACTTCTCGAAACCCGTGCTCAAACGTTTCAGGACGCCTTGCTGATAACTCAGCTTGCTCTGCCTGGAGCGAAGACTCGATACCCGGTCATTCTTGCTCTTTTGTTCTGCACGCAACGCCGCCCGGTCATTGGAAAGCGCGTGGCGTAACGCTTTTATGCTGTCAATGCGCTCGTTGAGTTCATCTCGCCGTGCACGCAGCTCGCGGCGTTTATCCTCTGACTGCTCGGCGTTCAGCCGGGCATTGCACGCATCCAGTGCCGCTGCTTGCTGCTCCAATTCCTGATCCTGCTGGCCCAGTTCTCTTTCGCACTGTTCCAGCTTCAACTGCCAGGAGGAATTCTTCACATCAAGCCGCGCGGCTTCGAGCGCCTTCGCATTGTCCTGTCGCTGCTGCTCCACCTGTGCCAGTACAGGCTTCAGATGCTTCGCTTGCAGAGCAATCAGCTTTTGTTTTTTTTCGACACACTCAGAATACGTCATGCCCGTTTTCTTGCGCAGCGCCTCAAGAGCATCCCGCAGCACCGGCCCGGACGTTCTCATTTCGAATTGCCTTGCAGATTTTCCCTGGTGCTGGCAGGCGATCCAGAGCTTTTCTACTTGCCGCAGTTCAGGCTCCAGCCCAGCCACATCCTCTGCCAACTCCCGCATGCCAGGCTGGTTATAGAAATGCTTTTCCAGCAGCCTTTGCTCCTGAACCTTGTAAAAAGCCGGGTCCTCCAGAGGATCTTTGCTCCGTTGAACGCCGTCGTCAGCTCCTCCAGGACTTGCTGCCGAACAAGATTGGCGGACATCCTGCGGCCCATGCAGCGGAGAACTGCGTTCTTCTTGTGACGAGGCATCCTGAACTTGTGACGGAAAACCCGGTGCAGGGACTGGCTTATGTTGAGCGGATGGATTCAGGCCAGTCTCCACTGGCACCACGGCAATCTTTCGTCCCGCCGGCTCTTGCGCCCGAGTCGATTGATGCCCGTTGTGTACCTCTGCTTGCTGCAGAAGCTTTTTATTCTCTATTTGAGCCGCTTTTCTCTGCCGGCTCGTGACTCCAAAGATTCCTGACCGCCCCTTCGCTCCCGGGTTTGCCTGCACTTTACCCTCGCCGTCTGCAGACCTGAAAAGCTCTGCCCCCGTTATTGATCCAGCTCTTTTTACACCCGCCATAGACCGACCTCCTTGTTCTGGTCTACCTCAACTTTCCCAGCCCATCCTCAAGGACGGCTGCGGCCCTCACCAGCACCTGTCTGTCGACACCACCAGTACGGCTCCATTGCCGCCCC